>JBAXTW010000086.1:0-19479 GCA_037129985.1 Pseudanabaena sp. ELA645 | reverse complement strand
ACACACCGATAACGGGAATCGCTGCGAAGATATAGACTAAGGGCGCACTAAATAGTTTTGTCCTTGCAGCTTCGTAGACAATGGGAGTGGCGATCGTCAGCAAAACTGCTCCGATAAAGGTGGTAATTGCGGCAAGTTTGGCAGTTTTAAAATGAGTTTTTTGCAGTTCCCCTTCGGTTTTCAAAATCAAATAGGTGGAACCAATCAGCACATATCCTTGGATGAGAGTGAGGGCAACTAACAGCGATCGCCAATCTAGCCAGTCCCAAGTCGAGCCGATGAAATGCCCTGCTTCATCTACGGAAATCCCTTCAATAACGCTACCAAGAGCAAAACCTTGTCCTAGAGCCGCGATAAAGCTGCCAGCACCAAAGGCGTAGTTCCAAAAGGTTTTATTGCTGGAATGTTCGCGAAATTCAAAGGCTACGGCGCGAAAAATCAGCCCGAAAATCATGATAAAGATGGGAATGTATAAGGCACTGAGAATCGTGCCATAGGCGAGGGGAAATGCGCCAAATAACGCACCGCCCATAATTACTAGCCAAGTTTCATTGGCATCCCAAATATTACCGAGGCTGGTCATCAAGATGCCACGGCGTTCTTCGTCAGAACTGGTGAGGGAAAGGATGCCCACGCCCAGATCAAACCCATCGAGCATGACATACAAGAACAGAAATAGCGCTAGAATTACAAACCAAACTTGAGGCAGAAAATCTTTTAAGGCTTCCATGAAATTTACCTAGAAATTAGTTCCATATTCAATTAAAAAATGGCGTAGCCATTTTTTGCTTTTAAAAACTTTGTAGACTTCCTTGCCAACAGAAGAATAATTAGTGGTGCGCGGCAAAGCCTCGTACCACTAATCGAAAGAACAGGCGGCGCAAAGCGCCGCCTGTTCTTTCGATTACAATTGAGTTTCTGCTGGACGTTGGTCGGGGATGAAAATAGCTGGCTCCATATTGATTGCCAATTGCTTATCTGACCCAGGGATGGGTATATCTAAATTAGGTCCATGACTAATAATCTTGCTGCCAAAATAGAGAGTGGCAAAGAACAGGATGGAATAAACTAATGCGAATAGGCTTAATGAAGTTAATACATTGCTGGCTGGTACAACGGAAGCCGCATCCGCCGTGCGAATCTGTCCATACATTGTCCAAGGTTGTCGCCCTACGCATCGGACAATCCAGCCTGATTCCACAGCGATATAACCTAATGGCGCTGCAAAAATCCAAGTGCGGAGGAGCCATTTTTGCTTAGCAATTTTTTCGGTGGAGAGATTACCTAATAGCCATTGCAAGGCACTCCAGAACATCAGCCCTGCTAGGAAAAAGCCAATGCCACTCATGATCCGAAAGGCATAATAGATCAAGCCGACCATATGCGGGCGATCGCTATATTTCCATTCTTTCAATCCGAGAACAGGTGCGGTCAAGTTCTTTTTAAATTCCAAAACATAGCCAAGTCCATTAGGAATCGTGATTTCCCATTTATTGCTCTGGGTCTTTTCGTCAGGGATTGCCAAGAGACTCCAATCCGCAGGCTGTCCCGCAGGGCTAGTTTCCCATTTAGCTTCCATCGCCGCAAGTTTGGTTGGTTGATATTGGGCAACTTGTTCAGCGCTGAGATGTCCGATGTAAATCTGCACAGGCGTAACGGCGATCGCTGCTGCGAGGACAATTTTGAGCGACTTGGTAAAAAAGGCTTGATGACGATTGTTGAGAATATACCAAGCGCTGATACCACCGATCACGAATAGTGATGTTTCGAGGGTGGCAAAAAACATATGCGATACACTTTTGACCATAAAGGGATTAGCGATCGCCTGAAAGTAATCACTGACAATAAACTTACCATTGACCATCTCACCGCCCGATGGTGTTTGCAGCCAAGAATTAGCGACTAAAATCCAGAAGGTAGATAGGTTTGCACCAAAGGCAACCATAATTGTGGCGAGATAGTGAATTGCTGGATTTACTCGCTCCCAGCCAAATAACATAATCCCTAAGAATCCTGCTTCGAGCATGAAAGCCATTGCGCCTTCAAAGCCAAGAATACTGCCAAAGAAATCACCCACTGCTTCCGAAAATGGTGCCCAGTTTGTGCCAAATTGAAATTCCATCGGTAGCCCTGAAGCGACACCAATGCCAAAGTTTAGAACGTATAACTTTGACCAGAAGCGAGCATGGCGGTAGTAATCAGGATTACGAGTTTTCAGCCATAGCCCTTCGACAATGACAAGATAGATTGCCATACCTGTAGTGAGGACTGGCCACAGCATATGAAAGATCGCAGTTAGGGCAAACTGCATCCTCGACAGTGCTACGGTATTAGATAAAATATCCATGTTTTTTCATTAATTTGGATTAAATGTTAAGCACTGACTTAACAGGCAATATAGTTCGTAAAAACTTTGACAATCGGTTTGCTAGGGAAGTTTTAAGGTTTAGTTGATTAAATACCTGCTAACTCGCGCATGGCGATATCAGTAGAGAGAAAGAAATGATCGCGTCCGACATAATCCACAAAACCAATGTTGAGCAATTTATCCATTACGGGTCCTTTAACTTCTGAAAAACAGAAGTTAATACCGATGGATTTTAAATCAGCGATCAAACTTTCGAGAACTTCTAAGGCACTAGCATCAATGAGATTGACGGCGCTGCATACCAGCACAACGCTGGTGACATCAGGGCGATCGCTAATTTCACGACTTAAAAAATTCTCCATATACTTGGCATTGGCAAAGTAAAGGCTGGCATCAACACGGATCGCTAAAACTTGGGGACTGGTTTTGACTTCATAACGGAGGACATTGCGAAAATGTTCGGAGTCACCTAAGCGCCCGACGATTGCAATATGCGGACGGCTGGTATGCCATAGGTGCAGCGACAAGGCGACGATCGCGCCAAAAATAATACCTTTCTCGACACCTAGCCCCAAAACGGCGCTAAAGGTGACTAGCCAAGCAATTGCATCGGCTTTGTCATAGTTCCACATCCGTTTCAGGGTGGCGAAATCAATCAACTTATAAACGGCGGTAATGATAGTTGCGGCGAGACAGGTCTGCGGCAGGAAATAGAACCAAGAGGTAAAAAACATCACCGTAATTGCCACTAAGATTCCCGTAATGATTGAGGCTAAGCCTGTATTTGCACCTGCGGCAAAATTCACCACCGAGCGACTAACTCCACCCGTCACAGGATATCCACCCGTAAAAGCGGCGCTCATATTCGCCGCGCCAAAGGCAATCAATTCCTGATTCGGATCAATCTTTTCGCGCCGCTTACTGGCGAGGGCTTGCGCCCCTGAGAAACCTTCCATATAACCAACTAAAGCGATCGCCAAGGCCGCAGGTAAAAGTGATCGCCAAGTTTGCAGATCAAAGCTAGGTATGGTCAAGGGCGGCAAGCCCAATGGAACCATGCCCACAATTTTAACTCCCGCGACTCGATCCCATTGGAAAACCGAAACTAGCAAGGTTCCTAAAATCACCACTAGCAGGGGCGCACTTTTGGAAATGGGTAATATCCTCTGTTCGCTCCAGCCTTGTCGCTTCAATAATTTGACTAGCGGTTGATTAAAGTACAGCAGAATCGCGATGCTAGATAGTCCCAAACTCAGCGTAACCCAATTCACTTCAGTGATTTTGCCCAAAATCAAAGTGAGCAGTTCGATAAATGATTCCGTAGAAGGAATCTTCAAACCCAGTAAATGTTTGACCTGACTGAAGCCGATGATGATCGCGGCTCCACTGATAAATCCTGAAATTACGGAACGGCTTAAGAAATTAACTAAAAATCCCATCCGTAAAATGCCCATGCCAATTTCAATGATCCCCACTAAAAAGGCGAGGGCGATCGCTAGGGCTAGATATTCAGAACTGCCTTGAGGGGCAAGCTTGGCGATCGCTGCCGCCACCATTAAAGAGTCAACAGCAACGGGACCAACTGCCAAAACCTGACTTGTCCCTAATAATGGATAGATAATCGCTGGCAAAATACTGGCATAGAGTCCAATCTGAGGCGGCAGTCCCGCGAGTAGAGCATAAGCCATACCCTGCGGAATCAAGAGACTGGTGACAATAATCCCTGCGGTAATATCGCCAAATAGATGTTTAGATTGATAGTTCCTTAACCAATTGAGCGCAGGAATATATTGCTGTAATTGCTTAGCCATCTATTTTTGCTTGTTGTAAGGCAGCATTGACAATAGATTTGCCATCGCGCAGGTATTAGAGATTCCTGCAAACATCAGTCCCGCACCGACAAAGCCTGTCAACAGCATGAACCAAGGAGAAACCGTTGCACTCAAAATTGTGCCGAAGAAAACAAGGGAACCTGCCGTAATTTGCACTTGGCGCATAATGCTGATGGGCGCATTCTTATTTGCCTTGATCGGCATACCCTGTGATCGCCATGCCATGATCCCACCCTTGAGGTGCGTCACTTCCTCATAACCCGCATCGATCAGTTTCTCGGCGGCGCGATGGGAACGATTGCCAGAACGACAATAGAGAACTACTTGTTTGTCTGGATTATTGAGGATTTGTCGAGAATCAAATTTCGATAACGGAACCAAAATTGCGCCATCAATTCTCTCGCTGGCAAACTCATCAGCTTCGCGTACATCAACTAATTCAACAGCGTGGCGATCGATTAATTGCTTGAGTTGGTCAACATCAATAAGCTTAATTTGATTCTCAGATACAGAAGTTGGGTTCTGTGAAGTTGTCATGGGATTAAGAAATTTATAGAATAGATAGGTGAGAAAGTATTAGGCAAGGGGCTTAAGCCCCTTGTTTAGGCAGCGACAGGAGACTTGCCACAACGTTCGTTAGCGGGTACTGCTTCAGCAATCTTTTTGGGATTAGGCAGATTGAGACTGCCCATAAATTCAATGAACTGAGCGCGATCGCGCCCTACAAAACGCGGATTCCATTGTTTCTCTTCGCCGATGGTGGATACCAAATTGCCGCGATAGTCATGTCCAGGGTAAACGAAGGTAGTATCGGGCAGAGTAAACAGCCTTTGGGTGACATGATCGTACAAAGTACCCGCATCGCCACTTTGGAAGTCGGTGCGTCCGCAGCCGCGAATTAGAAGGGCATCACCCGTTAATAAATGTGTGCCATCAACCAAGAAAGACATATGGCTGTCGGTATGTCCAGATGTGGCGATCGCCTGAATTTTAATCTCTCCCACATTCAAAACTTCTTCGTGTTTTACAAAGCGATTAGCACAGGCAGCATGAGCATTTTCAGGGACAATCCCTTCACAGCCCGTTAGTTCGCGCAACTTTCCAGTACCTGTGATGTGGTCAGCGTGAATATGAGTTTCCAAACAAAATTTGAGGGTCAAGCCCAACTCTCGCAAGAGTTTAAGATCGCGCTCAACCTGTTCTAAAACTGGATCGACGAGGACTGCTTCGTTGCTAATGGGATCAGCAATTAGGTAGGTATAGGTTCCTGTTTCTTGATCGAATAATTGGCGAAATAGCATGGCAGTAAATTTCCAAACTTTTAAAACTCTCTCAATATATTACTATATGGCGATATATAATGTCAAGAACAAAACAAACTATTGATGTAGCGATCGTCCCTGTAAGTAGTGGCGATCGCTTAACACCAAGAATGTTCATCTTCGGGATTATTCAACAACTCGCGAATATTTGCCTCAATCACCCGATAGCCGACATTGCCATTCAGCCTCTGTCGCCCTTCGTTGAAAATCATCGTGGGACTTACAGAAATTACTTTTTCGCGAATTAACTCGAAATCCCTTGATAGCAATGCATAAGCTTCGCCACTATCGATTTGAGCTTGCAGATCGGCAATCGCAATGCCTAATTTCTCGGCAATCTGAAACTGGACTTGGCGATCGCTAACATCGGCAGTTTCCGCAAAAAAGGCGCGGCGAACTTCCCAATTGGCTTTCTCAAATATTTTTTCGGATTTGGGAATCAGCCCTTTGATTTCTAAGAGTTGAATTGCATTCAGAAATAGATGACAAGATGTGGCTGAAGTTGGTGTATTCACGACCCAGATATCGGGATGCAGGGTAATATGGGGATACTTAGCCGCAACACTATGGACATGATCGCTATATCCTCGCAAACCACCGCGATCACACCAACGTTTTTCCAGCTTTTCATGGGCATTGCCAAAGACGGGGAAGAAATGATAATCGATCGCAACTTGGTCAGGGAAGTTGACGGCTAGCTCATCAAGGCGGATTTGCGCGATATACGCCCAAACACAGAGAACATCTGAATAGTAGGAGATACGAATGGGTTCCATTGTTTTTCGTAGTGAGTGTAGAAGGGACGAGAATTATCTTCTTCCCCCTTTACAAGGGGGATTGAGGGGGATCTCTTAAATGTTTTTAGATATCAACAGTGGCGATCGCCGTTTCTCGATCTTCTTCAACAGATTCTAGAATCGGGGGTTTCTTATTGCGCCAGAGTTTGTAATAAAGAATCGGAACCGCCGATCGCGAAAGTAGCAAAGAGGCAATTTCACCCGCCATCAGCGAGATTGCTAATCCTTGGAAAATTGGGTCAGCGAGAATAATTGCCGAGCCAACAATTACTGCTGCCGCCGTCAGCAACATCGGACGGAAGCGCACGGCTCCCGCGTCGATCACTGCTTCTTCGAGGGGCATTCCTTCTTTTAAGCGCAACTCGATAAAATCCACAAGAATAATTGAATTTCGCACAACGATACCTGCACCCGCAATGAAGCCAATCATTGAAGTTGCGGTAAAGAAGGAACCCATCAGCCAATGAGCAGGCATAATGCCAATTAGCGAGAAAGGAATTGCAGTCATAATTGCTAAAGGCGTTGTGAAGGATTGGAACCAGCCCACGACTAGGGCATAGATTAAAATCATTACCACCGCAAAGGCAATACTCAGATCGCGGAAGACCTCATAGGTAACTTGCCATTCACCATCCCACTTCATCGAATAGTTTTCCGTAGTTGGTGGTTGTTCGGTGAGATAGGTCTTGATTTTTGCACCTGTTGGCGTGGTCAATTTATCGATCTGTGGTTGCAGCGCCAGCATTGCATAAACTGAACTCTCCACTCGACCCGATACATCACCCAATACATAGACTACGGGCTGAAGATTTTTGTGATAAATACTGGTATCGACGGTAGCTGTTTCTGTTTTGACAAGCGAACTTAAGGTCACGAGATTCCCATTTGCACCCTTGACATTGAGAGCCTTGAGATCGTCTAGACTAGTGCGGCTAGATTGACTAAAGCGGAGATTAATCGTCACATCTTCGCGAGCGTTTTCATCATGGAGCAGTCCGACATTCTGCCCAGAGATTGCCATTTGTAAAACTTGGGCAATTTGGTTGGGACTAATGCCATTTAAGGTTGCTTTTTCGCGATCAATTACCAAGTGATAATCGGTCTGCGGCGCTTCCACATACCAGTCCACATCGACTACACCATCAGTGGATTTGTACAACTGATAGATGCCCTTAGCAAGATCGATTTGTCCTTGATAATCGGGTCCATAGACTTCCGTAACTAAATTTTGCAGCACTGGCGGACCGGGAGGGATTTCGGCGACTTGAATCCGCGCACTGTAGCGATCGCCGATTTCCTTGAGTTTAGGACGGATTGCCTTAGCGATATCATGGCTCTGACGTTTCCGTTCTTCCCTTGGCAAGAAATTAACTTGAATATCGGCAACATTAGAACCCGATCGCAAGAAGTAATGACGCACTAAACCGTTGAAGTTATAAGGCGAAGCCGTACCAACATAGCTCTGATAATTGGAGACTTCAGGTACAGAGGACAGATACTGCCCCATTTCTCTAGTCGCCTTAGCAGTTTGTTCGAGGGTTGTACCTTCAGGCATATTCACCACCACCTGCAACTCGCTTTTGTTATCAAAGGGAAGCATTTTCAGGATCACTAATTTAAATCCAGCTAGTCCGACTACGATAACGACTAGGGCGAGTGAGGTGGCAATCAGAAAAGTTGTACCTCTTTTGGGGTAATGGATCAGAGGATACATCAAGCGGCGATATAGCTTGGTGAGAGCATCTTCTTCGCCTTCTTGATGTCCGCCATGACTGCCGCCCGTGAAGACTTGCATCGTTGTCCAAGGCACGACGATGAAGGCTACTAATGCCGAGAAGATCATCGCTGCCGAAGCACCCAAGGGAATCGGGCGCATATATGGTCCCATCAAGCCGCCTACAAAAGCCATCGGTAAAATCGCGGCAATTACGGCTACGGTTGCCAAAATCGTCGGATTACCCACCTCATCAACGGCTTCGAGGACAATCTGTCTTAAAGTACGCTGACGATTAGGAGAATATTTTAAGCGGGTTTTATTTTCAGGCAGTTCCAAATGGCGACCGACATTTTCCACGACCACGATCGCATCATCGACCAGAATCCCAATCGAGAAGATCAGCGCAAAAAAGGTAACACGGTTGAGCGAAAATCCGTAAAAAACAAAACTGGCAAGGGTCAGAGCTAAAGTAACTGGAATCGACACCGCTACCACCATCGCCTCTTTGCGACCCATCGCAAACCACATCAGTAACGTTACCGAACCGACCGCAATTAGCATATGAAATAGCAGTTCGTTGGAACGTTCGGCGGCGGTTTCGCCATAGTCACGGGTGACGGTTAAAGTGACGTTTTTAGGAAGATAGTTAGATTTAATTTCTTCTAGTTTGTGTAAGACATGATGCGATACTTGAATGGCATTTGCGCCACCACGTTTGGCGATCGCGATCGTTACAGCTTCAGTTTCACCAGTATGTTTAGTAAGTTTCTCTTCTTTCTTGGCAGCTTTAGTACCATGTTCTTGCGCGACATCGCCATAGCCAAACAAGACATAACTGGCGGGTTCTTCCGCGCCATCGGTGACAGTGGCGACATCTCGCAAATATACGGGCTGATTATTAGCCACGGCAACGACTAGACTTTTCGCATCTTCAGGCGATCGCATAAAGCTTTGAGTTCGCACCAAAAATGATTGGTTATTTTGACTCAAAGCACCGCCAGCTAATTCAGAATTTTGGGATTGGAATGCTTGCGAAATTTCTAGCGGGGTTAAGCCATAGGCTTTTAGACGAGTGGGATCGAGTTCTACGCGCAGTTGGCGCTTTTGACCGCCAATAATCGTTGTTTCGGAAACGTCAGGAACTTGCTTGATTTGTTCATCTAATTGCGCCGCAATTTGTCGTAATTCCGTGCCAGTGCTGCCATCTCCCGATAGAGTCACCGCCAGAATCGGAACATCATCGATCGCCCGCGATTTAATTAGCGGTTGAGAAGCACCAGCAGGAATCTTGTCAAAATTGGCATAAAGCTTGTTATAAAGCTGCACGATCGCATCTTCCGTCTTTCTGCCAACTAAAAATCTGACAATGACTAAAGATGAACCAGGTCGCGAAGTGGAGTAAACATATTCCACCCCAGGCACTTCCTTAATCAACTTTTCCATCGGTGTCGTGACACGCTGTTCGACTTCCTTTGCTGAAGCCCCTGGCATTTGCACAAATACATCGGCGATCGGTACGGTAATTTGCGGTTCTTCTTCGCGGGGCAACATTAGGGTTGCACCAATCCCCAACAGCAGCGCCACAATAATAATTAAGGGGGTCAATTTGGAGTCAATGAATTGTTTAGCTAATTGACCAACAAAACCTAATTTGTGGCGATGCGGTGGTGGCGATTGAAGCTCGTTTTGGCTATTCGGGTTTTGACCATTCGGTGAGTCTTGCATGATTTCCTCCTAATTACCGAGTGGTAACGGCTTGTCCGTCACTAAGTTGGGCGATGTTGCTGGTAACGATGCGATCGCCTGCCTTTAAACCTGACACGATCTCAACCTGTCCATCTTGAGTTTTACCTGTTTTCACCCAACGCATCATGGCGATTGTTTTGGAGATGGCTTTATCTTCAACATTTTCCACCACATACACCCCTTGTAATTGTCCGCGTTGGATGAGAGCAGTTGTGGGAATGAGTAGCGTTTCTTTGGTCGCCCCAATAGGTAAGGCAATTCGCCCAAACATTCCAGAGATTAATTTACCCGAATTGTTTAGAGGGATTTTGACTAAAAAGCTCCGAGATTGGGCATTTGAGGCTGGCACAATTTGTTGAATCGTGGCATTGAGTGATTGATTAACAGCATCAAACTGGACTTTGACCGATTGACCAACCCGCACAAAGCGCAAATTCTCTTCAGGTACAGAGATCTCTAGCTCCAGTTTATTGGGATTCTCCACTTTCAATAATGGAGTCCCAGGGGCTGCCATTTCTCCTTCATAAGCCATTTTCTGAACAACAACGCCATCAAAAGGCGCGAAGATCGTGCCATAGCTTTCGCTGACATCTGAAGAGATGACACTCAGTTCGGCTCGACTCACCGCCGCTTGGGTTTGGTCGATCGCCGCCTGTGACTGACGAATGCCCGCTTCTGACTGCGCGACCCTCGCTCTAGCCTGTTCGAGCGCTGTATTCGCGTCATCTAATACTGATTTCGACACCGCTCCTTCTGATTGCAGTCGTGACATTCGCGATTGCGTTACTTGGGCTAGTCTTAGAGCCGACTGAGCTTCTAGTTTTTGCGATTCTAATTGACTTAGACTAGCTTGAGAGCGAAATACTTCTGCTTGGGCTTGGGCAACGCCTAACTGGGCTTGACCAGTTTGGGCAGTGATATCCATCACATCAATGCGTGTGAGGATATCGCCTTTGCGGAAGCGATCGCCCGTTTCTAGTGACAATTGCGTAATCCGTCCCATCACCCTTGTGGACAGCGTAGCTTGCTCTACAGGGCGAATTGAACCAGAAAGCTCTAAGGTATTTGCCACGGATTGAGAACGTATAGTTAAGGTGTCAACGCTAAGAGCAGAGGTACTTGCAATTTCTGAAGGTTGGGGCGATCGGTTGAGTGACAATACAAACCAAGTTCCTCCTGTCAATAAAAGAACACCTCCGACCAATAATCCCCAGCCCTTCCAAGACATTTTGGGAGATTGTGGTTGTTTAGGTTCCTGTTTAACTGCTTCATCAACTGGCGGATCGAGCGGTTCATGAAGTGATTCATCTGAGGTAGTGTGAGTCATAAAATTTAACCTTTCTTCTTAGAAGTAATTTAGCCCCCCTTTTTAAGGGGGGAAGGGGGGATCAATTAGCCATTTACACTAAATGGAACTTCTCAAATTTCTTAAATTTATTATTCTTAAGGTTGAGTACCACGGCTTACCGTATAGCCAGCACTTTGCCAAGCCAATAAACCTCCTTTCAGGCTATGGACTTTACTATAGCCCTGAGCAACTAGCCATTGCGCTGCCATATCGCTGCGATGTCCAGACAGACAAGTAATCGCGATCGCTTGATCTTTGGGAATCTCCTTGAGAATGCGATCGCGGCACATTTTCTTTGCTCCAGCAATATGCCCGATCAAATATTCCAACCAGCCCCGCACATCAACTACGATTAATTGATTCTGACGCGACTTCAATTGAGAGGGAGAGAGTGAAGCAGGATTCATGGATTGTTTTTGAGCTTGCTTGTTAGTTGATTTAGCTTTCATTGTATTTTTCCTTTTAAACTTGACTCGATTTGCCTTGCTTAAACCTTGCTCATTACCGCAAATGATTTAATAAATGGAGATGCCATCCGAGGGTCTTTAATCATGGCAGTGTAATCACCAACACGGAATTGTAACTTGCGACTTATATACGCCATGCTCAATCCCATCATGTCCAAGCCTTTTGTTTTCCATTTCTCCCAATGGGTGCGATCGGCGCGTAAATCCCAATTCAGCTTCTGACCTTCATAGGTTCCCGCAGAGACAACTTTTCCTTCTTCAATCATGAGAACACCCATAGGATTTGGATCGCGCTCAAATCCATAACCGATTACAGAGTTAAAATGAATCTTCGCAAGAGCATCAGCTAGATCGGGTTCTGCATTCCATTGTTCGCCAAAAGATTGCATCCATTCAGGGGAAAATAAATCTGTCATTGTTAACTCCAAAAATAATTTAATTTTGATTAGCCCCTCCCGCAGGAGAGGGGAACAAGAAAATAATATGGGTTTTGCTCCCCCTCTCCTGTGGGAGAGGGGGCTGGGGGGTGATGGCTTTAGTAATTAGCCACAGTTTGCCATTCTGCGACTAACGAAGGTGGAACCGATAGGCTAATCGCATCACCTTTAAGAGTGGGCAGTGAAATCTTTAAAGGAATCTCTGCTTGCAACTCTGATAACAAAGGTTGCAGATCGTACTGCCCAACATTCGGCTGCGATCCCTCTTTGAAAATATTGCTAGACGTATCGTTAGCAATGAGGGCTTTACCCAACGAGTTAGTTAAAGTCAGAGGCTGAGCATGGTCGATCGATACCAAATTAGGAAAACCCACTAAGCGCAACTCAAAACTACTATTGCCATCAGGACGAACCCTCTTAAAAGCAACAGTTTGCCAAGTATTGCCATGTTGATCCTTCAGAGATTGACGAACTTGATACACCATCTGATTTGGCGCTTCTTCTAATTGTCGAATTGCCGCCGATGCATTAGGAGCGTCAAGAATTCCTAATCCGATCAGAGCAAAGATCGTAATTGCCCCAATCAACAATAACCAAGAGAAAAATTTGCGAATTTGACAGTTCATAACGTTTGTATCCTAATTAAGTTATGAATGGATGCTTAGTGGAAAGTACTAAGCATCCATCTCAAGAATTATTCCGAAATATATGGCTAGAACTACACAGCGTCAGTAACTCTGTATCAATGACTCGATAAAAGCGCCACACACTCTCTCTCCGACAGGCTACCACTCCCGCATCCTTCATCAATCGCAAATGCTTTGATACATTGCCTTGGTTTAGCCCAGTGCGCTCGCAAATATCCTGCACGCTCCGTTCTTGGTTGCAAATTGACATCAAGATTTGTAGGCGGGTTGGATCTGACAAAGCTCGAAATCGATTTGCCAGAATTTCCAATTCACTAGGATTGAGAGTGATTTCCATGTCTGCTCCTATCATTCAAAATTAAGGTGTTACCCATTCCTGCTTAAGCACTAAGTTGAACTGCTTCAGGTTCTGAACTAGGAATAATTGGTTCTACTAATGGCAACCCGATCGCTCGGAAACCAAGTTTTTCAAACCAAGGAATCGTCCAACCAAAGTGCATTTTCGTTAGAAAATATTTCTCGAAACCTGCCTTAATCCAAGGAACCAAAAAGCCATGATAGATGAAAGCGCGTTTGCGTTCGCCTGCTGCATTGGGCAGAAGCGGATTGGCTAAAAATAGCGCTCCCGTATTGCCAAAGTCAGCGAAGCAAATCGCTTGCAAGGTTGGTCGGTATTGATTGCCAGAAGTAACTCCCAACTCTAAGGCAATATTCTGGGCAACTGCTAGCGCCATTTCTTCAGACATCAATCCCACCTTGGGAGCGCCTGTAGGAATCGGAGTTTGCTCCACAGCCTTTAGTTGGGTGACAACACCGACAGAATAAATTGATGGAAACTCTGGATGACGATAGGTAGGCAAAACAGGAACAAATCCCTTAGCATCAGTTAGCCCGACCGCTTCGCGGAGAAATTTAGGACCACGGAAAGGCGGTAACACCATCGTAAATTTAGAAGGAATCACGCGCCCATCGACTAAATGCACAGCATCAGATTCAAAATGGGAAATAGCAGTATTTTCCATTAGTTCAATTTCTCGATCAGCCATAAATTTACGCATCAGCCAGCGAGAACTTGCCATACCGCCAATGCCCAAATGCCCCGCATAGGGTTCTGAAGTAATGAAGGTGATCGGAACCTGCGATCGCAATCCTCTCTTTTTCAATTGATCGTGAATTAGGAATGCAAATTCATAGGCAGGACCAAAACAACTTGCCCCTGGCGATGCGCCCACCACGATTGGACCTGGATTAGCTAGGAATTTTTGCCATGCTTCACCAGCTAACACCGCATGATGTGGATTACAAATCGATTGCGTATAGCCGCCTTCGGGACCTAAGCCCTTCAAAGCGTCCATTGCGAGTTCAGGTCCAGTCGCAATCACCGCATAGTCATAGTCCAAAGTGTGATCGCCCATTTCGAGATGACGTGACTTCGGATCGATCGCCGTGACTGCTGCATGAATAAACTCAATATCATGCTTGGCTACGTTTTTGGCTAAATCTAATTGAATGCTATCAAGAGATTTTAATCCCAACGCTACCCAAGGCAGAGAAGGAACAAAGGTGAAATTCGGTTGATTGGAAATAAGCGTAATCTTGTGTTCATGAGGCAGTACATGCCTCAACTCGTAGGCGGCAGGTAATCCGCCCAATCCAGCACCAATGATAACTACGCGAGCCATAATCGCGACTCCTAAAAATTAATTTTTTGGTAATTTTTTGATAAATTTTGAATATTAAATAATGTTCTTAATGAGAGAGTGATGCTTGGCACCATCCGCACACTTTCACTCTCTCACTCCTAGCTTTTGCAGTATTCCAATCAATGGACACCATTTGGTAAAAGCAGATTGCAGTAAGTTCAGACCGACAAATGCGGTTAAAAATAGCCAGCTAGCATTAATCAGCGATAGAGACAAGCTGAGCAAAACCATACTGCCTGCGACTAAGCGCACCCACTGCGATTGATTCCAAGATTGGTTGCTACTAATCATCGGTTTCTATGTCGAGTTTTTGAATTAATAAAATGATTATATCACTATACAGTAATTTAGTTAATAAATTGAAATATTTTGAAACATACTCTCGCAGAATTTTATGAAGACACCAGTTATTGCGTTATTCGATCTCGTTGCGAATCTCGAATAATACTGATTCCACCCCAAACAACGAGACTAGCGATGCTCAATCCAATAATCAAATCAGGAAATCGGGAATTTAATAGATTTACTAACAAACCTGCGATAATCACACTAAAATTTGCAATGACATCATTCTGAGTAAATATCCAACTTGCTCGCATATGTACTTCACCTTGACGATGCTTTGAGAGTAGGTACAAACAATAACTGTTCACAATAAGCGCCAAGAGAGCAATTGCCATCATCCAACCTGATTCTGGAGAACTTCCCAATACAAACCGTCGAATTACATCAAGGACAACCATCACCGCTAATGTGATTTGAAAAATGCCACTTAGAGTCGCGGCTCGATTCTTGAAATGCGCTGATTTGCCAACTGCGTAAAGGGAAATCGTGTAAACCGAAGCGTCGGCAAACATATCTAATGCGTCTGCAATCAGGGCACTAGAATGCGATATAGTCCCTGCCACAATTCCAAGTACAAACATTGTGCTATTAAGCAGTAATAAAATCCGCAGAGTTTTACGCTCCGCTTTATTCTTTGCCTCCATGTGACATCCACAGTCTGACATTGTTGCCTCGCTTGTTGTTTTAGCTTTCTTATAATAATTATGGCAATTTGGAGCCATTGCCGCGCAAAGCATTGTGGTACTTTATCTCAATACATAGCTCACCATAATTAAAACCTAAAACCAGAAGCTGTCCCGCCCGTATAGCGGGCGGGACAGCTTTCTAGGTTTTTTTCGTTTACTTATGCCTAGCTACTTATAACGCATTAATTTTCTTTACATCCGCACTTACCTTTATGCTCATCTTCTGCGCCATGCTCGTGTCCATGCTCTGCTTCATGGTCGCGATCGCGTTCCTCTTGAGTTTTCACAATCAGCGATCCCGCAAGATAAGCAGTTACCGCAGCATCGGGGTCAGTTTCAGCCGTGACAATTGGCTTGATATCCTTGGCTTCTAGTCGGCAAGCTAATCCATTTCCCATACTGCCGCTAATCAGTACCTGAACGTCATCTAGTGGGTGAGTTTCTTTGGGAGAGCTTTCGTGAAAGCTTTGGTTCTTAGTGAGTTGTAGCAGTTGTTTATTTTGAATGGTTTTATCATTCACATCGTAGATCCAGAATTTCTGGCAATGTCCGAGATGCCCTGTCACATTTTTTTGATTTTGGCTAGATACGGCAATTTTCATGGGTTTATTTCTATGTTTTTTCAGTAAGATATTGTTGCAGTTTTCAATTTGCCGTAGGCAAACTGAAAACTGCAATGGAGAAAGAAGCGATAATTGTTTAGGCAGAAATATCAGGAGATGTTAGTGCTAATGGTACGGGGAAGTTATGCCCATTAGGCGATCGCATGACTTCAATTCCAAGGTCTGCGCGATTAAGCAAATCCGCATCAGTGCGAATTGGATGACCAGAATCATCTGAAATCGATTGTTGGAAATTAAACCCATTGAGATTAAAGCTCATTGCGCCGATACCTAAAGCTGCAAACCAAATGCCGATAGTTGGCAATGCAGCTAATAAAAAGTGCGTAGTCCGACTATTACGCAGAGACAAAGTTGGGATTAGCAATCTGCCTAGGTAGCCACTGTGACTAGCAAGCAAATTATAGGTAGTTTCTTCTTGCCCAAATTTATAACCGAGGTTCGCTGATTCAATCTCTGTTGTCTCACGAATTAGACTCGAAGTAACGAGAGAGCAGTGAAGTGAACTCAAAAGCGCACCACCAAAAATTCCAGCTACTCCAAGCATGTGGAACGGATGCATCAAGACATTATGCTTGGCTTGGAGCGAGAGCATAAAATAGAATGTACCCGAAATTCCCAAAGGCATTCCTTCAGAAAAGCTTCCCTGTCCGATGGGTAGATGAACAGTACGGCAGTGGCTGCGGCTACGGGAGCAGAAAAGGCAACGGCGATCCAAGGACGCATTCCTAGGCGGTAGCTCAATTCCCACTGGCGACCGAGATAAGCCCAGATCCCAATCAGAAAATGAAACACGATCATCTGATAAGGACCACCATTATAGAGCCATTCATCGATCGAGTCGGCTTCCCATATAGGATAAAAGTGCAGCCCAATCGCCGCTGAAGTTGGGACGACAGCAGCAGTGATCATGTTGTTGTGAGCCATCAGCGATCCTGCGATGGGAGCGCGAATACCCTCCATATCAACGGATGGAGCATTGGCGATCGCTAGCACAAACACGATCGCTGCTACGAGCAATGTGGGAATTGCAAGAATACCGAACCAGCCTATATATAGACGGTTGCTGGTACTTGTGATCCAGTCAGAAAAGACTTGCCAAGAATTTACTGGGTCAAGCTTTGACTGTTTTGGGAAAATATAAGTTGTCATGATTATTACTCTTTGTCAATACAATTCAATAGTGAATAGAATGTAACTGAACTGAGAAGTTTAAAAAGACTGCAATTAGTGATACTAAACGTGGAGATGTCCTATACCCACCAAGGCTTTTGACCAGTACGAGGATCGGTGTCTGTCCATGGCGAGATCAAAATTTTGTTGTCAGTTACAGCAACTTTGACAATCTTGAGTGGTAGAGGAGCGGGACCACGCACCACGGTTCCATCAGGGGCATAACGAGAACCATGACAGGGACATTGAAACTGCTGATCGTTGGGATTCCAAGGGAAAGTGCAACCAAGATGAGTGCAGTTATCGACAATGCCGATGTTGTCAAGAGTGCTATCGGCGGTAACAATCAGATAAGTAGGTTCTCCCGCCAAACCCGCAACTAGAGCGCGAGTTTCTGGTGCTTCAGCCAAGATTTGTGAGGCGGGAATTACTTTACCTAAGATGTCTTTAGCAAGAATAGCGCCACCTTCACCAACAGCTTCTGATGGCGGAACGAAGAAATTACCAAAGGGATAAAGTGCCGAACCTGCGGTCACAGCGATCGCCGATCCAGTGATGAAATTTAGTAATTGCCGCCTTGATAGAGAAGGGCTTTCGAGAGGGAGACTATTTTCCATGAAAAGACCCAGTAAGTTTATTGGTGCGAATTCCTAGAAGCTGATAAAGTCCACAAAAGCCTACTAGAGCAGTTACTAGCATTACGCCACCCACTGCAACTAAAGCAATACCTAATCCAGTACCGCCATAAAGGAAAAAGCCTAAATAAAACAATCCAGCAGCCAATAACAAACGAACCAAGCGATCAATCGCACCAACATTTGTATTCATAAAGGTAATCTCCAATGTTAAACAAATTGCAAAAGCTTGTAGCAATATTGGAAGACTTAATTCTTGAAGTATTGCAATATTTTTTTGTAATCTACTTTAATATAACTTGTTAGTAATATAATTAAGCAAGATTAATCTTAAGACTAAGTTAAGTTTATTCTCTGCACAACTCTAACCTTATATTAGGTATAGGTTTTGGCTTTTCAATAGGTCATGTGTAGTTAGTGGTTCCATGTGAAGAAATATATGGTTTCAGAACAATTCATATATTTCACACGGGATGTTATACATCAGAATGTCATGCTAATTTTTGTTCCTATTACTTTTCCATAGGTTAGATATAGGTATAGAGTTTTACCGATTTTCTAGCTTTATTTAATGGATGGGAAGTAGAAAAGATATTCAACCACTTTATATGCGATCGCATTGGAGATAATCATCATGAATCCAGAAACTTTGTCGGCTCTCAAACCCTATCTCAGCTTTTTCCATCCCATTATGATGTGGGTATTGCTGGGTATTACTATCTATGCGATGTATCTAGGCGTGCAAGTCCGTCGCACCAGACTAGCTGAAGGCGATGTCAAGAAAGAAATGATCAAAGGTAAATTTGCGATTCGTCATCACCAAATTGGTTCTATCGTTCTAGCCATAATGGTATTGGGAGCGATCGGAGGAATTGTGGCGACATATATAAGTAGTGGCAAGATTTTCATTAACGCCCATTTGTTTGCTGGTTTAGGAATGGTGGGTGCGATCGCTGTTTCAGCGGCTCTAGTTCCCTTTATGCAAAAACATGACTGGGTTCGCAAAGTTCATGTGGCGATCAATATGGTTGTGATGGGACTGTTTGGTTGGCAAGCTTTTACAGGTGTGCAAATTGTCCAGAAAATTTTGAGTTCGATGAATACACCTGCTGCGGGTTAATTGAAGAAATCATGAAGCTTATGAAATCGCTCTCAACTATACTGATCGGAATCATTTTGTCATTCTGCCTCTTTTTGGGCATTCAACCAAATTTGATCGCAACAGAAATAGATAAACTTGATATGCTGTCGAGTATTCAAGGATATCCTAGCCTAGAAATGTCTTTGGACAAATATCTCATGGAAATTCCATCGGGATATTATGCGATCGCTAACGTCCAAGAATTAAAAAATCTCATGGCAGATCGACAAGCTCTATTAGTGGATGTCCGCGAACCATCGGAATATCAATCGGGACATATCCCGAATGCCATTAACATTCCACTGCGATCAATATCGCGCAATTTAAGCAAAATTCCTAGCGATCGCCCTGTGATTTTATACTGTTCCACTGGCTATCGCTCTTCGATGGGTGTGATGACCTTGCATTTGCTCAACTATGACAATGTGATGGGTTTTCCGCCTAGTACACGCTGGCTAAAGTAACAAAACGTGAAGATTATGAGAACAACAAGCC
>JBAXTW010000085.1:0-19572 GCA_037129985.1 Pseudanabaena sp. ELA645 | reverse complement strand
TAACTTTAACCCTATCTCCTCACCTCTTTCAAAAATCAGCGAACCGTAAGTGTACACACAAGTTATCACCTATATCGTTAGTTGCTAAAGATCCCCCTCAATCCCCCTTAAAAAGGGGGAAGAAGAAAATTCTCCCCCCTTTTTAAGGGGGGGGCTGGGGGGGATCTATAACCTGAAACGTAGACATATGTATACGGCAGTCTTTACAAGGGGATTAAGGGGATCTATTAGATGAAATAACTTCGATTAAATATTAAGGATGTAATTATATGAATTTTATTTGGTTTATTATGATTGGTTTGGCTGCTGGTTGGTTAGCAGGACAATTAGTTAAGGGTGGTGGATTTGGAATGGTAGGAGACATCATTGTTGGTGTCATCGGTGCATTAATTGGCGGTTTCCTATTCAGCGCTCTTGGTGTATCCAGTGGCGGTGGATTGCTAGGTAGTTTAATTGTCGCCACAATTGGTGCGGTAGTTCTTCTATTTGGACTGCGTTTAATCAAGTCTGCTTAAAAATTCAGTTAGCGATCTAGGGAATTAGCGGCGCAAAGCGCCGCAGATTCTCTAGATCAACAGCAAATTTCAATTTACAAAACCTCTAGTGAAAATCATGTCTGACGAAATTGATAGAGAAATTAGAGAAGTTACTACTAAGAATGTTACCCCGCTTCCGAATAGCTCAGTAAACGGAAGTAGGCTTTCTGAGCAACGCACGACTCAAGTTAGCAGCGATAACACTTCTAATGGAGTGATCCTTGGGATTGTGGTTGCCTTGGCTATTGGTGCTGGGGCGATCGCCTACTTTCTGAACACTCGCCCAGAGCCAACACCGATTGTATTACCAAGGGCTACTGACACTCTAAAAGAGAATAAAACGATAATCGAGCGTAGCACAACTAAAGAAGTCTCTCCTGCGCCAGCGACTTCTCAGATCACTCCTAAGATCGATGTTACCTTACCCCCTGTGACGATCACCCAGCCGCCAGCCCCTGCGCCAACGACAACGATCATGATTCAACCTGAACCAGTTGCTCCCGTGACTCCCCCTCAGACAACGACGCAACCTCATCAGAGTACAAGTCCATCTCCTACTCCAAGTGCTGTTAAATAGCGATACGACAACCAGCATTCAACGTTAAACTAAAGATGTTTATTCCCATCTTTCTATTGATTGGATGCTGCTGATGGCTAAGCGAAATTTGGTTGTTTTTGGTTTTATAGCGATCGCTTGTTTATCCATTATTGTGATTATGGGCGCGATCGCTACTGATCCAGTTTTTGCCCAAGACAGTTTAAATGTTCAAAATCTTAATAACTTCAATCCCCAAGAACTACTACGTCAAGCTTTAAAGTGGATTGAAAATTTGGGATATATCGGCGGATTTGTCTTTATTCTCGTTTATATCATTGCCACAGTTGCATTTATTCCTGGTTCAGTTTTGACCTTGGGTGCGGGTGT
Organism: Pseudanabaena sp. ELA645; assembly: GCA_037129985.1. GTDB lineage: Bacteria > Cyanobacteriota > Cyanobacteriia > Pseudanabaenales > Pseudanabaenaceae > Pseudanabaena. The sequence goes on along the minus strand of JBAXTW010000085.1, from coordinate 18,111 downwards.
GGTTTTTGGCGTGGTTTGGGGATCGCTCTATGTATTGATCGGTGCAACTTTGGGTGCGATCGCTGCTTTTCTGATCGGTCGCTATCTCGCTAGAGATTGGATTAGTCAGAAAATCGCAGAAAATCAAAAATTTGCCGCGATCAATCGGGCGATGTCTAATGCTGGATTCAAGATTGTATTACTAACTCGTTTGTCGCCAATATTTCCTTTTAATTTCCTTAATTATGCGTTTGGGGTCACTGGAATTAGCCTCAAAGACTATGCGATCGCTTCAGTGGGAATGGTTCCTGGAACTGTGTTGTATGTCTATATTGGTTCTCTGGCTAGTGACTTGGCTGTTGTTGGTCATGACAATCTATCGAAAGATATCAGTCAATGGATAATTCGGATTGTCGGATTTATCGCGACAGTCGCCGTGACTATCTATGTCACAGATATAGCGCGTAAAGCTCTCGATGAGGAAGTTAGTGAATAACGAGGCAATTCTTCACGAAAAGAGACTATTTGCCTCAAGGATGGCTTTATCGCGAATCCGACATGAATCGCAGACACCACAAGGAACTTCGCCGCCTTGATAGCATGACCATGTAAGCTCAATTGGCACACCCAAACGCCGCGCCCGTCGGACAATATCGGTTTTAGAATCCATCACCAAAGGCGCAACTAACTGCGGAGCATGACCTTCAACACCGACTTTAGAAGAGAGAGCTGCTAGCTTCTGAAATGCCTCTAAATAGTCTGGACGACAATCGGGATAGCCAGAATAGTCCACAGCATTAATTCCTAAATAAATAGCTTCTGCACCTTTGGCTTCGGCTAGAGATAAGGCGATCGCGATAAATACTGTATTGCGCCCTGGGACATAGGTAATCGGAATATCATCGGCTTGCACGCCTTCTATAGGCACGGCAATGGTTGCATCGGTTAAAGCGGAGCCGCCCCATTGAGCCAAGTTTACGTCAACAATAAAATGTTCGCGAATATTCAAGGCGATAGCCACCTGTTGCGCGGCGGTTAACTCGCGCTCATGACGCTGACCATAACGAAAGGACAAGGCGATCGCTTCATAACCATCGGCGATCGCCTGAGCCGCTACCGTTGCCGAATCCAAACCACCTGATAATAAAATTACGGCTTTTTTAAACTGCATTGATTTAGTTACAGCGCTCTGCGCTGACATGAAACCCAGAGAAAAGTTCAAAAGTGCCGCGAAGCGGCACTTTTGAACTTTTCTCTGTACTACTTTAGTTGTTAATAAATAACTCTTCTAATTTATGGCGATCGCGTCCACTTTGCTCGGTATCTTTAGCAATAGTCGCAGCTTGATGAAAATCGGCGACCGTTACCAGCTTACTCGATTCGGGATTCCATAAAATGTATTTACCACATTCCAGCATATTACTGAGATGTAGCACTTTAACTTGTGAGAGAAATTGAATATTTGCCCTATGACAAGCTTCAAGATTGTAATTAGGAATTCGCTCAGAAAGATGATGAATATTATGGTAGCCAATATCTGCCGAGAACCATTTGAGAATTGTTGGTAACTGTAAATAACTACTACCCTCGATCGCGCCTAACATATAGTCCCAACCTTCAGTTTTATGAGCATAAGCTCCTTCAAAGTTATGCTGCACAAAGAATACACAGATAAAAATTGCCGCTGCAAAAGTTAAACTCGTAAAGTAAACGGTGAAAAAGAAACCAACACCTAGTAAATGGCTCAGAAAAACCCAGAGACTAATCACACAGATATTGTTCAACAATAAATCCACGAACTCACCCGCCGTATACCAATTTCTTGACTTGTGAGAAGAGATAATTGCCGATAAACCCATGCGCGGCTGCTTGATCAAGCAATTAAATAGATGTCCGATAAAATCATAGGTTCCCGCTATCAATGCATATCTTGGCTTAATTACAAGGTACAAAAAACCGCCCAAAAATGACATTAACGGATGTCGCAATATCGCATACATTTTTTGTTGCGAGGCTGTGAGTTTGGCAAACTGTTCGGTAGATATAAAGGATGCGACACCACGATATCGCTCCCAATCACCGTTAGTTTTATGGTGATATGCATGACCTCTTGACCAAGGATACTGAGGTATAGCATTAATCACACCGAGACAAAAACCAACCACCCGATTTACCCTTTTAGAACTAAACAGCGAATAATGTCCGCAGTCATGCATCAAAGAGAAGCAGCGCAATGAAAAGAGGGTCATTAAAACCATGATCGGGGGAAGAAACCAGAAAGAGACTGCGGCTGTCTTGACAGCTAAAAACCATAAAAGTATATAAGGAACAACGGTATTTAGGATTTGATAAGTCGCCCAAAGATCGTTACTCTTCATATAAGGAGTTAACACAAAATCAGATTTTTTAATTATGGTTTCCATTCAATAAAGTACTCTTGTTAAATAACTATAGGGATTTTCATCTTGCCTATGACAAAATAAAAGCGCAAATCCCTACTCTGATTTTTTTATTTAGGAAATAAGTACGCACTCATTTTTCAAACGCTATAGAATTTTATTTGAGGACGCTTTGCGCTCTTAGATAAAACCTCTAGAAAGAACATCGGGTGAGAATTCATCCCAGCGATCGCTTACTTGATTGTAACATTCTAAGGGTGCGACCTTGACTTAATACGAAGATTATAGTATAATGAAGGAATAAAGAAGGAGGCAAGAAAAAGATGTTGGCAAAGTTAATAAGTGTAGAAGGCACGGTTCAACCCATATTTACTTTGCCAAAACCCCAATCCAGCAACCCTTACCAGTGCTGAAAGGCTTAGAACCGTGGCAGATTACCGCCAACGATATCTTTACTTGGTTGACCGTATAAAGGAAGAGAATGTCGGCGCAAAGCGCCGACATTCTCTTCTTGGGTTTGTCATAATTACTGGATCAAATTCTCAGCACCACTGATTACACGCGCAGACAAAATTTTGTCGCCCAATCTCAGTTTATCTAAAGTTTCCTTGCCATCAGTAACATAACCAAAAACAGTATAGTTACCATCTAGCAAATTTAAACCTGCGGGAGTTAACTCTGATTCAAAGAGATAGATGAAAAACTGAGAAGAACCAGCATTGCTATCGTCATTGGGATGCGCCATTGCTACTGTTCCAAAAGACGCAAACGGTAAAACTGGTAAGGTTCCAAATATTCCCATTTCTTCAAAGGTTTTGCCATAGCTAGGGCTTTTTTGATCGGGTAGGCGAACTTCAATGGGAACATTGCGATATTGCCCCGTTTTCGGATCAATGTAGCCATCGATCGCTCCATCGGGATCACCAGTCTGAAGGTAGTAATTTTCATCGGCTCTAGTAAAAGTCAGCCCATCATAGAAACCTTTTTGTACCAAATCCACAAACTGCCCAGCATTGACGGGAGCATTGTATCCATCAACAGTGATGATCGCATTGCCCTTTTCGGTAGATAGCTCAACTAGGGCGCGACCCTTGAGTTGAGGTAGTCCCGCATATTGAGCAGGAACTTCAAAGGGGAAGGCTTTGATAAAGTCAGCTTCTACCAAACCAATATACCCCAAAGCTTTTTCGACTAAAGCCTTGACATTGTTCCGATCTTTAATCGCGATCGCTTCTTGTAAAGGTACAAGTGACTTCTCTAAGCTAGCCAAGTTTTCCGTTACCGATACTTGGCGATCGCTATTTACTTCGGCAATCAGTTGGGATTTATTTTGGATTAGATCACGAGCGATCGTTTCGACATCTTTTTTAAGACTATTCCAGCGTTTGAGATTCGCTAGGCGGGGCATCTGCTCCAATGTATGCTGCACATCGCGCAGTACTTCATTATCAATCGGTAATGCATTTCTTAAAATCACGCGAGGATCTTTGATCGCGCTTTTAGTCGGCAGCGCCGCCATACTCGGTGCGATCGCTAAGGTCATCATCACCGCGATCACCATCAAGCAGGTGATGCTGGTCATCATAATTTTTAAGAAAAATTTGCGAAAAGTAGACATGGATTGATCACTTATGGGATTTGCGTAGGGATCTAAATTAAGATTTAACATGACATTTCAAACTAAACTAGCTAACTAAAATGCTATTGTATTTGGTTGCGCTATTGCATTTGGTTGCACGGTTAGGCAAACTTATTTTGAGTGTCATTAGACACAAACATAAAACCGCAAGAAGCTGATGCGGTTTTGATTTTTATTAAGCTGAGGTACTTATGACGGACACAGGTATCGATAATCAAATAAATCAACTTGTATCCCCAGATTCTAATCAGCCCGAATTGTCGGCTCTGCAAAATGATCGCCTATTTAGAGCGATCCTCGAAAACGTTGCCGACCTAATCGCGGTAATCGATATGAAAGGCTATCGCATATATAACAGCCCTTCCTATGAGAGGGTTTTGGGGTATAGCTCTGAAGAACTGCAAGGTACATGGGCTTACGACAAAATTCATCCTGATGATCAACATCACGTACTTGAAGCGGCGGCGGAAACCTTAAAAACGGGAAAGGGAAAATTTTTAGAATATCGGATGCAACATAAAGATGGGACTTGGCGCATTTTGGAGTCGTCAGGGAGTGTTATGCGTGATGAGCAGGGAAATGTGCAGAATATTGTGATTGTGGCTCATGATATTACCGATCGCAAGGCTGAGCAGTGGGAACGTCAACTTGCGGAAACCGAACTAGAGCGATCGCGCCAAAACTATAACGAACTGATCAAACGAGAAGACTCGGCAAATGCCCAAGCCCTACGCCTCGAAACTGCCTTGGCAGATTTACAAAAAACCCAAAGCCAACTAATTCAAACCGAAAAAATGTCAAGCTTGGGTCAGCTTGTGGCAGGCGTAGCCCATGAAATCAATAATCCTGTGAACTTCATCTACGGCAATCTCAGTCATACCGATCGCTTTGTTCAGAATTTACTAGACGCGATCAATCTTTATCGCCACCGCTATCCTGAACCAATCCCCGAAATTACCAACTTTTTGAATGAAATAGATTTTGAATTTATTCAACAAGATCTACCGAAAATGTTGTCATCTATGAAAATTGGTGCTGAGCGGATTCGACAGATCGTCTTGTCTTTACGAAATTTTTCGCGGATCGATCAAGATGGTCGTAAGCCCTGTGATATTCACGAGGGACTAGATAGTACCTTGTTAATTTTGCAACATCGCTTCAAAGCCTTTGGCGATCTGCCTGCGATTCATTTAGTCAAAAAATATGGTGATATTCCCATCGTCAATGCCTATGCGGGACAACTAAATCAGGTATTTATGAATATTTTAAGCAATGCCCTTGATGCGATCGGTGATACCCATGAGATGCGAGATATTGCTAGTGAAATCACAATCATTACGGAAATGAAGGAGGCGATCGCTGACTTACCGCAATCACCGCAATCCAAGGTCGTAGTTCGCATTATCGATAATGGGACTGGTATCCCAGAGGATATTCGCAAAAAACTGTTTGACCCATTTTTTACAACTAAACCCGTGGGCAAGGGGACAGGTTTGGGCTTGTCGATCAGTTATCAAATCATCGTTGGGAAACATCAAGGTAATCTAGAGTGCTTTTCGACAGTCGGTAAAGGGACAGAGTTTAGAATCGAAATACCAATTGGAGCGCCATCTTGAAGGCTAAAGATTAGAAATTTAGAAAAGTCTTCATCTTCTGTAGGGGCGGGTTTTGCTGATAACCTTACTGTGTATGGTCAAATTATCGGCTAAACCCGCCCCTACTTTGCATAGGTTATTTAATTTGCGCTCCTAATCACAAGGATTTTTAAAAAAGTGTGACAAAGCTACCTCTTTTAAAATTTCTTGTCGTTTGATCTTAAAGAACATTTCAGGATGATGATCGCGCATTAAACTAAAAAAAAGCCTGATTTGCTCCTTAAGTATCTTGGCTTAATAAGAAACAAAACCCAAAGAAGCTGATTCCCCCGCGAAGCGGGGGAATCAGCTTCTATAGAGTTACAAGCAGCATTCTGCGCCCTGAAAGCGATCGCCTAACCAATGAAAAATTCATCTGACAGTAACCCTTCACCTTTGCAAAATATTTTTTCTTGGGTAACAAATACCCCTGAACGAGCAATTGACGAAGCTTTTGAATTCGCTGTCGATATCAAGCGGATCGAAGAAGAAAATTTTAATGGCAATAGAATTGCCAATGATGGCAGTTTTGGTAGCAGCGTATTTAGCGTGTTTGAGATCAAACTTCAGAAGTATCTCAGAACAATTAAGGCGCGGCTAAATTTTTATAAAATTAGTGCCGCTCTGCCCTATTTGCAACCTCAAAGCTCTAACGACTCAGCAAATGCAGCGATCGCTAAATATGCCCCCAATAACCAAGCTCTCGATCCTGTCGGTAGTGGACAATTATCAGCCAACCAGTTAGGAGGCAACAGTCGCAAATTTTCTCTTTATCAAAAACTCGCATTTATTGATTACACCCTCGAAAGATATAACGAATCAAGCGATCGCCCTCTTACCATCGATATCGATAATGTTGCCTCAAGATCTTCTGCAAAGTCTTCAGTTAATACTGGCAACAGACAAAATGAGGTGCGGGAGGAAGATGAAAAGTTTCAGATGTTTAAAAATGCGAAAACCAGAAACTATAGACAGACTCCTCAACCCGTCACACCGATCGAAAAAAGTATTCTCCCTGGCTCATTTTTCAAAGCCTTCGAGCGTGTTAAGCGTAATTTAAGCGGTTCTTATTCTGAATATGAGCGAGACATAGTTGAAGAGTTGCGTCAATCGCGCACAAGGATTAATCAGGCTTTGCGCTACATTGTGATACTTGTGATTTCCGTGATTGCGGTGCAGTTTTTATCAAAGTCCTTAATTTTTAGCCCTTTGATTAACAGTTTCACTGATGCCAATAATATGGCGATCAAGTTTAGCCCTGCGATCGAAGAAAAAGCTTTTAAGGCTTTGCAAGCGGCTAAGGAAAGGATTGAATTTGACTTTACGATCAAAACCATAATGCTAGAGCAGGCTCGGCTAAAACAAGAATCCGTAAAGCATGAAGTTGGTAAGTCTGAGGTTGGAAAATCTGAAGTTAGTAAACAGGAAACTGCCAAATCCGAAGTAGGTAAATCTGAAGCACTACCTAAAGCGGAGGCAGGTAAATCTGAAGGAGCAAAATCTGAAGAAAAGGCAATAGAACTATCGGAAAAGAAATCACAATCAGAAGAGGTTGAAGCCCTAATCCAGCAAGAATCACTCAAGATTTTGAAAAAATTTAACGCAGCAAGTCTTGATGGAGTTAAAAACCTATTAGCCGATATTACTTCGGCGGTTGTCTTTTATCTATTTCTACTTTCAGGTCGCAAAGAACTGAATACGATCAAAGAATTTCTCGATGAAGTTCTATATAGTCTCAACGACAATGCTAAAGCTTTCCTGATTATCATTTCTACTGATACTTTTGTCGGATTTCACTCTAGCGAAGGCTGGGATGCTTTATTGACAGTAATATTTGAGCATTTCGGGCTACCTGAAAATAAAATTTTGGCACAATCGTTTATTTCAACAGTTCCTGTGTTTTTGGATGGTTTGTTTAAATTTTGGATTTTCCAATATCTAACCCAAGCGTCACCTGCGACAGCGACTATTTATCGCGAAATGAACGAATAGTAAATTGCAGCGCTTCGTGCTGCAATTTACTGGTTTAGCGCGAAGCGCTGTATTTGGTGATTAAAATCGCTCAATCCCATGATCTAAGACTTCGTAATAAAGCGGCAGATATCCCGATTTGATACCGCTATCCTCTCTCGCCTTGTCTAAGTTGCCGCGTAGGGTGTGGCTATTGTGAACACTGTAGATTTCATAGCGATCGCCGATAAATACATAATCAGCAACATCGGTGAACTCCTCGCCCTTTGTCAATTGCCAATGATCATTGACATAAACAAAGTGATAGTCAGCAAGATCGGGGCTTGAGGATGGACGCTCAACGGCGGCGGCGATGGTGGCGGTGTAATGGAGATTTTTGTCAGTGGGAGGGACAATTTTGCTGGTAACGTTGCGATAAAAGCAGCTTTCGTTATTACAAAAGCGTAGTTTTGACATTTTGGTTTTGATCAAGTTAAAGCGATCAATAATCTGACTAGATGCTGGATCGCTTGTTTCAGAGATAATTGAACTAATGGCATTGGCGCTTAGGGAATTGGCAAAAGTAATGCAAAGACAGATGATGCAAATCAAAAAAATATTTAATACATTGGCAAGCGATCGCCTTTGGTTACGAATCATAAAGTTTTTTATTAAAGATTATTAAGATTATAAGACTTGTGAATTGCCTGATAAGTTGGAAAAATGAAAGATTTGTTTATTTTTAAAAATGAAAATTTATTGCGAATGGCGCTCACCCATCGCTCTTACGTTAACGAAAATCCCAATGGGGGTGAGGATAATGAACGATTAGAGTTTCTTGGTGATGCAATTTTAAATTTTTTGAGTGGTTCCTACCTTTATCGCCAACATCCAGATCTGGGAGAAGATGAACTTACTCGCCGCCGCGCCGCTTTGGTTGATGAAAAACAACTTGCCAATTTTGCGATCGCCCTTGAATTAGATAATCAAATATTATTAGGAAGAGGGGCGCTGCGTGATGGGGGAAATAAAAGTGATAATCTCTTAAGCTGTGTATTTGAAGCAATGATTGGTGCTTTGTATCTCGATCGCAGTTGTGACGTGGAATCGATGCGCCCTGCGGTAGAGGCTTTATTTGATTCTGTGCCACCAGAATTGGTAAGTAGCCGCGCTGATCTTGACCCAAAAAATCGCTTGCAAGAATGGGTACAGTCTCACATTGGTCATACTTTGCCAATATATATCACCGACAAAGTAGCGGGTAATGATCATGCGCCCGAATTTGCATCTAAAGTGTATGTTGGCGATCGCTTATATGGTGAGAGTCTGCGAAATTTTTCTAGTAAAAAGGAAGCTGAACGCGCCGCCGCCACTGATGCATTAGCCCAAATCGAAAGAATGTTATAAGTCTAGTTAAAATTTTATGTCAGAAGATTGGTTAGTGATTGGTAAAATTGTCTCTCCGCAAGGACTAAAAGGCGAGATGAGAATATTGTCTTATTCGGATTTTCCCGAACGATTTGAGAATGCAGGAAAACGTTGGATTGCGGCTACAGAAAAAGATGAACCGCAAGCGGTGACAATGCTATCGGGGCGCGAAATTGCGGGCAAAAAGAATCTATTTGTGATCCGCCTAGAAGGTGTGAATGATTGCGATCGCGCTGAAGCTCTGCGTAATTATGTAATGTTCATCCCCGCTAGCGATCGCCCGACCTTGGGACATAACGAGTATATGATTGCGGATTTGGTTGGATGCAATGTTTATCATCAGCCAACGGGTAAACTTTTGGGTGAAGTGATTGGCATTCTCTCCGCAGGGAATGATCTGCTTGAAGTTCGCAATTCAGAAAATAATGAAGTAGAGTTAATTCCTTTTGTTGAAGCGATCGCGCCTTTTGTCGATATTGCTCAAAAGCGGATTGAGGTTACACCGCCCAAGGGACTGATTGATCAATGGTTGTAGAAAATATTTTAAAATCATCTTAATTTAATTATATAATGGGATTTGACGATCTGTGGATATCTATGTTCAAAGAAACTTCTCTGGTTTTGAATCGCTTTTTTGTTAAGAATTTAACTGAGGCTGATTGTACAGTTGATGAATATAGCTGTAATTTTAAAGAAAATCCTGTGCATGGGGATGAGCAAAGAGCGATCGCTAGTGTATGTTACAAACTTGGTGTTCCTGCTGTCAGATTGGGTAATAAAATTATTGCCAAACAGCCTATTGATTCAACAAAATTACAAAGTGACAAATGGGAAATAAAATTTATTGCACCGAGAGTTTTAGATTGCAACATTTCTAATGAACGACAAGGAATCGAACAACTAGAAAGAAAATCATTAGAGGAAAAGCTTATAGCGAAATGGAACAAGTTCACAATTGATAAATCATCTGAAGGTGGTTTGCTATGGTGGGCTACAGGAGATGATGGAATAGAAAAATGCGGTGAAGGATGGGAAGTTCACAAAGCAAGAAGAATAGATGTCACTATTGATATCGATGGTTCGTTCTACTTAGAAATTGATCTGCATCATCGTTTCTATACCCCTTGGACTCTTCATGAATGGCAAGATCAATATCCTGATGCGCTCATTAGATATGTACGCAATAATTACAAAGACAAAGACAACCATTATATCAATTGGCAATACGAAGATATTTCCGATCAAACTCCAGAACAAGTGATTATTGAGGGTTTGGGCATTACGTTGGCAGAATATCATCGACGAAGCGGAGCTAGTGAGAATGCAATTCAAAATTCTCGTGTTGTCTATGTCAAAAAAGCAAGTAGTAGTTGGAATGCTCAACCAGTAGCGCATCTATCCCAAAGGCTGTCGCCTTGTTTGACAATGGAAATGCTGGCTAATGTAGCGGAAAGGGCTGAGTCTGAAGAACAGAAAAAATTAGAATCGATATCTGAGTATATCAGAAAATCTTTAGATGTTCGCCTAAAAGAATCAGAAAAAACTGCAAATAGAATCATTAAAGACATTTACGGAATTGCTACGAATACTCAAGCATCGGTTGTAAATGGATTTACTCTACCCAAGGGAAAACTTTTTGCTAAAAATGGAGAAGTCGATAAAACTGGAATGGTTCGCTACAGAGGGTGTGTAAGGGTCGGAGAAGTTAAGTTTGGCTGTCTAAATCTACACAACGAAGCACATAAATATCCTGACGAAGTTGAAAAATGTCTAAAAACAGTCGCACTAAATAGTGGTGCTGAAATTTAGTATGCCTCTTATAAAACAGCGAAAGATCTGCCACAAGATGACCTAGACCGACAAATATTTTGGCAAGAATGGGCAGAAACTGGGATACAAACGATTCTAGTAGTTGCCCCTTGGCTACCAAATGCTCGGAAAAAGCAAATTAGAGTAGAGGCATTGCAAGCTGGCATTGCCACCCAATTTATACTGCCTCTCCCCAAGGCTGATGCATTTAAGGCAATGAATGTGGTTTTGGGATTACTGTGTAAAGCAGGATGGCAAACAATTCGATTAGAACCATTAGAACATCCTGAAGCAGCCGATTTAATTATTGGCTTTGATACAGGAACAAACCGTGAGCTTTATTATGGTACTTCGGCTTTTGCAGTAATGGCGGATGGACAGAGTTTAGGATGGGAATTGCCTGATGTACAAAGAGGCGAACGTTTTTCAGGACAAGCAGTTTGGCAAACTGTATCTAAGCTCATTCTCAGGTTTCGTAAAATTTGCGATCGCTATCCTAGTCGCATCCTATTAATGAGAGATGGATTAGTGCAGGAAGGAGAATTTCAGCAAACCATAAGTGCATTGCAAGAGAAAGATATTGCAGTTGACATTGTAAGTGTTCGTAAAAGTGGCTCAGGAAGAATGGGGTTAATCGATCAAGGATCAGAAAAGGTATATCGAGATGCTCAAATTGGTAGTGTTGTGTTTAATCCTAACGAGCGCTCTTTTCTTCTAGTAACTAGTCAACCAATAGCAACAAAAAAAGGTGGAACTATTGGTAGTGCGCGACCACTGAGAGTTGTTCATGAGTATGGAAATGCATCTTTAGAGTTATTGGCTTTGCAAACATATCATCTAACTCAGTTACATCCTGCTAGTGGCTTTCGCTCATGTAGGCTACCTTGGGTTTTACATTTAGCTGATAAAAGTAGCAAAGAATTTCAGCGTATTGGTCAGATTAGTATTTTGCAAAATCTTAATCGAGAGAAACTGATAGCTGTTTAAATACTTGTAGCGCGATCAAGTTGGCGGTATGTAAAAACCGCTATAAATTAGAAACCGCAAATACATACTCACAATGAAAAAAGAGCCTTCTATTCTTGTAATTGATGATGAACCTGATAATTTTGATGTGGTTGAGTCTCTTTTAGATAATGTCAACTGTCAACTCAGTTATGCCTCCAGTGGTCGAATAGCATTAGAGAAATTGAAGGTATTACAACCTGATGTTATTTTGCTAGATGTGATGATGCCAGAGCTAAATGGCATTGAGGTGTGCAGAATAATTAAGCAAGATTCACGCTGGAAATCTGTGCCGATCATTATGATCACAGCGTTAACTTCCAAAGAAGACATGGCTTTGTGTCTAGAAGCTGGTGCTAGTGATTTCTTAAGTAAGCCTGTCAATGGTGTGGAATTACGGGCGAGAGTCAAATCAATGATACGAATGAAACAGCAATATGATGATCTTGAATCGCTGTTACAAACTAGAGAAGATATGGTGCGGATGATCGTCCATGATTTACGCAATCCTCTAACGACAATTATGCTCTCATCATCACTTTTAGGTGATCCAAATTTGTCAGAAACGCGTAGAAAGGAAAAGGTCGATCGCCTAACTCGTAGTACTCATCGCTTACAATCGCTAATTGATAGTTTGTTATTAATGGCAAAGATCGAATCGGGAAAAATGGTTCTTAAATATACGAGTACCAATCTCAATCGAATGTGTTTAGCTTTAGCTGAAGATTTTGAAGCGATCGCCGCCCAAAAGAATCTAGAGATTATTGTCCAATTACCTGAAGATAGTCACGCAAATCCTGAATCGCAGCAAGTAACCACCAATATAGATGTCGATATATCGATGTTTCGCCGAATTCTCGATAATTTGCTATCGAATTCGATCAAGTTCTCTCCCTCTAACAACCAAATTATTGTCAGTGTGGAATATCCTGAATCTGGTGGAGCAAATATCAGTGTGGCTGATCGGGGAATTGGGACAACGGATGAAATGAAATTAGTAATTTTTGATAAATATGAGATTGGTCAACCTGTGCAGAATACGGCGCAACTAGGTTTAGGATTGGCATTTTGTAAATTAGCGATCGAGGCTCATGGCGGCAGTATTTCTGTCATGAATAATGAACCCCAAGGCTCAATTTTTACGATCTCTATTCCCTAACATTAAAATAATGAGGTGGCGCGAAGCGCCACCTCATTATTTTGGACAATCTAACCAGTTTAAAATTTCATAATTGACCCTTTCAGGATTATCATCATGGGCGCAATGTCCAGTTTCGGCGATATAGATTAACGTGCTATCGGTCGCATATTTACTCAATCTTGTCCCCTCCGATGGTGGAATCAAGCGATCGCAACTTCCCCATAAAATCAATAATGGAACTTGTAACTGCGATAAAGCTTCCGTTAAACTTGGTGAGTAGTTCGGTTGATTGAGACTGCGGTTTAAGCGCACAAAGGCTTCAGCAGCTTGGCGATCGCGAGCAGGTTTGGCAATGATTTCCACTAGCTCATCATCGACGCGATCGCGATTACAGTACACAATTGATTTAAGAATAAACCGAATTACAAAGGGAAGCCTGACTAAATAAAACAATGGTTTCACAAAAATTGCTGCAACAATCGCTTTGACAAATCGTTCAAGCGGACGTAACCACTTGGGAACCATGTCATTAAATGCGGCGATATCAGGGAGGCTAATCGTAATTACTTCTGAGACAATTTCAGGATGCTCACTAGCCGTGATCGCCGATACCAATGCGCCGATGGAATTCCCCACAATCACCATTGGCACGCCAATAAATTTTTGCCAAAACTGGAAAACTTGTTCTACCCACAAATGGATAGAATAGCGGATCGCAGGTTTCTCAGAATTCCCAAACCCTAATAAATCGATGGCATAGACAGTATGGTTTTCACTTAGGGCAGGAATGTTATCGCGCCACTGGTCAAGGGCTGCCCCAAATCCATGAATTAACAAAATTGGTGGTTTATTGCTATCAGGATTTTGCGATTTACTAGCACCATAGCGCGATCGCCATTCCTGAAAATCCCAATCTCCATATTCCAAACTATTAACTCGATTCGCTTTATCCATTACTCTCAACCCCAAGTTTTACAATGTTTAGATCCCCCCCAGCCCCCCTTGAGAAAGGGGGGATAATTTTCTTCTTCCCCCTTTACAAGGGGGATTGAGGGGGATCTCTTAGTTTCCAAATAAAAAAGCTCGCATCGCGAGCTTTTTTATTTAACTTTTGGCGCGTACCAACTGACCATCACTATTAACATGCAATCCACATTCCTGATTGCTCATTTCCCACCACCAACGACCAGCACGAAGATCTTCACCCTCAGCGATCGCTCTCGTGCATGGCGCACAACCAATGCTAGGGAAATTTTGATCATGGAGGGCATTGTACGGCACATCATTTGTCCGAATATATTCCCAAACTTGTTCATTTGACCAATCGATCAGGGGATTGATCTTGGCAATATTGCGATCGCTATCTAGCTCAACAGTTTCCATCGTCGAACGATTGGCTGTTTGATCTCGCCGTAGCCCTGTAATCCATGCATCTAGCCCTTGAGTCGCTCGACCAAGTGGCTCCACCTTGCGGATGTAGCAACATTGCTTACGATTTTCCACGCTGTCATAGAACAGGTTGATCCCCTTGGCACTGACCATTTGTTCCACCGCTTCCGCCTGTGGGAACATAATCCGCAATTGCAGTTGGGGATATTTTTGCTGCACCTTGGCAATTACCTCATAGGTTTCGCTATTGAGGCGACCTGTATCGAGAGTAAATACATTTGCATCAGGCTGAATTTTGGCGATCATGTCGATTAAGACGACATCTTCGGCTCCAAAACTAGATGCGAGAGCGATTTTAGAATAGTTACCTAGCGCCCATGTGAGAACCTCCTGAGGCGTTTTGGCTTTAAGTTGCGCGGCGGCGCTGTCAATATCAGTTTGCAAAGTCATTATTTATTTGGTGAATCCTATGGTATTTTTTCACGATTAGCCTTGTTTCGATTCTGAGCCATCGATGATGCGTTGGAACAGATAACCCGTACCTCGCGCTGTCAAAATCAACTCAGGATTGCTGGGATCTTCTTCGAGTTTGGCGCGTAGACGCGAAATGTGAACATCGACAACACGAGTATCCACATGGCGTTCAGGGGTATAGCCCCAAACTTCCTGTAAAATCTCGGCTCTGGAAAAAGCTTCACCCGATCGCCCGACCAATAGCTCTAATAAACTAAACTCCATACCCGTTAAGCGAATTCGCTCATCAGACTTATAGACTTGACGCTTATTAGTATCAATTTTGATCGTATTAATATGAATCACACCCGAACTGGGAATGCCTGATGTGCCATTGCGATCAAAGCGGCGCAATACGGAACGAATCCGCGCTTCTAATTCCTTGGGCGAAAATGGTTTCACAACATAGTCATCTGCGCCCAATTCTAATCCCGTAATGCGATCGGCGACATCACCCAATGCTGTCAGCATGATGATCGGGATATCCGATTCTTTGCGTAACTCTTGACATACTCCATAGCCATCGAGCTTGGGCATCATCACATCAAGTACAACTAAATCAGGATTTTCTTGATGGAAAACTTCGAGTGCTTCTTCGCCATCTGCGGCGGTGACGACCTCGTAACCGATCATCGACAAACGTGTTTCCAGAATCCGACGAATACTTGCTTCGTCATCTACAACTAGAATTTTTTCCTTATGGTTTTCCAAGCCAGTTTCCACTCCATTATGTTGCTAGCTGCAATTCAGTAAAATTTTATGAATTTACATATTTATTTAGATAAGTTTACAAGAAATCGGTCGTTACAATCCGAAAACAAAACTTAAAGTTTCAGCATAAACTTAATATACCTACAAATCTCCCGTTATCCCAATTCACGAAAGTGTGATAACACTTTTGTGAATTAAAAATCAAACCCAGTAAGGGTTTCGCGATTTAATAAAGTACCAAATATAAAACCATAATCAGTGGGGCGGCGGAGCCGCCCCACTGATTATGGAAAATCTGGATTGGCAGAGCATTACTAATTACTGGAAGTATTTAGATTTCAAAGCCTGTAGCTGCTTCCGCGATCGCCATTTTATGCATGATTTTGGCTAGCTCAGCGGCGACTTCAGGACGCGAAAACTCAGGAGGAGGACATTCGCCACGGCGGAGCATTTCACGCACTTTTGTACCCGATAGATGTACGCGCTCTTCAGGAAGACTGGCGCTAGTTTTGGTGGTTGCCATTCCCTGAGTACGTTTGCAATAAAAAGCATGTTCAAACATCAACGGAATGATGCCTAGTTCGCCCAGTTCAAATTCATAGAAAATATGCTGAGCATCATAGGTTCCGTAATAGTCACCGACACCCGCATGATCGCGTCCAACAATGAAGTGGGTACAACCATAGTTTTTGCGGATTAAGGCATGGAAAATTGCTTCACGCGGTCCCGCATAGCGCATCGCCGCAGGATTAATTGCCAAAGTGACTCGATCTAAGGGGAAGTAATGTTCCAACATGATTTCATAGCAACGCATCCGCACGTCGGCTGGCACATCATCGCTTTTAGTCGCACCGACAAGAGGATGGAGAAACAAACCATCGACAATTTCCAAGGCACATTTCTGAATATATTCATGGGCGCGGTGGATCGGGTTGCGGGTTTGGAAGCCGACAATGGTGCGCCAACCTTTTTCGATGAATAATTCACGCGAATCAACTGGATCGATTTGATAGGTAGGGAAAAGGGGATGGGAACGTCGCTCTAATAGCCAAACATCACCAGCCAGATAAACTTCGCCTTGAGCATAAACAACTTTTACCCCAGGATGACGATCTTCGTTGGTGCGATAGACATGGAGAGCTTCTTTGAGTTTGTCATATTTATATTTTTCGCTGAGTTCTAACACACCGATAAAAATACCATTGGGATCATTGAGGCGAACCAGATTGCCGATGGTTAATGTGTCGGCAACTTCAGCAGTGACAGGCAAAGTAATCGGAATTGACCAAGGCAAGCCATTGGCAAGACGCATATTCAAAACTACGGATTCATAATCGGCTTTACCGAGAAAGCCAGTCAGAGGGCTAAATCCACCGATCGCAATTAGCTCAAGATCAGACAGCGATCGCTCAGTCAACTGCACAACTGGCAAGTGGTCAGCTTTGCTATAAAAAACTTCTTTTTGTGCATCTGAGGCGATGCGATTAATCAGTTGACCACCATGCGGTGCAATGTTTTTGAGTTGTCGAGCCATGACGTTTAAGTTTAACTGGTTTTGATTAGAGATTAAGGTAACAAGCTTTGGGAGGATAGCTTGATTTGGAGAATTATTAAGTTAATGTTAACTTTTTTGTCAACAAAATCTCACTAAATTTACTAAGTAATTAGCTAGGCGCAATTAAATATAAAACGTTCGTGGCATAATCGCCTGCTGAACTGCGGAATTCCCATCACCCAAACGATCGCCATATTAACATTTAACAAAAAACTAAAAAGATTTTCTTAAATCACTGAAGGGAGGATGCCAGCCAACTTTCACCCATGCTTGTCTGGCTCTCACAATTTCTGCTTGACTGCGAACTTCATCATTCAAATCTAGTCGGTTTACAGTTGCTCTTCCCACTTCCGTAATACCAATAATCCTACACCCATCCTTACTCCAAATAAAATGATCGTTCCATACTTGATGACGAGGATGAAATAAATTTACGTCGATTAATGTTGCTGGATCTTTTCCTTGGGTGAAGTTGTAATGATGTGAGTTGCAGCGCTGGCAAGCTAAGGCTAAGTTATCAAGGTCATCTGAACCGCCAATGGATCTCGGTTGAATGTGATCTATCTCAAATCTTGAAGGACTAATTTCTTCTGAAGAATGGCAATATTCACACAAAAAATTAGCTCTTTGTCTTATTTGGAGTTTTACTGCTGTGGGAATCGCCATACTAAATCTAGGATTCGCTAATGATTTTGGCATTAAGCAAGGTAAAAATTTGGTCTAATTCTAAAATCCCTGCTAGTTCTGCTTTTTCTTGGTCATTTATTCCAATCCCTTTAAGTCGCTCATTCAAATCATCTAAGCGATTTTGTAATTCTTCAGAGAATTTAAATAAATAGCGATCACGGACTTTTGCGGTAATAATTCCTGTGGATATCCATGAAGATGGCTTTACCATTGTTTGAGTCATCATTTGCTTAACTCCTTGCTCTTGCTAGTAACAATTATAAGCGATCGCC
>JBAXTW010000084.1:0-19748 GCA_037129985.1 Pseudanabaena sp. ELA645 | reverse complement strand
AGTCATCATTTGCTTAACTCCTTGCTCTTGCTAGTAACAATTATAAGCGATCGCCTCAAATATCCACACTTCCACCAACAAGCGATCGCCCCTCAACAAACCAACAAAATCAAACACTGATCGCCCCTAATCTCAATCAGAAAGCGATCACCTAAAATATCCATACTTTGACCACACAAACGATCGCCTAAAACATCAACACTTTAACGAACAAGCGATCGCTACTCTTTAGCGTAAGACATCAACAAATCACACATTGTCTCTGTCAGTGGAATACCAGTCTCTATCTCTAACCACAGATACTGCCCAAAAGGATTATTTTCTAAGAAATAATACTCGCCTTGTGGTGTGACAATAAAATCCATTGCGCCATAAACTAGACCTTGCTTATTCAGAAAGTCAATACAGAACTTCTCGATATGGTCTGGTAACTCGTAGATAGAATGTGGGTTTAGCTTAGTATGCAAGCGCCAATCGATCTTTGTTTCTTCATTAACTTGCGAGTCAATTTTTACAGCAAAGACTTTTTGACCAATGATCGTAATCCGCAATTCAAAGGCTTTTTCGATATACTCCTGTAGCTGCGTAGGACACAAGGCAATATTCTGATAATTGGGATAAAACTGATCTTTGCCAATTTTTCTAGAAGGGATAGCTTGATTTAAGCCATCAATCGTGACATTGGCAGTATAAATAGATTTTAGTAATACTTCTTCACCACAACTTACAAAAAATTCTTTAGCTAATTCTGGTTGGTTAGTAATGATTGTCTTAGGAGTCTTGATCCCCAGTTTATTTGCTAATAAAAGCTGCTGAAACTTTACCTTTGCTCCATTAGCGATGAATGGTGGATTAATCCATTTGATATTAGGTAAAGAGTAAATACTATTTATGAATGCCTTAATTTCAGATTCTGCAAAAGATTCTTCTGCGGATTTATCTGAATGATCACCAAAAAAATTAAGATCTGGTTTTCTAAGCCATGCAACTTTCTGCTTAGTAAGGTCTAAAACACGCCCAACTTCATCAATAATCTCGGCTTTCCAAGATTCATCTTTATTTATACCAAAGTTAATCTTGTACTTGAAAAGCAAATCTTCCGTATTCAGTCTAAATACTTTTATATTTCTTTTGGTAAGCGAGGTAATAACTTCATCAGTATGTGTATCTTGTTTTCTAGTAACAATCAGAATCATACGGCTAGCTACCTATTTTTAAGATCTTCCAATCGCTCTTGCAAAGATTTAGCTTGGGGATTAGAGGCGGCATAATTTGCCAAGATTGAAATGATCGCGTTTATGGTTCTTGTGGATGCTTTAGAACCTAGCCTCAACTGTTCTTGTCCCTGCTCAAAAGCATCTCTTAGTTTTTCGTCCATGATATTATGTCTCCGATTATTTAAAAATATTCGTCTCTTTATCCCAATTGTCCATGAATTTATGGATAGGAGATGTAAGTTTTTTGGCAGCGGGCGGAAGCTGATTGTGCTTTCCTGTAATTACTTCAAAAATCACGCGAAAAAACCACATTACAAAAGCCATTGATAAACTGACTGAGAAAAGTAACGGATAAAAATAAACTAGCCACTGATAATTTTCATCTTCTGTTGGCGGTTTATTTAAATTACTGTCTACAGCGAAACCAAATGTACCCATCGCTGCATAAGTTGCTGGTACTGCCAACAAAGACAGGCGTATCAACATTATAGGAACGGTCGGAGTCTGTTGTAAGCAAAGGAAAATCATCCCACCTATTAATCCGACTCCTAGCCAACAAAAGAGTGATTGTAAGTATTTCATGACTCCTCAAGACGATTGACTCTGTTGATCAAATAAGTTAAATCGTCACAACATTGGTTTTACAGTCATTAGCGGCTATATTAGAAATCAAAGATAGCCGCTAATGATTAATTAATCATCAGATGGTTCACTATCATCTGTAGACATAAAAATTCCAGTGTATGTACTATCGACTGTTTGACTAGTACCAGCATAGATAGAGAAATCTGATGTTTGAGTTTCAGGATTGTAGGTGTCTGCCAACTTCTGAGAATCTTTGATCGCTTCAGCGTAAAGGCTGGAATCAAGCTTTTCGGAGAAGAGAAGTGTGAAAGGAGCTTTTTGAGATGGTTTATCGAGTAGTAGCATGGGATCTCCCTAAAGTAAAACTGGACTGATGACTTGGAAGGCATTTCAATAGGATTGCTTTCCCCGTGAGTAAATAATAATTGATGTTTTTGTCTTTCACAATTATCCACGAGTATTTTTCAGTATAATCTTATGTGTGATTTGGTTCACTCTTGGTTTGATTTGGTATAATCACTGAAATATTTCCTGTCAAAGCCCACAATATCCATGAAAACGATTGACCATGTTTTGCAATACATTGATGATTTAGTATCGGAAGACACACAGGAACATCTAACATCTTTGGAAGAAGGGATTTTGAAGGGGGCTTGGGAAAGAAAGAATTATACTCAGATATCAAAGGAATTACATTGTAGTGAGTCGCATATTAAGAAGCTAGCGGCTAATTTGTGGAAAAGACTGAGTCATTTATTGGGAGTAGAAGTTAATAAGGATAGTTTGCAATCTGTGTTAGAAAGACAATATCGAGCATTTCAAGGCGGTAATTTTGGCTGTGTAAATATCAATAAAGGAAATTTTGTAAAAACTAATGAAGGGAATATTCATTTTGGAAAAGATAGCGATGACAAAATAGATATTAGTAAATTTACGAAGTTGGAGTTTAAACCGATGTCATATAGTGAATTCAAAACGATCGCACAAGTACAAGAAAAATTTGGCTTGACGGTGAAAGAATCGGAAAATTTGTTTGTGGATATTCAGCCCTTAGCGATCAGTGACTATCTGCAACAAACCCTCAAACGCAATCTATCCATTGCCAATGCCATCAATACTGAAAAAGCGCGATCGGAATTGCTCATTGCGCCTATCCTGCTAGAAATTCGGCAAATCTTTGATCAAAAGGTAGGATTTTTCTCTGGGACGGAATTTAATGTTGATTTAGAAGCTGGCTTAAATGGATTCTGTGACTTTCTATTGACAGCCTCCACTGAAATCTATGAAATTTCCTGCCCAGTGATTACTCTTGTCGAAGCAAAAAACGAAAATATTAAAGGAGGTTTAGGTCAATGTATTGCAGAAATGATTGCTGCTCAACGGTTTAATGCCAAAAATGACAACAGCCTCCCTATTTATGGTGTTGTGACAACAGGCATGATTTGGAAATTTTTACGTCTCGAAGAAAAGACGCTTTGGATCGATCAAGAAGATTATTTTATTAAGGAAATTGGTAAATTACTCGGTATTTTATCTAGCCCTTTCCAATCCTACTTTTCATGAGGAATCGGTAACTCGATAGGCGATCTAATGTAATGCTGCGATCGGGACTATTTGACGCAATATATCACCTAAATTTCTTTTTGCTTCCATCAACTCATAGGCATAATGCAATCGCAAAAAATAACCATCCGATAATCCAAAATAGCGACATAACCGCAAATCAACATCCGCAGTCATTGGAGCCTTACCTTGAATAATTTGCTGCATACTCAAATAAGGTAAACGTAAACTCTCAGCCAAAATATCTGAACTAATATCTAACTCTTCCAAAAACTCATATTGCAAGATTTCGCCAACATGAGGATTACGCAGTAAAGTATTTTCCATTTCCTTTGCTCCTAATGATGATCGCAACCTAACTCGATCGCAATTCCAACCCTAATACCTGAGTATGTTCACCCCGCGCTTGAGTTACTCCAATTGTTCGCTCTGAAGCCTCGATCATCGGGCGGCGAAGACTAACAACGATAAACTGGGCGAGATTGGCTTGTTTGCGAACCATTTTGGAGAGGCGTTCCACATTAGAGCCATCAAGGAACATATCGACTTCATCGAAGGCATAGAAGGGTGAAGGGCGATAGCGTTGGAGTGCGAAGATAAAACTCAGGGCGGTGAGAGATTTTTCGCCTCCCGACATGGATGAGAGATTCTGCACTTGTTTACCTTTGGGATGGGCAACTAGGGTCAAACCGCCACTTAGAGGCGCATTAGGATTTTCCAATTGTAAATATCCATCACCGTCCGATAGTTCGGTAAAGATTTCTTTGAAATGACCGTTGACAGCATCAAAGGCTTGCATAAAAGCGCGTTGACGTAGAGTCGTAAAGTTCTCAATTCTAATTAATAGTTCCGTGCGCTCTTGGTTGAGGGTTTCCAGACGGCTACTGAGTTCTTCGAGACGTTGCGATGTTGCCTCGTACTCTGCGATCGCCATCATATTGACGGGTTCCATCGACTGAATGCGCTTGAGTAGTCGGCGTTGCTCTAGTTGCAACTGTTCGAGCGTCATGCTTTCGGGAACTTCAGGGACAATATCGGGAAGCTCGATTTGATCGAGTTGTTCGGTAAATTGAGCAATTTGCTGTTCGAGTTCGGTTTGGCGTTCGCGATTTTTTTGTAACTGCCATTCCTGTTGCTGATGCTGTTGCTGTTGAGTCCGCAGCGATCGCTCGGCAGCGTCACGCTCTTGTTTTGCCGCACCGATGGTTTGTTCGAGAACTTCTAGACGCGATTGATAGGAGGCGATCGCTGCTTCGGCTTGTTTAATTTGATGCTGAATTTGTGATGTGCTGTTGATTAACTCCGTTTGAGTGCCACGCAGTTCTTGGAGGCGAGTTTGGCGCTGTGCCATTTTCTCCAAGGCGAGTTTATGTTGATTTTCTAATTCGCCCAATTGTTGTTTAGCAGTTCGCAATTCAATTTCAGCGCTGTTGAGTAGAGCTTCTTGCCCTTGCAAAGCATCCTGAGCTTGTAGCCAACGGGTATGCGTGCCTGATTGTTCTAATTCTGCTAATTCGGCACGTTTGACATAGAGTTTTGCTTCCAGTTCGGCAATATTGCCATCAAGGTTATTCAGTTGCGATCGCCCAATTTCGATTGCAGCGCGGGTTTGTTGAATTTGATCTTGCAAACGAGTGCGATCGCGGCTATTGCGTTCGATTTGTTCGTAGATGCGATCGCGCTTGAGTTGAGATTCGCGATGGGTGGTTCTTGCCGATTGCAACTGCTCTTCAAACTTAGCAATTCCTGTCAGCGCACCACGCAAGCGTTGATTCAATCTCGCCAACATCTGATCGATTTCGAGAAGGCGATCGCGTAGTTGTTTGGTTTCCGAAGATTCGGCAGGCTTAGCATTACCGAAATGGAGACTCGAATGTAATGGAGCGCTACCGCCTGTCATCGCGCCTGATGTTTCCAGAATCTCGCCTTCTAGTGTCACCATCCGATATTTGCCAATGTGGAAACGGGCTTGGTTAAGATTCTCAAACACGAGAGTATTACCAAAGACAAAGGAAAATACATCCTGATATTGGGATTCGTAAGTAACGAGATTAAAGGCATAGTCGATCGCCCCTAATTTCTGGGCTTCAGTGTGTGAAGGAAATCGAGCCGCTTGTAATTTATTTAACGGTAAGAAGGTGGCGCGTCCTGCTCTCTCGCGTTTGAGTAAAGCGATCGCTTCTGATGCAACTTCATCGCTCTCGACCACGAGATTTCCCAAACGTCCACCAGCACAAATTTCGAGGGCTAATTGATAGCGCGGTTCTACCAGTCCTAATTGGGCGACGAGTCCATATACACCCGACATATCCGCTTCGATAATTACCTGAGAGGCTTTAGTACCTTGAACTTCTCTGCTTGCCTGTACTTGCGCTTCCAGTTTGTCGAGTTGGCGAGATTTAACCCGTTGCTCTTGGTTGAGGCGATCGACAGTCTCATTCTGAAGTTGCACTTCTAATTGCGCTTCAGCAAGATTTTTGGCTAAAGTTTGCACCAAAGCTTCTGCACCACTGACTTCTGCTTCTTGCAACCGCAAAGCATCTTCCATTGACTGATTAGACAGCATATCAACGGCATAGCGTCCTTCACCAGCCAGAATTTCCTTGAGTTCCTTTTCTTGCGCGTCTAACTGGAGCGATCGCTGATTGAGGACTTCCTTAATTCGAGTTTGCTCTTGCTTTTGGGGATCGAGTTCTGCTTGAGCGCTATCAACTTCCTGACGTAACTGTGTTTGTTGACGTACCCATTCTGAAGACGCTGAAGCGATCGCTTGGACTTCCTTACGATATTGCGAAACTATTGATGACTGTTGATCGCGAGATCTTTCAGCAGTAGTTCCCGCTTCTTCCTTAAACTGTCTTTGCGATTCTAGTTGTTCTGATTCACGCAGAAGTTTATCGATTTCCTCTTGGGTACTGACAATATGATTTTGATTATTTTGATAAGAGCTAGTCAGGGACTGCTGCTGACGTTGCAAACCGCGCAATTCGGCTTGCTGTCCAGATAGGTTACTAGAAACCGAAAGATATTCTTCTTCACCAAGAGTATGGACGCGATCGCTAAGCTCATTAAGCTGTACCGTACCAGTCTCGATCACCTGCGAGAGTTCTGTTAAAGACTTCTCAATATTGTCGCATTGGGCGCGATTATTAACTAATTCAATATTACGAAGCGATTGTTGATAGGTAATCTCTCGTTTTTGCAGCACCGCCTCCGATGCTTCCATCCGCTCATATTCCAACCGCAGCGCCTTATATTTCTCCGCCTTAACGCGATCGCTCTTGAGCTTCTCCTTATTCGCAATTAGTTCCTGCTCAACAATCCGAAAACGTTCTTCTTGCGCCTTCACATCATCTAACTTATCTTTAGCTGTGGCAATCTTGCGATCGAACTCACCAACACCTGCCAACTCATCAATAATTTCTCGCCGCTCCCGCGAATTCATCGAGATAATGCCCGTAACATCCCCCTGCAACACGACATTATAGCCTTCAGGATAAATACGGAACTTGGCTAATTGTTCGTGTAGTTCACTCAAATTACAGGGCGTTCCATTGATGTAGTAAGTGGAAGTATAAGTCCCCTGTGTGGTCACGCGCAACTTTCGCATTACCGTCCATTCACCAACGGTCTGCCCTTCAGCCTTGGGAATCTCTATCCCTTCACTTTGCATCGCCGCCATTTCGGAATCTTCAAGGGCAAAAGTTACAGTAACGATCGCTTCGACCATCCGCCCCTTTTTACTATGGGCTTGATTAACCAAATCTGGTAAGCGATCCGCCCGCATCCCTTTTGAGCCAGCCAGCCCCAGCGCAAATAACAACGCATCGAGAATATTCGACTTCCCCGAACCATTGGGACCTGAAACCACCGTAAACCCCGTCATTAGTGGGATCGACACAGTTGAGCCAAAGGATTTAAATCTGGTTAGTTCGACATTTTTAATGTACATATTCGATATACGCAGTAATATGCTCAGTGGCGATCAGGGGATATTAAGCAAAAAAGTAGTGTAGCTATTTTTTGCTTTCTCTAGAATGCCAATTTTTTGATAGCACGAAAGTGCAAATACGTTATCACATCTTGTCAAAAATGGTATAAATATCCTCAAGAATTTTTGTGTTATGCGATCGCATGATATTCGCAGTCGCCGTTTGGTCGCAATATTGTGGATGTTCTGAATTCTATTTTTTGGCAACAGTGACGATATGTGGCGATAGTGTTGCGGAAGTTAATGATCTCTTTTTCGTATTTATACAAGAAGCATTTTAAGGTAATCTTTTAATATATTCAATCAATTTTAATATAAACATAGTAAAAACTCTATAGTAAAATCAATGATCCTAGAAACAGCTTGGTTCCTTCCTTGCTATGGTCTGGCAGGTGCAGCTATCACCCTGCCTTGGTCACTGCGGCTAGTGCGTCGCACGGGTCCCCGTCCTGCGGCTTACCTGAATATGTTAATGACGGTGATTGCCCTAGTGCATAGTTGTTTACTGCTGAACTCGACATGGGGCGAACCTGCAAGAGAAATTAGTTTTAGCTGGTTTCAATCCTTCGATCTTAATCTAGTTTGCTCCTTTAATATTTCCCCCATTAGCGCTGGCGCATCAGTAATGATTGCGACCATGAGCTTGATTTCACAGGTTTATGGACTGGGATCGCTAGAAACTGATTGGGCTTTAGCAAGATTTTGTGCCTTGATTGGTTTCTTTGAAGCTGCAATTACGGCGATCGCCTTTAGTGACTCCCTATTTTTTAGCTATGCCTTGTTAGAAATGCTCACACTGTCCACTTATTTATTAGTGGGATTTTGGTATGCTCAGCCCTTGGTTGTCACCGCCGCTAGGGATGCTTTTTGGACAAAGCGGGTCGGCGACTTATTCTTATTGATGGGTGTGGTCACGCTTTCAAATCTTACGGGCAGTTTAAATTTCTCTGATTTAAAGATATGGGCGGCGGCTCCTGAGACGATCGCCTATTTTGCCGAACATCAACAATTTGGGACTTTATTAGGCTTAGCACTAATCGCAGGTCCGATCGGAAAATGCGCTCAATTCCCCTTGCATTTATGGCTCGATGAAGCGATGGAAGGACCGAATCCCGCTTCGATTTTGCGGAATTCTGTAGTGGTTGGCGCGGGTGCTTATGTGCTGATTAAATTTCAGCCCGTATTATCCCTTTTCCCAGTTGCAGCAGAAGTTTCGGTTGTGATTGGAGCGATTACAGCGATCGGGGCTTCACTTGTAGCGATCGCCCAAATCGATCTCAAACGCGCCTTATCCCACTCCACCAGTGCCTACCTCGGTTTAGTATTTATTGCTGTGGGTATGCAACAACCAGACTTGGCTCTAGGCTTGTTATTTAGTCATGGCATCAGCAAATCTCTACTATTCCTGAGTTCAGGTGCAGTGATGATGACCACGGTGACGCAGGATCTCACCGAAATGGGCGGCATCAAAACCCGAATGCCCGCTACGTTAATTGCTTTTATAGTCGGTTCCCTTGGCTTAGTGGCGATGGTTCCATTTGGTGGATTTTGGACATTGTTACGTTGGGAAGAAACCTTTTGGAATAGTAATCCTTGGTTAATTGCGATCGCACTTTTAGTCAATAGCATCACCGCTTTTGGACTCATGCGAATCTTTGCCCTAGTCTTCTTAGGAGAACCTAAACCCAAAACCCGTCGCGCTCCAGAAGTGGCTTGGCAGGTGGCGATTCCGCTTGTTTCCTTGACGATAATTACGTTACTTGTACCAATTCTCCTGCCATCATGGGAATTTGTAGATATTGACCTAGATACCGTTGATATTTGGGGAACAGTAGTGTTATCAGCTTCAGGGCTACTCGGTTTTGCGATCGGTGCATATATCTACATTAAGCCCTCCGAAATTGGCAGTTCTGTACCCATGCCGCCCAAGATTACTCGTAATTTATGGAAGGGAGTTCAGGATTTACTAGCCTACGATTTGTATGTAGAAACAATCTATGAATATACAGTTGTGTTCATCGTTGGTGGTGGCTCGAAAGTATTATCTTGGGTTGATCGCTATTTAGTCGATGGTTCGGTCAACTTTTTAGGATTTGCCTCCATCTTTAGCGGTGAAAGCTTGAAATATACGGTCACAGGAAGATTACAGCAGTATGTTTTGACAATTTTAATTGGCTTAATTGTAATTGGAATAGCTGCTTTTTATGGATTGCAATAATCTCTCATTTTAAATTATTTTCCCCTTTTCCTTTTTCCTGTTTTAATATGCTTAGTACATTAATTTGGTTTCCGATCGCATCTGCATTTTTAATCGTTTTATTGGGCGGAGGGCTTGATTCCAAACAATTACGCAATATTTCTATGGCGATCGCGATCGCTACCTTTGGTTGGTCGTTATTTTTATTAACCAAATTTGATATTAGTCTTGCACCCATGCAAATGCAGGAGTCATTAGCTTGGCTAGAACAGATTGGACTCAGTTATCGCTTGGGACTTGATGGACTATCATTTCCACTGGTGATATTAAATGGATTACTTCTGAGTATAGCCATTTACATTAGTACCGACATTCAACGCCCCAGACTCTATTTCCCACTGCTATTACTGCTGGGCGGCGGCGTAAATGGAGCTTTTCTATCTGAAAACTTACTACTGTTTTTCTTGTTCTTTGAAGTTGAGTTAATTCCCCTCTATCTATTAATTGCCATTTGGGGCGGCGAAAAACGCGGTTATGCCGCCACTAAATTTCTAATTTATACCGCCATTTCGGGAGTACTGATTTTAGCGGCTTTCTTTGGGATGGCAGCCCTCGGTAGTACTGATATCAATGGTTTAACCTTTAATTATCTAGACTTAAATCTCACAAATGTTGCTAAACCCACCCAAATAACTTTATTAATTCTGCTCGTAATTGGTTTCGGCATCAAGATTCCGATTGTGCCACTACATACATGGTTGCCCGATGCTCACGTTGAAGCTTCCACTCCAGTTTCCACTTTACTTGCAGGAGTTCTACTCAAGCTGGGAACCTACGGACTGTTGCGCTTTGGGTTAGGGTTGCTGCCCGAAGCATGGCAAGCGATCGCTCCATTCTTAGCAGGATGGGCGGTAATCAGTGTCATTTATGGATGTCTGACTGCCATCACTCAAACTGACATGAAAAAGATGGTCGCCTATAGTTCTGTTGGTCACATGGGTTATATTCTGCTTGCCCTCGCCGCCGCCACACCGCTATCCCTATTGGGAGCTACCTTCCAAATGGTTAGTCATGGTTTAATTTCGGCCTTATTATTTATTTTGGTAGGGATTGTTTATAAAAAAACGGGAACCCGCAACATCAACTCTCTCAGTGGATTACTCAATCCTGAACGGGGCTTACCAATTACAGGATCGCTCATGATTTTAGCGGCGATGGCAAGTGCTGGCATCCCTGGAATGGTCGGCTTTATCGCTGAATTTGTAATTTTCCGTAGCAGTTTTACGGTGTTCCCTCTACAAACGATTCTCTGTATGATCGGCACTGGCTTAACCGCCGTATATTTTCTGCTGATGATCGATAAGGTGTTTTTCGGTCGTCTTTCCATTCGCAAAGATGGCAGCGATCAAATTACCGATACATTACAATTAGTGAAATGGCGCGAAAAATATCCTGCGATCGCTCTGGCTCTGATCATTATCTTCTTTGGCATATTTCCTAACTTTGCCACGAAGATGCTTGAGAGTTCGTCACAGGCGATCGCACCCAATCAAATTAATTATTCTGTGAGCAGATTGTGAGCGGCAATCTGTGTTGCGCGTAACAGACAAACTATCGCGACAAGTTAACAAAGCATTTCTGTGGGCAAAAGGATACATAGTCTTCGCCTTCACGTTCAATGATGCAGGTTAGTTGTTTGAGTTGTTTCACGGTTTATAACTGTAGTAGCTTTCTCAACTATCAGCGATCGCCTGAACAGATGCGAGTAATTTAGCAGCTTTGCTAACAACCCCAAGAATGTTATCAATCAGTTCATCAATTCTGTTGCGATCACCATCTTGTTTGTTAGCAATCTCACCGAGAAATCATCTATTTCTCTTTGTGGATAGTATTTTTAGATAGGTAGACAAATTCACAAAAGTGTTGTCACACTTTTGTGAATTAAAAACTTTTGGTTTTTAAAATTAAAAAATGGCTACGCCATTTTTTAATTTTGGTATTACCTCTCTTAGCTTAGTTAGCCCGATCACTATCGATCGCACTAACACCGCTCATGGGGCGATATGTATAACTGGCGATCGCTGGAGTAGTTGACGCTTGAGGGCGCGATATTTTCATGATGTCATCTTTGATGGCTTCGAGATCGACATAGCGATCGGCAACATTAATGAGATGATCGCTGGTCATTGATCGCAAGCTGACAACTTCGACGCGCACACCGCGATAGCTAGCGGCATCGACGGCATAGGCTAGATCTCCATCGCCACTGACAAGTACCGCTGTGTCATAGGAGCCGATTAGCACCATCATGTCTACTGCGATTTCCACATCAAGATTAGCTTTTTTGGAGCCATCGGGTAATTGCACGAGTTCCTTAGAAATGACCCGATAACCATTACGGCGCATCCATAGGAGGAAGCCCTGTTGTTTCTCGTTGGTGCGATCGACACCTGTGTAGAAAAAAGCACGGAGTAGACGGGAGCCGTCAGTCAGGCAGAGCAACAACTTGGTGTAGTCGATTTCGATCCCCAATTGGAGGGCGGCATAAAAGAGATTGGAGCCATCAATAAAAATGGCAACCCGCCCGCGATTTTCTAAAATTTGGTCTGGTTTAAAACCAGAATCTTGCTCGAAAGGTAACATAAATTTGCCTATAGAACGTTTGTTATCTAGTGCTGCGGGATGAAGTTTTGGTATTAGCATTGATACTTACAACCGTCCTAAGTTTTTACTTAATTTGTTTACCTAATTCAGATGAACCTAAAAAACTCTTTAATAAATAAACTGACGTAAAGTTTTGTTTAAAATTAACGTCGGACGATAGACTCGATATCCAAGCAAGAAAGTTTGCTCTAACTATACACTATAAGTAAATATACTCAGAGGAGTACAGAGGAGTAGATTCTGATTGGTTAAAGTAATTAGTTGGGTTAAATTTAAGATTGGGCAGCGATCGCTTAGTCCATAGTTTTTACCTAATTAATTGGTTTTGATGCGTTACGTTGCACTAACGCATCCTACGAATGGTTAAGGCTTCTTACTTACTTTCAAGCTTATTTTCAATACGTTGAAATATTGGTGTTGGTGCTGATAGGGGCTGTCCTGTTTGCAGTATTCCCCAGTTTGTATGACTCCAATCAGGAGGAGATGTTTCATCAAAATTTAGCCCAAGTTGCTGATAGGCGGCGATGCTCATCTGTGGAGTGATAGGTGAAAGCAGGTATAGAGCAATACGGACGGCTTCAAGGAGTGTATATAACGTTTCATTAACTTCTTGCTTTTTACCTGCTTTGAACAGTTTCCAAGGTGCAGTTTCGTCAATGAGTTTGTTGCAGTTCCAGATTAGTTCCAAAATCTGCACGGCTGCGCCTTGAAAATCGAGGTTTTCGTATCTGGCTGCTACGCGATCGCCCAAATTTTTAGCTTGTTCAATGATCGGAATTATTAACTCGGTAACTTCGCTGGGATCATGTGAGGGAATAAGTTGTTGACAATATTTAGTTGCCATGCCGAGGCTGCGATTGAGTAAATTACCCAAGCTATTCGCAAGATCAGCATTGACAATCGCCACAAATCTTTCTTCGTTAAAATCACCATCTTTACCAAATTCGATTTCCTTGAGGAAATAATAGCGAATCGGGTCGGAGCCATAGCGATCGACTAAATCATAGGGATCGATCGTATTGCCAAGAGTTTTGCCCATTTTTAGACCATCTTTTGTTAACAAACCATGACCAAATACTCGTTTTGGTAAGACTAATCCCGCAGACATGAGCATCGCTGGCCAGTATATTGCATGAAATCTTAATATATCTTTACCAATGATATGCAGATTGAAGGGATACCACTTTTTCAGTGCGTTTTCTAAGGTGGGTTCATCGTCTGGATCGAGTAAGGCGGTGACATAGCCGAGCAAGGCATCAAACCAAACATAAATAGTGTGGGTGGGATCGGTGGGAATCGGGAAGCCCCAATCGAGATTAATGCGGGAGATCGAGAAATCTTGCAAGCCTTGTTTCATGAAACCCAAAACTTCATTGCGGCGGCTTTCGGGTTGAATGAAATGGGGATTGGCTGCGTGAAATTGATCGAGTGCATCTTGATATTTGGATAAACGGAAAAAATAGTTTGGTTCATCGCGCCATTCGCAAACGACATTGGTATGGGTGGGGCAGTGATGGCTTTCGGGTAGTTCGCGCTCTTCTTTAAATTCTTCGCAAGCAACGCAATACCAGCCTTTTTGTTGATTTAGATAAATATCACCAGCGTCATAAACACGTTGAAAAAATTCATTAACGATCGCCTGATGTTTCGGTGCGGTAGTGCGTGTAAACCGATCAAAGCGAATATTAAATTTTTCCCAAAGTGTGTAAAATTCGGCAACAGTGCGATCGCAATGTTCT
Source organism: Pseudanabaena sp. ELA645 (assembly GCA_037129985.1). Classification (GTDB taxonomy): domain Bacteria; phylum Cyanobacteriota; class Cyanobacteriia; order Pseudanabaenales; family Pseudanabaenaceae; genus Pseudanabaena. The sequence continues at coordinate 5,792 of JBAXTW010000084.1, read as the reverse complement.
TGGGGCGATAGATTATTTTTTTCGGCAGTACGCTGAATTTTTTGTCCATGCTCGTCTGTACCTGTCACAAACATGACGGGATGTCCCTTCAGTCGATAGAACCGCGCAAACGCATCGGCAGCGATCGTGGGGTAGGCGCTACCAATATGGGGGCGATCGTTGACGTAAAAAAGTGGCGTTGTTAAAGCGATCGGTTCTAGGGACATGGGAGACTCAATTCAGTACTGTTACTATTTTGCTAAAAAATGGCAGTAAATGTGACAATAAGCCCAAAAATTATAAAATTTTAACCTCTGGCAAAAAATGAAAGATTTCGGGTTTTATCAAAACTGGATGGATCGGGCGATCGCTTTAGCACAACAAGCAGGAGTCTTGGGGGAAATCCCTGTGGGGGCGGTGATTGTGAATAATAGGGATGAAGAAATTGCGACAGGTGTAAATCGCAAGGAACGAGATCAAGATCCAACGGCTCATGCCGAAATTGTGGCGATAAGGGCGGCGGCGCGGGTATTGGGAGATTGGCATCTTACAGGTTGCACACTATTTGTCACGTTAGAACCTTGTCCGATGTGCGCGGGGGCGATTTTGCAATCGAGAATTAGTACTTTAGTCTATGGTGCTGACGATCCGAAAGCAGGATCAATCAGGACTGTAGCAAATTTGCCCGATAGTCCAGTCTCTTTTCATAAACTAGAGGCGATCGCAGGAATTCGAGAGCGAGAATGTCAGGAATTACTGCAAACTTGGTTTAAAGGGCTTAGGAATTTCAAACTACCTACTTAGATATGATTGATATGATTGAAGGGATCGGTGTGTTTTTGCCGATCACAAGCCGATCGCTCTAAACCTATATTGAGGTGTCATGCAAGCTGAGACGTTAGAACTGTTGGAATGGAATCGTTTATGTCAGCATTTATCAACATTTACAACGACCAAATTGGGGGCGATCGCAGCGGTGCATTTGCCGATTCCCGATCGCTATGACGAGACATTGGAGTTATTAACCCAAACTAAAGAGGCTTATGCCCTTGAAGAAAGAAATGCAGGGGTGTCTTTAGATGGAATTCAGAATATTACTGAGGCGGTGTTGCGTGCCGAGAAACAGGGGATTTTGTCGGCATTAGAATTATGGGCGATCGCGACGACTTTGGCGGGGGCGCGAAATTTACGCCGTCAGTTAGATAATGCTGATTACTGCCCGAATTTGCAGATTTTAGCGAGTGAATTGCGAACTTATCCCGATGTCGAGCAGGAGATTTATCGCTGTGTCGATGAGGGGGGCAATGTTTTAGATCGAGCTTCGGTGCGGCTGGGAGAAATTCGCCACGAATTAACGGCGGTGCGCGATCAGATTCTCACTAAGTTGCAAAATATCATGCAGCGCAATGCTAGCTCTTTACAGGAGCAGATCATCACCCAACGTAGCGATCGCTATGTGCTATCGGTGAAGTCGCCCCAACGAGATCGCATTCCTGGGGTAATTCACGATACCTCTAGTACGGGGATGACTCTATTTGTCGAGCCGAATTCGGTGGTGCAGTCGAATAATCGCTTGCGTCAACTTCTGAAAATGGAACAGGCGCAAATTGAGATTATTTTAGAAAACCTCAGTACGAAGATTACGGCGATCGCTGAAGATTTGCAAAAGCTGCTAATTATCGTCACTAAAATCGATCTTGCAGTGGCGCGGGCGCGGTATGCCTATTGGTTAGGAGCGAACCCTCCCTATTTTAAAGAAAACGAAGCGATCGTCTTGCGACAATTACGACATCCTCTATTAGTCTGGCAACAGCAAAATGAAGAAGGTCGCGAAGTCGTTCCTGTGGATGTATTAGTATCGCCGCACATTTCCGTAGTCGTGATTACGGGACCAAATACAGGCGGTAAAACTGCAACCTTGAAAACCTTTGGCTTAGCGGCGTTGATGGCAAAGGCGGGAATGTATATCCCTGCGAGAGAACCTGTGGAAATGCCTTGGTTCGATCTCGTGCTTGCGGATATTGGTGACGAGCAGTCATTACAACAAAATCTATCGACTTTCTCTGGACATATTCGTCGTATTGGTCGCATTCTCGATTCCCTTTCCCATCAATCCCTAGTTCTCTTGGATGAAGTGGGCGCAGGAACCGATCCATCGGAAGGTAGTGCGATCGCTACAGCATTATTGGAATATTTGGGAGAACATACGCGCCTAAGTATTGCCACGACCCACTTTGGCGAACTCAAAGCCCTCAAATATCAAAATCCCAAATTTGAAAATGCTTCTGTAGAATTTGATGATGCTTCCCTTGCACCAACTTATCGATTGTTATGGGGAATTCCAGGGCGGTCTAATGCCTTAGCGATCGCAGGTCGGTTGGGTTTATCACCAGAAATTATCGATGCAGCACAAGTGCGGGTGGGGATTGGTTCGACCGAGATGAATGATGTGATTGCGGAATTGGAATCTCAACGCCGCGAACAAAATCAAAAGACAGAAGAAGTAGCCAATTTATTAGTGGAAACCGAACGGTTGCATCAAGAGATTTTGGATCGTGCGGAAAAAATGCGATCGCAAGCGAAGGAACTCCGCGAACGTCAAGAAAAAGAGGTAAATGCAGCGATCGCCCAAGCGCAAAAGGAAGTCGGTCGGGTAATTCGCAAGTTACAAAAGGGTGAACAATTGGGCGAACAGGTGGCGGCGGATGTCCAACGTACTGAGCAGAGAATCGAGGAGTTAACCAAGCGACATATGCCAGTGATTCCTGAAGAGAAAATCGAGGTGAAGTTGAAAGTAGGAGATCGGGTGAGGATTCCTAAGTTTAGCAAAATCGCTCAGGTACTCACTGTCCCCAATAGTTCTGGCGAATTTGCGGTACGGCTTGGTACGATGAAATTATCGGTTAATTTGACCGATACCGAGCCAATTTAACCAAAAGTTTGCTATGTCAGATATAACTATCCCTCTTGCGATCGCTTCAGGTGCAGTCCCTGGAGCATTGTCTCGTTTTTACCTCACAGAATGGTCAAAGGCTAAATTTGGAACGAAGTTTCCCTATGCGACTTTTGGAATTAATTTAACTGGATGTTTAGCGATGGGGTTCTTTTTCGCGATTTCCAAAGGAATTACTGGCTACCCTAAAGAATTAGACCTAGCAATTAGAACTGGATTTCTAGGTTCTTACACGACATTCTCCACCTATGGCTTTGACACCCTCACGCTATGGCGCAGTCACCAAATGGGCGCAACCGCTTTCTATTGGGCGGGTAGTGTAGTTTTGGGATTGGGCGCGGTGATTTTGGGAGCAACGATCGCCAAGATCTTCATCGGTTAAGTAAAACATTCAATTCGTAATTCGTAATTCGTAATTCCCAATTCGTAATTCATAACTCTCAGGAAAAGAAACAATGGAATTTTTAAAAGGACGTTATCCGTTAGCTGTAGCGATCGGCGCGATCGCTGGCGCATTGAGTCGTTTTTATGTCACCGAATTAGCCAAAGCCATTTTAGAAAAAGATTTGGGATTTTACGGCACATTCTTTATTAACGTTTCTGGCTGTTTGATCATGGCCTATATTCTGACCCTCGCAACCGAGAATATTCGCGTTATTTCGACTGAACTTCGACTGATGACGACAACAGGATTTTGTGGTGCATATACTACTTTTTCTGCCTACGGATTGGAATCGAAAGATTTTCTAGATAAGTCCGATGTGACAATGCTAGCTATTTATTTTGTAGGCAGTGCGATCGCGGGTATGATTGGTATCCAAATTGGTGTTTTATTGGCAAGATCAAGGGATTGAATTACGAATTATCAATTACGAATTACGAGTTAGAATTTCCTCATTCGTAATTTATAATTCGTAATTGCTCAACTCATTAAGAAAAAGAGTTTAGAGAAGTTATCGGCGATCGCCTGATTTTGATTATTTCCCCACATTTGTCGTGAAAGTTAATTCAAAAGGCGAGAAATTTTCGCCATCTCTTGCTGAACCACTTAACTTAAGCTCATATCTCCCCACCTGTGGAAACGTAACCTCTAAACTCGGCAATCCTAAATAACGCTCAATAATTGCCAAAGGATTCGCAACCGTAAACCTAATACTCCGATCGCTTAGCGATCGCACCTCCATCCGACAGTTACATTTTGCGTAGGGAATAATCTCGCCGCCGCGTTTAGTTAGTGCGACCCAAATAGTAGATTTTTTGCCCGCGATCGGGCGATCGTTTGGTTCGATGTGAATTGTGCCACCAACTTCTTGGGAAGTTCTGACTTCATGTGCGATCGCTTCAGTAGTTGCCATCATCAGCAATGTGACAGAAGTTAATAAAAACGTATATTGAGATAGAAGTCCAAAGATAGACTTATTTAGCTTATTTGGGTTAATCATATCGCTTACATAAAAAATAATAAACTGCAATTTGAGATATCCCTAGGAGTTATGCAAAAGGACTTGAAAGCGTAATTCTAACGTAGGGGCAATTCATGAATTGCCCCTACGTTTGGTTATTTTGCGTAAGTCCTAATCCCTTGAAATATGACAAATTACAGTTATTGAATAGAAAATAAATTTTTAATTTTTAACCCAGCCCTTATCAGCTTGCTCGATCACATAAGCCGCGACTAACTTAATTTGATCAGGTTTGAGCTTTCTGCCAAAAGCAGGCATAGCTACCTTGCCTTTAGTGACTTGAGTAATGATTGCGGCTTCTGAATACTTTTTGTACTTTTCCAAAGCCTCCTTTTTCAAGGTCTTCTTGCCAGATACGCTATTCCCACCACCTGCATGACATTGAGCGCAATTATTATTAAAGATTTTTGCACCCTCAGATACTTCAGCAAAAGCTGGTTGAGTGAAAGTGAGACTCATCAATAGGGTTAGCGCGATCGCTAAACCAGAAAAAACAGAAAAAACAGAAAAAATGCGTTTCATAGTTTATTTAAACCTTGGATATCTACGAAAAATAAGGGCAAAGCCTTAGCTGATGCCCTACGCGGTTTTAGCCGCTAAGTCGAGTTGAATTTTAGTCTGCGCCTATCATGACTGCATTTGCTCTAGCAGTCAAAAGACAGTCCGTCAAACATAAACATAAATCCCAAAATCATTTCAGTGGGCGAAGTTAGCCGAAACGATTTTCCTACAGATTTCGCCGCCTCCGTATCTTGTGATATGTTGGATACCTGATTCGGTTCTAGCGAGTAGCAGTTGCTAGAGGAAACGGGGAAAGTTTGGTGTGAACCCAGCGCTGTCTCGCAACTGTGATGAGATTGATCGATTTCATTGATTGATAATCTCTTAGTCAGGATGCCCACCGAATCACAAGAGTCTCTTTTAGAGGCTCACAAACCAAGTTCTTATTCATCTGCGAGGCATAGATGAGGGTTAACGAATATGGAGTGAAATGTGGTTCTTGGCAACCGCGTTTTATCCAAGATAATTTTTTACTGATTGGATATCATGCATTGAGGGGTTTTCGGAATATTGGTCGAGGGTTTATACTCTATATCGTGGAGCCGCCCGCCTCTGAGTTTGACTTAAGCTTTCACATTTGGCAATTTAGGACTGAGTTTATCGCAACAGAATCCGCGCCGTCCTGTTTATTGGAAATTGGTGTCAATCCGTATCAGATTTCGTCGTTAATACAGGCGATCGCTTCCTATGATCCGCATCGAGAGATCATCATGGCAATGAAAATTGATCAACAAACCGAAATTTTTTCCTTACAAAATCTCAAGGTTTCGCCGTTAGAATGGGGTGCGACCTCAATATAATACAGTTATTAGGCAGCAACAGGAAACCCATACTGA
>JBAXTW010000083.1:0-19879 GCA_037129985.1 Pseudanabaena sp. ELA645 | reverse complement strand
AGCGATCGCCTTTAAAAAATAGATTGTTAATGCGATCGCCCCATAAATCACGACTAACAATAATAGCGATCGCCTTTAAAAAATAGATTGTTAATGTGATCGCCCCATAATCACGACTAACAATAATAGCGATCGCCTTTAAAAAATAGATTGTTAATGCGATCGCCCCATAAATCACGACTCACAGTAATAGCGATCGCCTTTAGAAAATAGATTGTTGATGTGATCGCCCCATAAATCACGACTCATGGAAATAGCGATCGCCTTTAGAAAATAGATTGTCAATGCGATCGCGCCATAAATCACGACTCCCAATAATTTTTAGGGAGATCTACATCCAAATAGCTTGAGCAACAGTACTACGAATCCTCTTTAAAGTTTCCTTCCCTATTTCCCCCAATCCTAATAAAGCATCATCGCTAGCTTCTGCTAATTCAGCAACAGTATTATAGTTGGCAGATTTTAGGATGTTGACTTTATGTTCTGTGAGTCCGTAAGGATAAGCTCTAGATACTTTTAGGTTGCTAATATCACTATTTAAAATTAGCATTTCCCCCTGCCCAAGTAATTCTGGTAGTTGAATCCTAAACAGTTCACTTGGCTTATGCAATTCTAAAGGTTCATTTTTCTCATTTTTCTCATTTAACCATCCAATGTAAATTTCATTAGTAACTCTAGCTCCAGGAATTTTTTCCAATAAAGTACAAAGATTTAAACTATATCTTGTTCCTCTGCCTCTAGATTTCATTGCTCGTGAAACATCTCGAATTGCAATAAATCCTGTATATTCCAGTATTTCTAATGGCTTTGATAGACGTTGTACGATCTCTCTCAAAATGAGTACATTCTGTTTTTTTTGTTCGCCCGCTTCTTGAAATATCGATTCCGCAATTTCGATTGCGGGATCAATCATTGGGGCGTAAATACCAAGTTTGGGCTTAAGCTCATCAATCAACGGCCAATAGTAATTACTCGCAAGGTCTATCAGCGTCTTGGTAATATCAGCCAAACTAACTTTGTTATCTCCACAGTTAGCTGAAAGACTATCCCACGCGAATATGAATCCCCTCATATTTCCAAGCACAGCCCGTCCCATAAATCCAGCAACATTTTCTAAAGTCAATTGACCAGAGAAAGACTCTTTGCCAAGCTTATTTGAGAATCTTTTTCTAACAATCTCAGCAAAATTCTTGTTATATCCCTCTAGCTCGTCATTTCTTGAAACATCGATCACAGTAGCATCATTGTAGACATCAAATCTTTTACCAAATTTAGTAACTCCAGGGTAAATAGCGGCTTTACACGATATTGTACTATTCGATAAAGTCCGAAACATATCAAAAAACTCATGAAGTGGTGCTTCCCGACCAATATGGGCTGCATCATCAAACAATATAACAATTCTTTTTCCAGACGCACTGGATAAACCAGATAACTCTTTCTGAAGGGATGTTATGTTTGGCAAAGCCTCAAACTCAAATAGATTTCCTGAGGCGATAATTGTCTTATTTACGGCATCAATTATTAACTGGCACAACATTTTTTCATATTTCTCACCTTCACTTCTAAGTAGTTCAAGATGGCGGAGGCTGATATATATCCCGAATGCAGCGCTTGTCTTGTTTGCAGGATACATTCTTCTTGATGCTTCTATCATTAGTGCGCTTTTACCACTGCCTCGTGCGCCTTTTAATAGAACTGGACCATGAGCAATCAAATTAGAAATAAAACGTAGCTCTTGTTTTGAGAAACAATGGAATTGCTCAAACTCCTCAGCCGAACAATCTTCTGCGGCTAAGATCAGTGACGTATTTTCAGAAATATAATTAACCATTAGAAAACTCCCATTTCTTGAATTTCTCTGTAAGCGGCGATCGCATCTGACATATTGAGTTTATTAAAAGTGTGACTAACTACATTAACAAATAGACCAAGTGTAGCAATATTACGAACAGTTTTTTCCATTAGATCTGTAGTAGTCGCTAGATCTAAAGCCGAACTTAAAGGGATTACCAGTTCATGATGTATTCCTTTAGAAAGTTCAGAATATACGCTTGAAAAATCTGTAAACGTTTCACCGTAGAACTGTTCAAACTCTTTCGTTTTAAGACGCGCAATCCAATCGTCGCCACTGACATCCGCGATGGAATCCTTTAGTTTATTAAAATTAGGAGACCATATCAGTTTTTTATAGTAATCTCCGAGCAATGCTCTAGTAGGGTTTTGCAACGACTTATCAGCCCATAGATCAGTAACTTTATCGGCTAAAACATCACCTTGCCAACGAATAGAGGACTTATTCGGTTTGTCTTTAGAATAATCATGTTGATTTTGGTATTCTCTAATTACCAGAACTCTAAAAGGATCTAGTCTAGCAATGATGGCTGTACATCCCAATTCAAGTATACTTCTCCCTAAAAACGGGGCAAATAGTGAGATTTGGTCAGAATTTGGTGGCTCTTGTGTTAAAAGTGCCACAAGCTCTTCAACAACATTATCAATTGAAGTGGACAAATGATTTAGTATTTCATCAATAGATCCTCCATCAGACACCAAGTCTCCACAGAGTAATTTTGCTAACGCCGACTGTGTATTTGCAGTCATTTTAGGTTGCTATACATAAATTTATGACAATAATCAGTAAACATGAACGAAGTAAGTTTTTATTCACCAACAAACAGTTTTACGGTTGAAATAGTATCATAAATTTTAGTAAACTCACTTTATTATACTAAAATTAGGTGAAACTATGCGTTAATCAACTCTTTCATCGGTGCAGAAAGAGCTTCTTCCAATGGTGCGCGTCCTAGACGCTCCTCTAGAATGTTCATGACAGTACGTCCAAAGTCGTCATCGTCGCGCTTCCATGCTTCTAGACAGACTTCACCAAAGAAAGAACCTAGAGGCTCAGGATTCCAGAGTAATTTCTTGGCTGTCCAAGGCATCATACTCATGGGGTTATAACCCTCCTTGAGAATGTTATTTTTGAACGCATATTCTTCCAAATGGGTATGGGGTTGCAAGCCGATGAAGAAGATCGCAGGTTCCACTTTGTCAGCACCAAAAATGGATTCTAATTCACGGTGATAGGCGATCGTTTGACGCACAGTTTTTAGGGTTTCATCGATGACATTAAAGGAATAATTAACCGAGACTAATTCATTAAAACCTGCGGCTCTGAGATCGCGACAGTTTTGGAGAACCGATTTGAGATTATAGCCCATTCGCATTTTGCGGACTAGTTCTTGAGAACCGCTAGTGATACCGATCTCGAAGTAACTCATGCCAGTCTCCACCATCAATTGACAGAGGTAAGGCGTGAGATTGTCCGCCCGAATATAGGCTGCCCAATGGATATCGGTCATTCCTGAAGCTTTGACTTTTTCGAGAAGTTCTACAGCATCGTCAATGAACTTCTTGGCGGGAATAAACTGAGCATCGGTAAACCAAAAATTGCGAACGCCGCGATCGTAGAGTATCCGCATTTCCTTGATCACTTCATCGGTGGGATTAATGCGAACCTGTTTACCTTCGATTACCGTATAAATGCAATAGCAGCAATTGTGGGGACAGCCGCGCTTAGTTTGCACTCCGATATAGAAATCCCGATCGCGAAAATAGTAATTAAAATCTTCCCAAATCGATTCGATATAGTCGTAGTTACAGGCGCTTTTTTCAATTGGAGCGGGTTGCTCGTGGATTAATCTGGGACGTGGTGTAGTTTCGCCAATCACATAACAGCGATCGCTAGTGATTTCTCGTCCTTGGACTAAGCGCTCTAGCAGAGATTCCCCTTCACCAACAGAAATAATCGTGCCTTTGGGTAAAACATTCCCTAACTGTTCATAAAACACGCTGACTGCACCACCACCGATCACGGCTTTAGCTTCAGGATGATAGCGCCGCGCTCGACTTAACCCGCGCTTGATTAATTGAGAATTGCGCCAAAGCTCGGTGTAGTAAGAAGTAAATAGCCGCAATCCATTCACTGCCCCGCGCAATTTTTTGACAGGATTTTTGGCATAGTAAAACTCAAAGGCGTTTTGCAAAGGATTGCCGCCACGTCCGCCTACGGGTGCATAGATCTGAATATCGCGCCATGAAAATACTAATAAATTCGGTTGAAACTTATCGATCGCCCTATCTAGCGCCGTATAAAAATCAAGGGGTGGCACTGTGCCGAGGTCAAAAATATTTTGCTGCACATGGGGCGCAACTTTATGAATGTGGTCGGATAGGTAAACTACACCAATCGGAAAAATGGGGTTACAAGGTAGACGAATATAGAGCAGGCGATCGTAACCCTTCGATATCGCCTCTATACCTTGAGATTCGGCATTCGATAGGGAATTTATTATGGATTCTTTTATGGGGGCTGAAGTGGCGGACATAGGATTTAGCTCTGATATTAAGTTATTTTTTATTATTTTTATTGTTTTGGAAACTGTCCCAAGGCTGACCAGTTATGAACTAAATAAACCTTTACATAACTTAATTATAGGCAATTTTAAAAATAGCTATGCAGTTTAAGCTTATTTTTGAGGATTTTTTATAGTTTTTATTATTTTCAGGCTTTAGAATATCATTGGCAAATGGCGATCGCACCTAACGCTTTTAAACTGATGATTTCTGCTTCGGTCAAATCGATTACGTCATCAATAATCATGCCTTTGTAGGGAAGGAGCGATCGCAAGGTTTGTAAACATTGCCCTGTGGGGATATCCCAACATCTGATCGTTTCATCCCAACTGCCACTAATGAGCATTTTTGCATCTTGGCTTAGCGCCAGTGAGGCGACCCAGTGACTATGCCCTTGTAATGTCTCAAGGCAATTTCCCGTTAATACATCCCAAATTTTGATCGTGCGATCGCTACTCCCACTAATTAGGCGATCGCCATTGGGAGTAAATATGAGCGAGACAACGGGGTGGGAATGTCCAGAAAACATGCGTAAACAAGCTCCTGTTTCGATGTCCCATAGTTTTATGGAGGTATCATCGCCACCAGTTGCTAAATGTTGTGAATTCGGATTGATCGCCATTGCCCAAACACGGTTACTAGAGTCTGCTTCCCAAGTATGTAGACAGTTACCTGTTTCTAGATGCCAATATTTAATTAGCTTGTCATAGCCACTACTAAAGAGAGTCTTGCCATCGTGACTAAACCGAACCGCTAAAACGGAACTAGGATGACCTAGCAACGTTTGTAAGCATTCACCAGATTCTAGATCCCATAACTTAATGGTGTGGTCATAGCTGCCACTAGCCAAGAATTTGCTATCGGGACTAATGGTAATTCCCCAAACCCAACTGCGATGACCTTGAAGGGTTTTGAGCAGTTTGCCTGTCTGAGCATCCCAAAGTTTAATCGAGCGATCGGCGCTGCCACTGGCGAGAATTTTTTGATCGGGACTGAAGGCAATGGAGAGAATGCGATCGCTATGTCCGCGCAATATTTGAAAAGGCTGAAGGTCAGGTTCTAAGGCTTGGGGCGAATTGATATCGACATTCCACAGTTTAATCGTCTGGTCTTCATGTCCACTGGCGAGTAAATTTTGTTGGTTGCTATAGGCGATCGCATAAATGGCATTGCTATTTCCTTGGAGGGTTTTGATACATTTCCCTCTCTGAAGTTCCCATACTTTGATTGCATGGTCATCACCACCACTGACAACCAATTTTCCTTGGGGATGAAAGGCAACTGACCAAACTCGATTGGTGTGCTTGTGCAGAGTATCTAGACATTTTCCCGTTGTTACATCCCAAATCTTCACGGATTGATCATAGCTACCCGTTACTAAGCGATCGCCTTGAGGACTAAAGGCTAAGGAGGTGACAACAGAATTGTGTCCTAGCAAAGTTTTTAAACATTCGCCAGTTTGCAAATACCATATTTTCACGGTGCTATCAAAGCTGCCACTAGCTAATATTTCGCCATCAGGACTGAAGGCAATCGCTTTAACCCAATATTGATGTCCTTTCAAAGTTTGCACACAGCAACCCGTTTCGAGATTCCATAACTTGATCGTGTTATCTTCCGCCGCCGATGCTAAAAGCTGACCTTTGGGATGAAAATCAACCGACCAAACACAAGCATTATGTCCTTCTAAGGTTTGAATAGATTCTCCTGTGATCAAGTTCCAAATTTTAACGGTGCGATCGGTGCTACTACTCGCTATTAATTGACCATCAGGACTAAAGGCGATCGCGGTAACAATATTGGTATGTCCATTTAAGGTTCTGAAACATTCGCCATTATTCGTATTCCAGAGTTTGATTGTATGATCTTGACCACAACTAGCGAGAATTGGAGCCTTGGGAGCAAAAGCAACATTCCAAACCCAACTATTATGTCCTTGGCAAATAGAGAGTTGTTGACCATTAACAGCGTCCCAAATCTGAATTTCACCATTGGTATCACTACTGGCAAGGGCAAGTCCATCAGGGCTGAAAGCAACGCTAGTAATACCGCCAAAGGTTGCGGCAAAGATGCAATCTCGAAAATGAGCTTGAGTAAAGTTGACGCGATGTAAGTTGAGCGATCGCAAATCACAGTCACGAATTGTCAGCCGTGAAAAGTCATAGCCAGTTAAATCAGTTCCGAAATGTGCTAGTAAATGAATGATATTAGCACCACCATAATTATCTGAAGCAATCGCTTCATTTCGGAGTGTTGTAATCAGTCTACTGAGTTTGTACTCAACCTGATGCCTAGAGCCAAGAGTAGTTTGCAATTTCTGAAGGATAGGCTGCACAATTAATTGGATTTGACCATCACGAATGTAATCCTTAGCTTGGGCTTGAACTAGAGCATGGGTCAGTAAATACTGCGGTGATTCTGTAATTATTTCTTGATAGATTAGTTCAATTAAACGTTCCGTTACATATTCCATCACTACAGGTTGCTGCGTAAATCCATAGCGATCGCGCTCTATTAAATTGCAGTTTACCAAAGACTCTAAAACTTCCATCAGCTTCAATTTAGGCAGAGATGGCGTAAAAGTGCGATGCAGTTCTGTTAACGAAATACTCTCGCGATGGATCGCCAGCCAATAAATGACTTGATTTTGTAGATCTGATAACTTCTGTAATTGTTGAGATAGCAGATTACTGATTCCACTAAAGAGCGTTATGCCACTGGCTAAAAAATGATTCACATTACCACCATACAAGTCACGAATGGCAGTAGCAGAAATCTTTAACGCCAAGGGATTTCCTTTGTAGCAGTCAACTAATTGTCGAGATTCTACATCCGAAATTAATAAGCCTTTGAGAGTTAGGATTGTTTTCGCTGCCTCAAGTTCCAATCCCGATAGAGCCAGAGTCCTTACTGCTAAGCCATCACCTTCAAGGGCAACAACTTCCGCAGGTTTTTCGCGACTGGTAATCAGCACAGAACTTTGATGATTGGTTTCTCCCACTCGCCACAAAAGCTCGCCATAGGCTTCGTAACTATCAAGATAAGTTCCTGTTCCTTGACCATGCTCCAATAACGTATCAAAGTTATCCAAAATCAGTAAACATCGAGATTTACGGAAGTATTCGATTAAACAAGTGATTTGCTCATGGGAGTTAGTAGGTAAAGTCGTAATTTGTTGCTGTGACAGAATTTTAAGACAGTCTTCCATCTTGTTCCTAAAAGTCGGTGCATGACGTAGCGATCGCCAAATCACATAATCAAATTCTCCCTGCAATTCTTCAGCAATTTTCACCGATAGTGCAGTTTTGCCCATGCCGCCCATACCAAGCAATGTGATCACTCGACAGCGATCGCACAAAATCCATTTGGTAAGAGTTTCCAATTCCTGAGTTCGTCCACAAAATTTAGAAACATCAATGGCTTCACCCATGTGGATCTGACTTGTTGCTGAGTTCACATTTAAAGCCGCCTGCTGCTGGGCATATCTCTCTAACACTTCATGCAGATTGTTTTTGGTGACTTTTTCATTTAAAGCTTTAGACAGCGATCGCCATAATCCTGAGCCAACATCCTTGATATATCCGAGATCGTAACCCTCTTCAATACCCATGTCTGAGTACTTTTTCCCGACCCAAGATTGGCTAAACACGAGTTTTTGGACTTCTTTTAAGCGTCCATTTCCTAATAATTTCGTGACTAGTGCGATCGCTTCCTTATCTGTCATTTACACCCTCACTCTCAAGCCAACTAAACTTAAGATGATTTTCGCATAATTAGCCTTTATTAACAAATTTTATGAAGAATAATTTGAAAACCGTTGTTATAGTAGTGGATATGAATTAAAAAAAATTATGCTAAAGGTAATTGATTCAATCTTAGAGCCATCTACGGAAACATTAACAGATATAGCCCAAACACAAGTTGTGATAAACCTATCTCTTTCCTATCAGTCACTTGTCGAGGTCGTTACTAAGTTAGGGATTAGAGAGTTAATTCAATTAAAGCGATCGCTCGATCATCAAATTTATCAGACTCTAGAAAACTATGTTGGGGATGATGAATTAATTCTAGATGAAATAGAACGACAACATCCAGTCTATAACGTCACGATGACGCAAGCTGTACAATCCGGTCTGGATGAATCTCAAAATCAAAAATTTACAAATGGGAGTGATTTTCGTGACTGGCTCGTTTCCATTTCAGATTGAAGCGTCAAGTAAATTTCAACGCAGTTATAAACTTTTGCTCAAGCGTCACTATAAAGGCGATCGCCAAAAGGAAATTTTTATCAATGCGATCGGTGAACTCATAAGCCGCTTAGCTTCCGATCCTTATTTGTCTGAGGCTAATCCTGAACCGTTACCAAGAGGATTAGTGATATCTGATGACTGGAAATTTTATAAATGTAGGTTTCGTATGCCAAGTCTAGCTGGGGCATCTGGTCAGGGAAGACTGATGTATTTGGTGAGTCAAAATCAAAAGATGATCAAATTAGTCTGGATTTATACTCATGCCGAATATGAGAAACGACCAGAAGAGCAGGAATTAAGAGTTTTGATTAGAGAATTATATGACTAAGCAGCAAAAACAAAGGTTTGAGAAATCAAGCGATCGCCTCTACATCTGTCATTTTTCACCTTAAACCTCGACTCATAATTATACTATCATCAGGAAATTCTCATTTGTTAAAAAAGTTTACATAAATAGGTCAAAAACATCAGACATTGATCCGACCTTTTCTGACCTTCAAAATGAGGATTGAGTATTAAATTATTTGAGTTGGATAAAGTTTTTCCATACAATCTTATAGCTAAACTGCTATATCTTCTATCAGAGTACAAGTGATCGGCAAGTAGCTGCTCATTCACCCTAAAGAGACAGAAGTTGAATTGTATATAAAATACATCCGACTTTTTTTGACTCTCTTCTGGCTGGCAAAGTAAGTAGACTGAGATTAAGGTTAATCTGTTCAAGTAAACATCAACTAATTAAGGAGTATTAACTCGATGCGTAAGATTGCTCTCGTTACTTTTGCAGTGTTGACCACTGTTGCTGCAACGCCTAGCTATGCTGGAGTTTATACAGCTTGGCGGGGGTGGTATCAAACACGATTTAATTCTCAGGGGGCGTGTCTAGATGGCTCTTATAACTTTCTAAGACAGCAATCAGAGCTTTATGACGCTGGAAAACAAAGTCCACATACATGGGCAAGCTATCGCAGTAACAATGGAACTGCTTTCGTTGTTTGTGCTCCCAACGGTAACGCAACGATCATGGTTACAGGTACAGACAATGATTTCAATTTGTCCCAACAGCTAGCCGATAAGTATAATCGGGTATTGGGTCGATAATTCTCTTTACGATTGATGAGGCAGATAGAGAGGGTTAAGTTCGTTTTATTCAACAACATACAATCTTTAGTTAGGAGTGGAAAGATGAGGAAAATCGTAACAGGAGTATTTTTTCTATTTGCTATCTCTATGACTGTCACGCTTAATGCACTTGAAGTAAAAGCTCAATCAGTAAGATGTTTTAACGTAAGTTCAAGACAGGGATGGCAAAATTTTGATCTTGGTGGACCGTACACCCGTGTGGTCAGTGTAAGTGGAGGTTGGTCTGTAGATGCCAGAAATTACTCGCGTGTTGGTCCTCGTGGGCATTCGGAGCCTGGACTAGAGCCATACAACCAATACAAGTACGATCAAGGGATGCCATTCGGTGCTTTGCTTGTAGACATTCCTACAGACGGATATGGCTATGTTTGGGTACAGGGATCTCAGCAGCTACCTAAACCAATTACTCGAACTACTATACGAATCAATGACGCTGACAATGCACTGGGAGACAATTCTGGTGTTCTCAAGGTCTGTTTCGGTCGTTAGCGCACGTGTTGTAATTTCATGTAACACTACAAAAACAAAGTACTGACTAATATCCATAAGTCATTGGAAACTACACCTATGAATAAACAACATCAACCTAAAAAACTGTCAGGTTTACAGAAAATATCATTATTATCTATGTTGATTTGTTTGGGAAACAGTACCTTACTTATTCCCAAAGCCTTAGCCCAAGAAGTGGGAACATATAATTTCAATAAACATATAGCTGGTGTCTATGTTGGAGTTGTAAGAGTTTCATATGGATGGATGAGAGGAACAACTATAAATTCTAGTAACTGTGGCGGTCAAGATAACGCTTGTGCAGGACCTTATTCATCATCTTGGCAGGATAATGGAACTAGATTATCAGTTAATTTGGGTGTACCAAGTTGTCCTAATCAACACCACATAGAAGGATCTGTAACAATTAACTATAAAAATGGGAAATCTTATATTACTCGAGTCTATGCGTTGAGGGCAGGTAATGAAGGAAAATCAGTTAACCCAAGCTGGGATTTACGTGGTTATTATGGCAAGCCATCTCAAGGTAATGTAGATATTAAGACTACATCGAAATGCGTATATCACGGAGTTAATAATCAAGGTGGCTCGAAATGGGCTCCTTGGAATTGGTAGCAAATAAATGTTCGTTTCAGTGCGATCGCCCTTGCAGTGGGCTGACTTTTCTCGCATCAACTCAGCCCCTGTTTCCCATTGCAATCCTATCCACAATTAATCCAAAATGCTGAACAAAATAAGTCTCAAGCAATTTATAGCGATCGCCGTAGTTAGTGCGAGTTCACTTTTCTCAATCTTTGCTGACATAAAGCCTGCTTTCGCTAACTGCAATATATTTGGCTGCTCTCAATCTAGCGCAGCACAATGTAACCCATTTGGTTGTCCCAAATCACCCGCAGGAGAAAGCTGCACACCTTTTGGATGTCCTGAATCCCCACAATCATCACAAACCATCCCGAACCAACCTAACCCTAATTCTGAGCAATCTAATCCCAATTCTGAACAAGCTGCTCCCAACTCGGAACAAGCCGATCCCAACACCGTAGAACTGTCAGAGTAAGAACAGAGATTAGTGAAAATGTTGCTCTGCAATCTTGTCAAGGCGCAAGATAGAAAGGCTAGGAGATTTTCTGTTGCAAATTGCGATCGCATTCTGATAGTCCCTCATATAGATGTTGGAGATCTCGTTCAGATTATTAGCGAATAAGCTATTTCTACCATCACATCAGCATTTACAATGAAAAAATTAGCCATTTCTTGTTCGTGTATCTTATCTATTCCATCTCCTGCTGTAGAAATTAGAATAAATCTCATAATTTACTGAGATTTAGAAACTCCAAACTGTTTTTAAATCAAATCTCAGTAAACGTGCGATTTAGAATCCTGAATCTATCTATCGCTTTGTCCATTCTTATATTTTAATGTTGAGGAAATCTATGATGTTGAACAAACTGATTCCTGCCTTTGCGGTCTTTGCTATTGCTTCTCTATTAGTTCCACTGGGTGTATTTGCACAATCTGGCGGTAGTCCAACCGACAAATTTGTAGAAGTTTTTCGCAAAACTAAGTCGGATGTCGAATCCAAGACTATCGAGCCTAGCCAGAAAGAGTCTATTGACCTTGCGGCAATCAAGACTTGGGGTGAAGAAGTTCGAGCAATACAGTCGAGAAGAGTAGTACCTTATGGTTCTGCTAACCCTTCTGACATATCCAGATAGTTCTGTACGTCTTATGTGAGCTAAAAGTGCGATCGCCTATCCTGTAGGGTGCGTTAGTACAATGTAACGCACCTTTTCAAGGTTATCAAGTATCAACCGCATTCTGATACTCCTCCATATAGATGTTGCAGATCTCGTTCAGATTATTAGCGAGAAACGCTGCAACTCTAATTTCTGATATATGGCTGTTTTGTACCTGAATCAGCACCGCTAGGAATTTATAAATTTTCATGAGGGGAAGTTTTTTTAATGCCAAAGTATTTCCCAAGCTACTTCAGTACTTTTGTTGCTTTTACACTTCTGACATCTATTGGAACTATCATCAACACCTCAAATGCTTTATCTCAAGATATTCCCAAAGCACAATGTGTATCAGCTTATGGGGAAACTAAGTGCGGCTACAGTTGTGTTGCATCCTATGGTGATATTAAATGCGCTGACTGGGCAGGTGGATCTTGTAAAGCAGCCTACGGAGAAATTGTCTGTGGACCTCCTGCACCTCCGAACTGGCTAAATGCTTACACTGGTAATAGTTCAAATAATTCAGGATCAGGTATTCGTGGAGCATGGGCTGTTAAACGCAATAATGGATATACAGGATTGCTAAGAATGAATGGAAACAACGGCAGTCTCGTACTTGTTTCAGGGGCTTCAGTCATCGAACAGCAAATGGCATTACAAAAAAATCCTAACGGTGGTTATGTTCTAGTAGGTAAAGTATCGGCAATGAGCAATACCAACGGGTACAATGCGGATAGTATCTATTTCCAAGAATTTACCAAGAGCTTTGCTGCGAGAAGTTGCGATCGCAATGGTTGCTCAAATGTAAACCTTACCTATTTAGGCAAATAGACAATGAAAAAACATTTCCTACCTCTCATTATCATAGCTTTTACTTTTACTTCGACATTACAAAGTGCATCTTCTCAAACTACTACAACAAAACCAGTCCAGACAAATCAACGAAGTCTAAAGCTTTTACGCAGTTTTGAAGCCAAATCAGTAATTACTGCTGTAGACATGAGTCGTGATGGGAAGACTCTGGTGACAGCTAGTAAAGGAGATGTTCAAATTTGGAATCTTGATACAGGAGACGAAAAAACGCATTCGCTCTTAGATAGTCAATATGCAAACATCAAAGCGATCGCCATTAGTCCCGATCAGCAAACCTTTCTTACTGGCAGTTCTGGATTAGATATAACCACTCAAAGCAACTCATCAGGTTGTACCTCAAGCAGTGGAAATGGTAGTTTCAGTTGGAGTTGTAACCTTGGTGGTTCATCAACAGAGACTATTAGAAGTACAAGCGGCAGTGCAATTCAAGTCTGGGAGATGTCCACAGGTAGAAATATCAGTACATTAGAATCTTCAGGTTCGTCTGGATTGGGCTTTGGCAGATTTGGCGGTGTTTTTGACTTCTTTCATTTTAGTGCTGATGGCAATATACTAATCACTAGTCAAAGCGTTATTACCACATGCCAAACAAATTTCCGAGATCTCAAAACAGGAAAAGTAATTACACAACTAAACAGCAGCGCTACGCTTAGTCTTAAAACTGGTACGTCCTGCAAGCAAACCTTAGCAATCAATCCCCGTGAAAGTAGGCAAGTTGTCTATGCGTCCAATCTTTCGATTCACAATATCGGTTCTGACGACAAGCCCAATCGTTTATCTTTGAGATTAGAAGGTAAAGAATTGGAAATAGATGAATCATTCTCAGACAACCTAAATCTTTCTGGTGGTTCTATAGTCTTTAGCCCCGATGGTAAGAATATTGCAGTCAGCGACCGTAGTAGTGTAATTAGTAGTGTATTTATCTGGCAACCAGAAGTAAACAAATTTCCTCAGTACAAGTTCATAGATGAAAGGTCGAAAAATTCAAATACAGGTACGTTATCTTTCAGTCCTGATAATCAGTATCTAGCCTTTGGTGATGAAGATGGAACAATTAGGCTTTGGGACTTTAAAAATAGTAAGCAACCAAATCGAACTATTGCTCATAGCCGTCAGCCAATCCAGTTTATAAGCTTTAGTCCCAATGGCAAAACTCTAGTCAGTGTTGGCAGCGATCGCACAATCAAAATTTGGCAAGTGAACTAGATTTGGATGTCGCACATTTTAAGATACTTTTATTTTCTAAGATCGACTATGAAGCTTCAAAAATTCATGCTTTTGTTTGGACTGAGTACAACAGGAACAATTGTTGGGAAAGTGTTACTCAAGTTTTCTTTACTCACATTAATCCTTAGTATCTTTGCGGTCACAAGCATATCTGCTCAGTCAAATTCTTTTGGTGTGTCAGGACGAAGTGGTACTGATGGTCGAAATGGACGCAATGGTCTAAGTGGAAAAGAACAAGTAATTAGAGCAAGTAATCAAGCGATCGCCTATGACTTGTCTGGTAGTGACGGTGATGATGGCGAAAATGCTTTACTGGGCGAAAATGCGTCTCAATGTCAGCAACCTGATGTGAGAGATATTGAGTTTAACCTTAAAGGCGCACGAGGCGGAAATGGCGGAAATGGTGGAAATGGCGGTAACGGTGGAAATGGCGGAAATGCTACCATCTATTTTGACGAACTCTCGCAATTGAAAAATGTTCTTCTTACAAACAATGGCGGTCGCCCTAGACGTGGAGGAATAGGTAGGCAGGGTGGAGCGGGTTGTACTTGTCAACAGCCATCATGGAGGATTAGCTACTGTACATGGGAATTGCGATCGCAACTTCTTAAAGATGAAAAACAACCTTGGAAAGCTGTCGATCAAAAAACATTTCGTTGTTCTGGCAATCGTGATTTCAACAGAGGGCAAGCTGAACCTAAACCCGTAAGATCAGATAAAAATTATCGTTATAGTTGGAACTACATTGGCATTGCTCAACAGAAACAATACATCTGTGAAAATGGCGCTCAAGGTAAGAATGGCAGAAATGGTAATGATGGTTCTGTCGGTGCTTACGGTCGTGTTTGGCTAGTGCAGGGAAACAGCATTCCTACCGAGAAAATCAGCCACACTGAAAAAATATCTACGTTATCAGCTAAACCCATTCAATTTGTTAAAAATAATTGGTTGGATAAAAATGGACTGAGGCAATTACTATCACAAGGCTCAAATGTTCGAGATTCTTATGCACTCCTCGATACTAAACGGCGATCGCTAAGTGTAATTTGGGCAACAGACAAGAGTTTTACAGATCTTGGCGATCCAGCGATCAAGTCCACCATTACAGATTCAGGAACACTAGACATCGATATTCCTGGTACTTTGGAATCAACTGTCGATAACCAAAAAGATACAACCGTTGTAAAAATAATAAATGGAATTCATCCAAATCGCCTAGAACAATTTCAATTTAAGGGATTCTATCTATTTAGAGACCCCAGCAAAATCTACTTAGAAGATCGAGGTAATCTCTTAGACGAATTGAGACAAGTCAATATTACAGTTAGTCTCTACGAACGTAATGGCAAAGAAATTGGAGACAATCTCAAAAAGTTGACTTATGCGATCGCGACCAAGATCCAGCCTCCTTCTGGAGTTTCCATAGCAAATAATTCCTACACACTCGACTTTGGTGAAGCTTTTAACCCTTGGCTTAAACCAGACACATCACTGGCTTACATCATCTCTATCGATCAAATCACAAAATCTGGAGCCACCTATAATACTGGAATGCAAGTGAAGTTTGTAGCTGGGAAGATTAACACAAATCCAGAAGTCGAGCGAAACTAATGGATTTGTCATCACTTAGTTGTCAAAACACCGTAAAGAGTAACAATTTAATTAACTTCAGCTAACTAACCTTAATCTCAATTTGCTGAAGTACCACTAATCAATTGATCGCCGCACAACCAAAGGGGTAAGCAGTATGATAGGTGCGATCGCGTTTGCCAAATAGTCGATAGCGATTGTCCCGAATTTTGATATAGCTTGCGTCCCCAAAAGCCTTGAGTGGTGAAATAGCCCGATATGCCGAGATTAAAGCATTACCTGTGGGCAATAATCGCGTAATCTCTTCCGCCGCCTCACTACCCTGCCATCTTCTAGTGCGATCGCCGCGATCGATTAAAATCATGCCCATTTCGCAATCAGCAGCCGTAACCTCAAATTGCCGCAAAGTCTCTTCATCTTGCATGGGTATATAGCAAAACAGGCGACCGCGATCCAAGTTTTCTAGAATGCTGACAAAATTGGCACAGAGATTGCAGTCACCGTCATAGATTACAGCGTAAGACATAATTGACTCGATTAATTATTCAGGTTGTGCTAACACCAATTTCACCATAGCATTAGGCTATTTAATCTTGGGATATTCAGCAGCGATCGCACTTATTGCTAGCCACTAATATTTTCGAGCCAATTGTGTAAATCTTCCAAACTTTCTAAATCAAACAAAGCTTCACTCAATACATCTAATAATTCTGGTGTTAACTTACGCAACGGTACTTTTATTTCATCAGGTATGGTTCCGAATTTGCGAGAGAGTTGTTTTAGCAAAAGCGAGCTTTTTCCATCTTGCACACCTTCCTCTCGCGCTGTTTCGATGACACCATTCATGTCTCGATAGTATTTTAAGCTGTTTTCATAAGCCTCCCTTTCTACTGGAGAAAAGTTCGTAATTCGTGCGACTTCAAATAGTTGCATAAATACATTCTCTTGCAACGGTAATGGCGGTTCTTCTAAATCAGGTAGATGTTTTAGCAAAAATAACCACTTGTCAAAATGGTCGTTTAATTGATCGATTGTTTTTTTGAAT
Source organism: Pseudanabaena sp. ELA645 (assembly GCA_037129985.1). GTDB lineage: Bacteria > Cyanobacteriota > Cyanobacteriia > Pseudanabaenales > Pseudanabaenaceae > Pseudanabaena. Next base: position 3,086 of record JBAXTW010000083.1, on the reverse strand, counting down.
TTTGGTAATTCCAGATAAATAAATTTCAACTTCTCATAGAAAACTTGGCAATCTTGATCTTTTAGTTCAACGATATGTAAGAAAGCGTCATCATTTTTATCTTCATCAAAAACAAAGTCTAAAATCCCAATCGTATAAACTGGGGCAAGCTTGTAGTTCCAATCTCCTTTTGGTGCTTGGTCTTGGATCGGAAAGGATGCATAGTAAATACTGCGATCTTTGAAATAATTATGCTTGGCTTTCTGCATTTCGACAATAAACTTCTCGCCTTTTTCGCTTTGACAGTAAAGATCGAAGACTGCTTTGCGATCGAGAGGAGTATTGCCAAGATTTTCGGTGCTGCGATAGGTGAGATCTTTGACTCGATGTTGGGGCGGTAATATTACGTTGAGAAAATCAATCAACAGGTTTTTGTTCGGCTCGGTTCCAAATAGTCGCTTGAAGCCAAAGTCTGTGAGTGGGTTGATATAGCGATCGCCACTAAGACGAGGATAGAACATAGGATTATTCGGCGTGACTATTGCCATAATACATCAAATCTAGTTTGTGATATTTTGCTGTATATGGGAATTTTTTATAGTTTTTATTATTTTCAGTCTTACCAATTAATTTAAAATAAAAAAGATATTTTAATATTTTTTTTATGATTGCCGATCAGTAGATGGGGATAGGGATGAAGGGGGCGATCGCTCATCTAATTGGCTAAACTAACTGGGTGAATTAGTGGCTGAATTACTAGTTGGTAGTAGTATTTACAATCGCTAAGTAATCTTGAGTGCTAGTTTTATCTTTAGTCGAAATTATAAGATCGTTTTCTCGTAAAGTCCGAACTCGTCAGCAGGGATTATTTAGGTTGCCAAAGCATACTTGATAATTACTTCACGAAACCTGCATATTCACGACTAGTTTGTGGTCACTTACAGAGCTAACAATTTGTTAACTTTATTATAGTAAATTTTATATAAAACGATTATGTCTATATTTGATCCGTTACCTGCTGATTTACGCGATGAGACGATCGTTTGCTCCTATGTTAATGCCACTAGCAAAATTCAAATTGCGCGAATCACCGATGTCCCACAATGGTATTTCGAGCGGGTCGTCTTCCCTGGGCAGAACCTTATATTTGAAGCGATCGCCTCGGCTCATGTAGAGATTCATACGGGAATGATGGCAAGCTCCATACTTTCGGATACAATTCCTTGTGTCCAATTACAGGTGGAAGAAGCTAGCACCATGCTGCCAACTTGGGTTCCGATCGTGCCCCCTGAAGAGAACTCAGTTGCTACACCTTTGGAGATAATTTCTTTGCCTGAACCTGAAGCCGTCTCCTAAAAATGGATTTTCTTGCCTTTGATTATGCCCAATTTCTGGCTGGCATAAAAATGGACTTTTTGTCTCTTGATTATGTCCAGTTGCTGATCGCTACAACGATTATCTATTGGCTAGTCCCAAATCTCCAGATGCGCTTGTTGGTAATTTTAACCGCAAGTTTAATATTTTATTCATTTATCCAAAGACAATATGTTGCGTTGCTGATCGTGATGTTGGCGATCAATTTTTGGTTAGGGGGGGAAATTCGTAAAGGCGATCAATTTCTGCGGCAATGGCTGCTGTTTGTGGGGATATTTTTTAATGTGCTGTTGCTGTTTGGGTTCAAATACATTCCCTTTGTGGCGACAGCGATCGGTAATATTACGGGCTTACCCGCAGGCAGTTCGCTAGCGATCTGGGCAAAGTCAAATATTGTACCGCCGATTACTCTTAGCTTTTTCGTGTTTGAATTAATTGCCTATTTAGTCGATATTTATCGTGGTAATAGTCCTGCTAAGAATTTTCTCAGTTTTGCAACCTATAAATTATTTTTCGCAAAGCTGCTATCGGGACCGATTACCCGCTATCCAGAGTTTGCACCCCAAGTCATGGGGAAGTGGCGATCGCGTCCGATGTTAACGGATATCATCGAAGGGGTTTGGTTATTTGCCTGTGGTGCGGTCAAAAAAGGGATCATTGCCGACAATATGGCGCAACTGGTAGATCTCTGTTTTCGGAATGTGGGGCGGGCTGGGAGTGTCGATTTATGGATTGCGCTGTTAGCCTATGGAATTCAGATTTATTGTGACTTTAGCGGCTATATCGACATGGCAAGGGGTAGCGCCCTGTTACTGGGAATTAAATTACCGCAAAATTTTGATTTTCCCTATTTCTCCGCCAGCATTTCCGACTTTTGGCGGCGTTGGCACATGACCCTCGGCGCATGGGTACGAAATTATCTCTATATTCCCCTTGGTGGTTCTCGCGGTGGACTCTGGCGCACTTGCCTAAATTTGATGATCATTATGGTCTTGGTGGGGATTTGGCATGGCGCAAACTGGGGCTTTATCATTTGGGGGATTTGGCATGGAGCCGCTCTAGTTGTGCATCGACTATGGATGGAAGTTTGCTCTGTATTTGAAAATTTGTATAAAATCTGGAAACCAATACCAATGCAAATTTTAGCGATCGCCATAACGCAGTTAATTGTATTTTTAGGTTGGATTCCCTTCCGATTGCCAAATGTGAATGATACGCAGATGTTTTTGCAAAGGCTATGGGGCTATGAGAGCGACCCGCAATTTGGTGTAAAAATTTATGTGGAATCCCTTGGAATTACGATCGGACAGATTGCCTTATTAATGTTCAGTATATTCATCGCGTCGTTGGTTGCCTATCAATGCGATCGCGCTAAGTGGCAGTTACATTGGCAAGTAAAGTTATTTTTAGTTCCCATCAGTCTATTTCTAGTCAGTATTCTCAGCCCTGATAAGAAATTACCTTTTATCTATTTTGATTTTTAGATTGCCGAGCAGAAGGAATTTTGGATTTTAGCGATCTCTATTCGTAATCTCGCCAAAAAGCGATCGGGTATCCCTACAGACAGATCATGAGTATAAATGCTTTACAAAACTCAACAAAGAAAGTAATGTTAGTTCATTGGCGAAAGTCAAATTCATAACTCATAAATTCAACCGCAATCATAAAACAATGACAGCAGCAGTCCAAAGACGCGAAAGCGCATCTATCTGGGACCAGTTTTGTAACTGGAT
>JBAXTW010000082.1:0-19999 GCA_037129985.1 Pseudanabaena sp. ELA645 | reverse complement strand
TAAGCCCTAAATCCATCCCTATTTAACCTACTCTAAAACTTTTCAAACACTCTCTGACTTCCTAAACTGTTTTAAAGAGTTTTCGGAAACGCTCCTAACCTCAATTACAGGATCTCTTGCCATGCGAATTAGAGCGAAACAAACTTGATCGAGTTGTTTAGAAAGCTTGGCAATCTCTCTTTCTCGTTCAGGATTAGGTTCATCTTGCCCTAAGTTCATTATATGCGAGTGAATAGACCTCGCAATACGTCCCAATGTTTTTGCAACGGAAAGACGAACATAATCATCTTCAGAAAAACTTGCAACAATCAACTCATCAATAGCACAGCTAAGTGCTAATGCTTTTTGGATTACATTATTGACAAACTCATTTTTTATTTTGAGTGCATCAACAAGTAGAGGTATAGCATTTGAACCACATATCTGAATCAAAGGATTAGATGCTGCATCTCGTATACATTCATAAGGTGATTGCAAAGCTAGAATTAGAGCATCAATAGATGTAGAGCTACTTATATAACCTAACGCAAGAGCGGCTCCTATCTCAATCCTGTACCCTCCTGTATATTTATCATGACTTAAAAAAAGTATGCGTACTAGAACTTCAACTGCCCGTATATCACCATATACGCCAACAAATACAGCAATATCCCCCATAAAATCACCTGACATTTCCTTTTCGGCTTGAAGTACTTTGACTAATGCCATTTCTACAAGTTCGGGTTGATACTTTTGAAGAACTGCATTCTCAAACCTTTGTTCATATGTATACGTTTCAAAAGAATATATTCCAATTTCAAAACAATCAGCCATTACCTTGAGTAGGTTAGTTAAACTGGACGCATACATATAAAGTCCTGAACAACCATCAGAACTGAACATTTGAGAATTAACAATATCCCCTTCTCTACACAAAACGGATAATGATTCATGATCGTAGGCAAAGATAGGTAATAAACAAGAGCTTTTATCTATATCTTCTGGCATAGAAAAACGATCGTCATCGATCGAAATGTAGATTCTATGTTCTAAGGCTTCCTGAAGTGGAACAAAACGATATCCTGGACGAAACTGTTCATGGTAGGTTTTTGCTCCATTGCGCCATCGGTATAATTCAATCACCTCGGTTGGTAATACTAGGTGAAAGGTATTTTCCAACACCCTTATTTCGCTTAATGCTAAACCGTCTTGAAGAAGAGCAAAAAAATCACTTCGGTGTGCTTGCAAGTAGTTCTGAATTCTTATAAGACCAGAATTTAAGCCATTTACATTGTTCATACTAAGATTAAAAACTGACATCATTGCCAGATATAGGTTGCAACTTAACACCATCCATAAACGAGTCAGTAATATTTTACTACACAAGCATGAGAGCGACCACCTCAATTATCATTAAAAAAGCGATCGCCTTTACAATGAACCAAATAAAATTTAAGATTCATCTTGCATAAAAGGCTTCTCATGGGCAGGTTTGATGCTACGCCAAATGTAATCACTGTAATCTTTTCCATCTAACAGAGAGAATAAAATACTGTGATTTTGGCAAGTTAAGAAATGTTTGGCTAGCTCCTTGCGATCGCTACGATCCACCATTGCCACAATCCGCTCAAAATCAGACTTTGCAGCATCTTCAATTTGTTGATATTGAGCAATTAGAGAATCCTTAGTTTCCTTCACCCAATTGTAAAACTCATCGGGAACCCGTTCCAAAATATCCTCAAAGGCAGTTTTATCCCGCAGCATTTCCCAAATAACTTTGCTGGTGACTTGAGTTAGAACGCGATGTAACTTCACATAATCCGCAAATTTGAACTTGAGCCGCAATCCACTCGCAAAGCGAATCACAAAACCTTCTTGATTCTGCTCATTGAGAAGGGCGATCGCCTCTAGATCTTTCAATCCATCATATTTTTTAGCGATCGGAAAACCTAAATGGGCAAATGATTCTAAGGGTCGTTCTAATCCCGATGCGGTTTCAATCACTGCTAGTAATACTAGAGCTTGATATTCGCCATAATCAACAACAATCCGATTAGAAGGATAGATAATCTCAAACAAATAAGTTAGCGATCGCTCCAACAATGGAATCGCTTGACTATAAAGTGAATTGAGAATCTCATTAGCTTTAATAGCTTGATCGGAGCCAAAGCTACCTCTAGACGCAATATAGGGCTGATCCTGATACCAATACAAAATTCCTAACGAGCCATCAAGTTTTTCATAAACATCAAAAGGTTCGGCGGGTAAAGCTTCTTTATGTTCTTGTAAATTAAAAAATTTCGCTAAAGGTCGTGCGGCGATCGCGCCATCTTTATCGAGAATTAAGCCGCGACATTGCATGGTTTCAGGAGTCCAGAGGCGATCGTACTGCGCTTTAGCAGTGTAGTTATAGATAAACAGTTCACCACTAGCATGGGGGCGCTTGGTGATATATCCTTCAGCGATTAATTGATTGATTTTTTCAAGATTGATGGTATTCATTATAATTATGTGAAACGTCTTATTTCTGAACTTAATTAAGCATCGCCGTACATTCCAGAATTAGCTTTTGATTGGTGAGCGAATAGGGTTGAATTTCCAGAGCCATCCGAAAAGCGGCGATCGCCTCACGATAATTTCTGATCGCTGCATATCCCAAACCCAAGCCATGCACCGCGCCAAAATGATAGGGATTCAACGCGATCGCCTTTTGACAATCCTTAATAGAGCGTTTGTAATCACCCTGCATATAAAACAAAACGGCGCGGCGATTCCATGCCTCCACAAAATCTGGTTGGGAATGAATCAACTGCGTCAAAATTAACTCAGCCTGACGAATATTGCCACTATCTGCCATCATTTGACTCTGGCGCAAAACCTGTAAACCCTGCATTCCCTTTTGCATAAACCACATTTCCCACAGCCCCTCCGTGGCGCGATCGCGGATATGTTCATTCTCGCTCTTGAGATCTCGCAATAATTCTTCGATGGGCTGGTTCATTGGTCTGTTCTTGGCTATGGGTTTATGCTGGATTTCCAGCCTATTAAAGGAGTACAGAGAAAAGTTTAAAAGTGACACGAAGCGTCACTTTTTAAACTTTCCTCTGGTTTTCATGTCAGAGCAAAGGGCTGTATGCTAAGTTTTACGAATACATTAAGGATATTCTGCAAGTATGTCTATCATACAAATTACTGTCCAAGAACTCGCCGAACGTTTAGCGGATTCACGCGAAGATTTACAGCTTATTGATGTGCGCGAACGGGATGAAGTTGAAATTGCCGCTATTGAAGGTTTTGAGATCTTGCCTTTGAGTGAGTATGACCAATGGGGCGTGGATTTCAAAGATAAGTTTGATCCCCATGTTGAAACCTTAGTACTATGCCATCACGGAATGCGTTCTGGACAAATGAGTCAATGGTTGGTTAATCAAGGATTTACAAATGTTAAAAATATTGGCGGTGGTATTGATGCCTATGCCTATGCGATCGAGCCAAGTATGGCGAAATACTAAATTTTTGTACTAAATCTTTAGAAAGGATGCTTCGCGCCCTTTCTAGAATTTATTGCCCGTTAAAATTGGAATACTGAAAAACAAGGCTAAGCCGATCGCTGAGACAATACAAGTGGCAATGGTAATGATCACAAATTTGCGATCGTTTGCACCATAAAACTTATTTGGCAATGAACTCGCTAGCACCATTAGACCAAGGATCACCATAATTCCGATAAATACACTGCGATTCATAAGGCAATTTCTAGTTAAAAGCGCAACATCCCTATGATACCGCGATGTGGAACAGGCTAGAAGCCTGTTCCACTATCTAACAATTAATTAAGCCTCCCTAATTATTTACTGGGAAGGGACTGATTTAGTTGGACTACAATAGAAATTGATTCTTTGCTTGCCCAAAAAACTATTTCTTAAGTTTTAATCCCATGCCCCTGTTCGATATCCAAACCCCTTGGCAACCTACCGCCGATCAGCCCAAAGCGATCGCCCAATTATTTGATGGATTAAATAAAGGATTGCGTTATCAGACGCTCTTAGGTGCAACAGGGACTGGTAAAACCATGACTGTGGCTAATGCGATCGCCCAATATCAAAAACCAACTTTGGTACTTGCCCATAACAAAACCTTAGCGGCGCAGCTTTGCAATGAATTGCGCGAATTCTTTCCCAATAACGCAGTTGAATATTTCATCAGTTATTACGATTACTATCAGCCAGAAGCTTATATTCCTGTCACCGATACCTACATTGAGAAGACTGCTTCGATTAATGACGAAATCGATATGTTGCGCCATTCGGCAACGCGATCGCTTTTCGAGCGCAAAGATGTCATTGTCGTCGCATCTGTAAGCTGTATCTACGGTTTAGGGATTCCAGAAGAATATCTCAAGGCTTCGATCCCCTTAGCTGTGGGTGTGGAATATGACCAAAGAGAACTATTAAAATCTTTAACAAATGTCCAATACGAGCGCAACGACATCGAAATGGGACGCGGTAAGTTTCGGGTCAAGGGTGACATTTTAGAAATTGGTCCCGCCTACGAAGATCGCACGATTCGCGTGCAGTTTTTTGGCGATGAAATAGAAGCAATTAGTTATGTCGATCCCGTCACGGGTGAAACTTTACAAAAGTTGGATGCGCTGAATATCTATCCCGCAAGACACTTTGTCACTCCTGTCGATCGCCTCGAAATCGCCTGTGCCGATATCCGCAAGGAAATGGAAGATCGCCTAGAAGAGCTTACCAATTCTGGTAAATTGCTAGAAGCACAACGTCTAGAACAGCGCACCAAATATGATTTGGAACTATTGGGTGAAGTTGGTTTTTGTAATGGTGTCGAGAACTATTCACGGCATTTGGCAGGGCGTGAGGCAGGCGAGTCACCAGCCTGTTTAGTCGATTATTTTCCTAAGGATGATTGGTTATTGATTGTCGATGAGTCCCATGTTTCGATCCCGCAAATCAGGGGGATGTATAATGGCGATCGCGCCCGTAAGATGACATTAATCGATCATGGATTTCGCTTACCCAGTGCGGCGGATAACCGTCCTCTCAAGGCGGATGAATTCTGGGAGATGGTCAAGCAATGTATTTTTGTCTCGGCAACCCCTGGGGATTGGGAAATGGAAGTTTCTGAACAAGTAGTCGAACAGATTATCAGACCCACAGGCGTAGTCGATCCAGAGATCTTTGTGCGTCCGACTGAAGGACAAGTTGATGATCTCTATCATGAGATTCAATTGCGAATTAAGCGTAAGGAACGGGTCTTAATTACGACCTTGACTAAGAAAATGGCGGAGGATCTAACTACTTATTTTCAAGAACGGAATCTGTTAGTACGCTATCTCCATTCTGACATTAAATCGATTGAGAGAATTGAAATCCTGCAAGACTTACGACGCGGTACTTTTGATGTCTTAATCGGTGTAAATCTTTTGCGAGAAGGCTTAGATTTGCCTGAAGTCTCGCTTGTGGCAATTCTGGATGCGGATAAAGAAGGATTTTTAAGGGCTGAGCGATCGCTTATCCAAACCATCGGTCGAGCAGCGCGAAACGTGGCGGGACAGGTCATTATGTATGCCGATCGCATGACCAACAGCATGGAAAAAGCCATTTCCGAAACTGAGCGCCGCCGCCATATCCAAACCAAGCATAACCAAGATAATCAGATCACGCCAACATCAATTGTCAAATCCATCGAAGGCAATTCGATTTTGGACTTTTTGACCTTATCCCGTCGCCTCAATGAACGTCAGCTTGAATATGTCGTGAACAAGGCTCAAGAGATTCCCCTTGATGACATTCCCACATTAATTGGAGAATTGGAAAAACAGATGAAAGATGCCGCCAAGAAACAAGAGTTTGAGCAAGCTGCTGCTTTTCGCGACAAAATTAAATTGCTACGCGATCGCTTAGTTGGTAAAGCGTAAATCTAGAAAATTTGCCCTAAAGTAATTCTTGCACACACATACTCAACCTCCCTCCGAAAAATAGACAATGAATATACAACAAGTTGTTTCTGCTGAATGGCTTCAATCCCATTTCAATGATCCACAGGTAATCATCATTGACTGTCGCTTTTCATTAATGGATCGAGATCTGGGACGTAAGCAATACCAAGAAAGTCATATTGAAGGCGCGTATTATTTAGATCTTAATTTAGACTTGTCCAGCCCAGTTCAAAAACATGGTGGTCGTCATCCTTTGCCAGACTTTGAGCAACTTGCCACGAAACTTTCGGAAATTGGTGTCACTTCAGGCGAAACAATGGTAATTGCCTATGATGACTCGCGGTTTGCCTTTGCTTCAAGACTTTGGTGGCTACTGCGCTATATGGGACACGATCGCGTAGCGGTTTTGGATGGCGGTTTTGCGGGATGGCAAGCTCAAAATTATGCGATTAGTTCCGAAATACCAACACCTAAAATTGGCAAATTTATCCCCAAACTACGGACTGACTGGCTGCTTGATATTGAGATGGTGAAAGCTCATAAAGATTTGCCAGAGGTAATGCTTGTCGATGCGCGAGAAGGCGATCGCTATCGGGGTGAGCGCGAACCGATCGATCCGATCGCAGGTCACATCGAAGGCGCGGTTAATTATCCTTGGATGGAGTTAACTGACGCGCAGGGTTTTGTAATTGCTGAGCAAGGCGATCGCTGGGAGCAGGTCAAAAATGCTGAAGAAGTAATTGTGTATTGCGGTTCAGGCGTAACGGCTTGTGTGAATTTATTGGCGCTGAAACTAGCAGGAATCGAGACAGGCAAGCTCTATGCAGGTAGTTGGAGCGATTGGTGTTCGTATTTAACTTAACTTTGAGAGTCCTCGCTTCGCGAGGACTCTGATTACCTTAATTTTTCTTAATAAGCGATCGCAATTTCTTGCCATAACTACCCATAAATCCGAGACTAGTCGTAAAATAAGCAATTAGATAAGTATGAACATCACAGGACTATGGTAGCTACTCCTTCTAAACCCGATGTAAGCCAGTCAACCCAACAAAAGGTTAACGGGACTGGCCGACGCGATAGTATTTTGACCCCACGCTTCTACACAACTGACTTTGAAGCGATGGCAAATATGGACATCTTCGATCTCAAGCCAGATTATGAAGCGATCCTCGAAGAATTTAAATTTGACTATAATCGTCGTCACTTTGTCAGGAGTGCTGATTTCAATCAGTCTTGGGATCATATCGATCCAAAAGTGAAAGAGCATTTCCGCGTCTTTCTTGAAGGATCTTGCACCTCAGAATTTTCAGGTTTTCTGCTTTATAAAGAAATTGCCGTCAAAATCAAAGATAAGAATCCTTTGATGGCAGAAATTTTTAGCTTAATGAGTCGTGATGAAGCGCGTCACGCGGGCTTCTTGAATAAGGCGATGCCCGACTTCGATCTGCAACTCGATCTTTCGACATTATCCAAAACTAAGAAATATACTTATTTCGCACCGAAGTTTATTTTCTACGCGACCTATCTATCCGAAAAGATTGGGTATTGGCGCTACATTAAAATCCATCAGCATTTCCTTGCTCATCCTGAATATCGGATTTATCCCATCTTCAATTTCTTTGAAAATTGGTGTCAAGATGAGAGCCGTCATGGTGATTTCTGTAGTTTATTGCTGCGTAGCGATCGCAAAAATATCAATGGCTTACAAGCTAATCTCTGGAGTAAGTTCTTCTTGCTATCAGTATTTGCCACCATGTATCTCAATGATATCTGTGTTCGCAATGAGTTCTATGAATCCATTGGTATGGATACCCGCAAATATGTCGATGAAGTTTTGCGTGAAACCAATCGTGATGCCGCGAAAGCTTTCCCTGTAATTATCGATATGGAAAATCCTAAGTTCTGGGGTTGCTTGAAGAAGTGCGAAGAGAACAACGATAAACTGGTGGCGATCGATGAATCTAAAGCTCGTGAGTGGCTCAAGAAAATCCAGAAACTGCCCTATCTTGTCAATAATGGCGTTCAGTTCCTAACCATGTATTTACAGCCCTCTATTCCTGCTCCGAAGAATGTAGTTCTTTAATAACTGATGTTACGTGGAAGGAATTCTGGCGAGCCTCAATGTTGGGGGCTGGCACGGGGGCGCAGCCCCTACAGGACATGAATTATTCAGGTAGGGGCAATGCCCCCGTGCTTGCCCCTTCAGGCTAGTGGTAGGACATTCATCATCTGCTGCCACAAAAAAAGCTCGCTAAGCGAGCTTTTTTTATGCTTACTGATTACTGAGCCGATTGAAAATTTCTAAGGTTTGGCGACAGAACTCGCGCAGATTTGCGGAACCATCATCCATCGGCAGCTTCTCACCTGAAAATTGCCAATTATCTATTGTGGAAAATCGCCATTGTTCGCCCTTAAAATCATGTCCGCTTGCTTCAATGCCGATCGCTCGCAAATCACCATCAACAGGATCTTCGTATAGTCGAATTTGGAAGAGAATACTGCGAACCTTAAGTCGCCAACTTACACCAGGAAAATGAAAGCTCACATCAATCGAGTCAGGATCAAGTAAGCGGCGTGTGGCTGAATTATTTAGCCAAGGTTTCAAATCAGAGCTTGCCGCAGGATATATGGTTTTAAATAAATTAACAACGGTGGCGATTTTGGTCGCGACATCGATATTTCTAGCTTGTTCGGCTGCATTCACAAACCTTACCCTCACTTAAAACCTACAAAACAAAGCTTTGCTAGCTTTTAATAGCTGATTTTAGCATCTGCCAACAATAAGCTATTTTAACTAGCGATCGCTGTAGCGATTGTTATCATTTCTCAAGCTTTACAGGCGCTAAATCGGAAATGTCAGCAAAACTCGGTAATACTGTGGTGTCAAGGCTGAGGCGATCGAGTAATTTGGCAAATTCCTTACAACAAGCGGCTGGATCTTCTACAATCTGCCCTTGAGAAAATTTAATAATTATCCATCCTGTATTCATTAAATAACGATCGCGCAAATCATTAGAAATTGCCACTCCATTTTGGGAAGGTGAAACTATCTCGATCGCAATATGAGCATTGAGTTCAGGCTCGACATATACCAAAGCGGGAGTCCAATGTTCATTAATATTTGGAATTGATAGATTAGTTCCTTGATAGATTGTCCCCGATAAGTATTTTTGGAGCTTGATGCCAAAATCATAAATGCTTGCGTCAAGGGAATGGGAATCTGGAGTTAAAGCGATCGCACTGCCAATCTCATTTTCATTGAGGGATAACTTTTTAAAAAAATCCCGAAATTGCTGCTGTCGAAATCCAAGAATCTTGTTTGGACTATGGGCGATCGCTAATTCGCTTTGATATTTAACTTCTTCACGAGAATATGACTCTAACTGAAGTAAATATCTCTGTAATGTGGCTTGATATTGTTGCGATCGCTTTTTATAAGTCTGAAACTGAAGTCTAACTCGCAAGACAATCGCGATCGTGCCTACGATCAAAATCATGATCGACAATTCCTTCGCCACCAAGGAAACTATCGCCACGATTAAAATTAGCCCACCTGTAAAAGATAAAGCTTCCTGAGTATTAATGGGGTCAGGTGAAGCAGAAGCAGGGAGAGTTGGTAATTTGGGATTAAACTCAGGTGCAACGGGTTTAGACAGAGCAATTCGCTGCACTTCTGGCGGAATGAGGATGACAGGGGACTGGCGCATTGATCGATTAATTCAGGTTGTGGCTACTTATTGACACGGAGGCGATCAATTTAAAATTCAGTGAGAATCACGGATTAGACTGATTAAAGGATTTCGAGGATTTGTATTTTGATCATTCTAATGATTAATGATCAAAAATCTGTGTAATCCCATAATCCATTTAATCCGTGATTCTGATTTTTTTGCACTATGAAAGATGAGAAGATCAAAGAACAGTTTATACGTTTTCCAATCCTGGAATCGAGCGATATAGCTGCACATACTTCTCGGCTGAGGCTAGCCAACTGAAATTACTATTCATACCGCGTTGTTGTAATAAGCGCCAAGAATCACTATAACGATAACTTTCCCATGCCCGCGCCATGCAGGTATACATATCCAATGGTTCATAGCGATCGAAACTAAAGCCCGTACCTGTTTGTCCAACTGGATCGTGGAATGAGACAGTATCCACTAAACCACCTGTACGGCGAACAATTGGCACACAACCATAGCGCATCGCAATCAGTTGGCTAATGCCACAGGGTTCAAATCGGCTAGGCATCAAGAAAGCATCGGAACCCGCATAAACACGATGGGAAAGCGCCACATTAAACAAAATTTGCGCCGACATCCGTCCAGGATAACGTGCTGCGATTTGCCAGAGTTGGGACTCATAGTAGCGATCGCCTGTACCCAAAACCACGAACTGCACATCGGTATAGGCTAAGAACCTTTCCAACATTTGCAGCAGTAAATCAATACCCTTCTGTTCCACTAAACGTCCGACCATGCCGATCAAGAAAGTACTTGGATTTACGGCTAAGCCCAATTCCTGTTGTAAGGCAAGTTTATTAGCAAGGCGATCGTCAATGGTATCAACTGAATAGTTCTGCACTAAAGCAGAATCGGTTTCAGGATTTTCCGCTTCCGTATCAATGCCATTCAAAATGCCCCAAGGTTTGAGGAATGAGAGTAAACCTTCTAATCCTTCGCCATAGGTGGGGGTACAGATTTGCTGGGCATAGGTAGGTGATACGGTATTAACGCGATCGGCATATTTAATCCCTGCTGCCATCGTGTTGTGAGCATCCATGTACCAAGGAGTCCATGTGATTTTGTCGAGATACCACTTCCAAGGTCCTTGATAAGCAAGATTATGAATCGTGAAGACCGTGCCAATATCCGAAACTTGATGCATCCATACAGGGATCATGCCCGTATGCCAATCATGGCAGTGAATAACATTTGGCTTCCAATAGTTCCAAGCAAATTCGGCGACAGCATTGGCAAACATCGTGAACCGCCAATCTTCATCATCACCCGAATAAATCCGCGCAGGGATAAATGATCCATGCCCCACCAAGTACAAAGGTACATCCGTACCAGGTAATACCGTTTGAAAAATATCAAATTCCTGAAACATGGCATAGCCTTTCCAGATCCATTCAGGATTTTCCTTGAGTTTGGCTGGAATCACGCCGTAGTAGGGCATGATGATCCGCACGTCATGCCCCATCTTGCGAAGGACAGGTGGGAGTGCGCCCACGACATCAGCCATGCCACCGACTTTGGCTAGAGGGGCAACTTCAGCCGCCGCAAATAAAATTTTCATGCGATAATCAGTACTCGTATTTCGGGATATCTAATTATTTTCGGGCATAGAGCGATCGCTATATCAGCAATTTTTTAATTAAAAAAACGTTAGTGTCATTAATTACTCGCGCTCTAGACAATCCTCAAGACAATCCTCATGTAGGGGCAGAGCATTCCCACAGAAATCCTTAAATTTTAAGGTTGTTTTGGTTGGGAATGCTCTGCCCTAAACTCGCAACGCAGGGACAATTTATAGGTGAAAGCAGAGAGGGTAGAGCATTTGCGTTTCGAGATATGTGGGGATTATGAAAATAGTGGCGCAAATGCTCTACCCCTACAAGACAACTTACGGTTCGCTGATTTTTGAAATAGGTCAAAACATTTGACGGGACAATAAGGATCTCAGGCTTTATGAACTTTTTTTACGAAGTTATTGATTTTCACCTTCTTGTATGCATTACAAATAAATTAAAGCAATAATGACCTTTATTAGTATTAATTATCAATAGTAATGCCAAAAAGTGCAAATTAATGAATGTCATTTGCATTAAGAAAATCAGCGAACGGTAAGAGACAAGTTTGTTGTTGTAAATCATCAAGGGCGCGAATAAATCATGACAATAACGAAAAAACGAACTACAAAAAAAGTAAGGGCAATTCATGAATTGCCCTTACTTTTTTTGAGAGTTAATCAGAGGTTGCTTCGTCCTCATTGTTGGCATTGGGAAGCTCTAGGCAATAACCTGCGCCATAGACTGTCTTAATATATTTCGGATGACGGGGATCAGGTTCGAGTTTGGTTCGTAAATGGCGAACATGGACGCGGATGGTTTCAATATCATCATCAGGCTCATAGCCCCAAACTTCCTTGAGAATTTCGCTCGGTGATACAGTTTGACCATGACGCTGCAAAAGACAATGCAATAGCTCAAATTCCAAATGAGTGAGCTTGACCGTCTTGTTATACCAAATCGCCTCAAACCGCTCAGGAACAAGTGTCAAGGAGCCAAAAATCAAAATTTCGCCATGTTTGGCTGTATCAATCATCCGATTAGTGCGCCGTAACAACGCTCTCACCCGCGCCAGCATTTCATCCAGTTCAAAGGGTTTGGTCAGGTAGTCATCCGCACCTGCGTTAAAGCCCTCAACCTTATCTTGAGTTTGCCCCATCGCCGTGAGCATCATCACAGGAATTTCTTTGGTGCGTTCATCGCGGCGCAACCTTTGACAGACAGTAAACCCATCCACCCTTGGCAGCATCAAATCAAGGATAATCATATCTGGCATCATCTGAATGGCAAGAGCTTGTCCTTTAATGCCATCACTAGCCTGACTGACTTGATATCCAGCGCATTCAAGGTTCAGTGTGACCATTTCAGAGATTATGGGATCGTCATCGATTAGGAGCAGCCTAGGCATCATTGATCAAATTTCCAGCTATGCGAATAAATTAATATGATTTTTTAACAATATATGTAAACAATATGTATTAATTCAGATCCCCAGTTTGTCTTAAGAAATGTGATGGTGATGGTGACAAACTGGAAATTGCGCTCTGTCAAGCACTGAAAAAATTTCTGGCTAAAGGAGTAGTAGCTATAGAGTATCGCCTTTTGCAGCCATCTATGATGCGATCGCCTCCCGATCGCTAAGAAAACAATCTGCGTATAGCATCAACTCTGACAACATTCTCATACAATATATGAAGATATGTAAAAATTGTTATAAAAACTGGTTTATTCGCATGAGCCTTCCAACCACTTCTGTCACCGAACTTTTTGCGCCAGTCAAAGATGACTTGCGGACACTCACGGATAATTTGAAGCAGTTGGTTGGCGCAAGACATCCGATTTTATACGCGGCGGCTGAGCATTTGTTTGAGGCAAAGGGCAAGAGTATGCGCCCCGCGCTGGTGTTGTTGGTATCAAGGGCGACTATGAGCGATCGCGATATCACTTCCCGCCATCGCCGCCTCGCGGAGATCACCGAGATGATCCATACAGCAAGCTTGGTGCATGACGATGTGATCGATTCTGCCGATTTACGGCGCGGGATGCCAACTGTAAATAATAGCTTCGGCAATCGCATCGCGGTACTGGCGGGTGATTTTTTGTTTGCTCAGGCTTCTTGGTATCTTGCCAATTTGGACGATCTTGAAGTCGTAAAACTTTTATCAAAAGTGATTACTGATTTTGCGGAAGGCGAAATTCGGCAGAGTCTGACTGCCTTTGATGGTGATTTGACCTTGGAAGATTATTTGGAAAAGAGTTTTTATAAAACCGCTTCGTTAATGGCGGGTAGTGCTAAGGCGGCGGGTGTCCTTAGTGGCGTGGGTCAAGTGCAAGCTGAGCAGCTATTTAATTTTGGTAAACATTTTGGCATCGCGTTTCAAGTTGTCGATGACATTCTCGATTTCACTAGCTCGACTGAGACTCTTGGCAAGCCTGCGGGTTCAGATCTTAAGCAGGGTAATTTGACTGCTCCCGTATTATTTGCGTTACAGGAGCATCCTCAGTTACGAGGCTTAATCGATCGCGAGTTTAGTGAGGTGGGCGATTTAGAGAAGGCGTTGGAATTGGTATATAGCAGCAATGGCATTTCGCGATCGCGTGATTTAGCAAAAAGTCATATCAAGTCAGCCCTAACAGCTTTAGAGTGGCTACCATCCTCAGAGCCGAAACAATCACTGATCGGTTTGACTAATTACGTTTTAGAGCGTTTGTATTAGCCAATCTGTAAAAGTGTTATTTAAAAGCTGTATTTAAAAGCGTTGTAAAGCGACATTAGTCTAGCGACTTAGGGCAGCGCGGATCGCCAAACGGAATAATTGTAAAATCATCGGCTGGCGATAATCTGACGATGCAGCCTTGCGGATCGATGGATGTGATTGGATGCTCCTTGATATAAAAGTATGTCCCGAAGCCCAAGCCAAGCAATATAAAGATACTAGACAGGATGACACGCATCCAACGAATTATTTCCATAAATTCACTGTGCAGAAAATTCAATCGTACCAGCTTCGCATCTAATAATCCCATGCTGAAGATCGGTAAGCCACCGAAAATATGATCGAATTTCACCAACAGGACTATCTCGAAATAATCGGACATCAGACTTAACCTAACTAGTAACCTAACTAGCGGTAAGCGGTAATAAAACTTCTCTAATTAGTTTTTAGTCGCTGCGATCGCCTCTCAAATAATCACATCACAAGGCGATCGCTATTTGCTTAAAGTAAAACCGCGATCGCCTAATTTATTTTTATCAACCAATTTAGCTGCTATATGTGTGAGAATTGTGTAGCTGTAAAAGCATTATAGCGAGTTAAGGCAGGCAAAATAATGAAGGCTCAGATTCCTTTACAGGTAAATCGCAAAGTTTTTAGGTCTGCATTGAGTCTTTCGGTGCGGAAACGTCTCATGCGTAGTTTTGGGAATTCTAGGCTTGCTAGAGAGTCGATACAGGCTCAAAGCCTTGAGAAACCCTCTTATGACAATCAAGTATTAGTGCTGTCTGAAAATGACGCGCAAAAGTTTGTGGAAATGATGGTTAATCCTCCTAAACCATCGAGTGCGTTAATTGCCCTTTTAAAAGGCGGATCAGTTTAATAATCAATCAACCAGCGATCGCCTATCTATTCACTAGAATCACTATTTCAATAATTTGTCATATTCAGCATGAGTACCTATCCAAAGCCAGAGATAACCTTCTTCGATTTGGGTAGCAATTGCTCGATAGTTAGAGCCAACCCTTGCTGACCATACTTTACCAACCTTCTTAAACTGTAAAAGCTAGCTGCTGTTTTATGCTTCACAGATCAATAGTTTTTCCTGCTTGATGTTCGGCAAGTGCGGCATTGATTAAGAAGTCAAGTTTGCCAGAATTGGAATCTGATTCAAGTTTTTTGTCCCAAATAGTTTGATCGAACTCAATAAACCATTTACGCAATTTTGCGAATGAGTCATAGTCAAGATCGGCAATCTGCTTTTCCAGTAGCTCTATTTTAGTCATAGGTTTTCGTATTTAGTTGCTACATATTAACAAATTACTCGCCTATCCATCCCACATAAACAGCGATCGCCTCTCAAATAATCACATCACAAGGCGATCGCTAATCTTGCAGCCTATCTAAAAAGTCTTGATATTTTTTCTGTTGATTTTCTTTCGTTGACCATAACTTCACTCTTTTAAAATCTATCGGATGACGTTTTGCAACCATGACTGCTTGATCAAGACTTTGACGATCGTTCCAGTGATAGAAACCTGCAAGGCGATCCATGACGCATAAAGTCGAGGTGAGAATGTGTAACGACTCCGCCACCTGTTAGCACGGCGATAATGTTTGCTTTGGTAAGCGTATCTGAGACGATCGCAGCAATCTCAGCTAGGGATGAGGTTTTGTGTATTTCCAAGGGGTTTATCAGCTTTGCGAGGGCGACGGCGTTGGCGGTAGTAGGTTTTGATTTCTTCGGGTGGGGTGACTTTGAGTCGTTGGGCTAGTAGGTTTCTAACTGGTGTGACAAAGGGCGATCGCGGATTCCATGTATAGAGGCGAGTTTTGCCAACTAAGCGACTAACTAATAAGCCTGAGTCTTCAAATTTTTGCAGTTGTTTCTGTACTGAACTCAAGGATATCTCAAAAGTATCGGCGATCGCTTTGCCGTAGCCTTCTTCGTAATTTTGATAATCCGTGTTTTAATGGTTCGGGTTTGCCTATGCCACTATGGGGATTACGTTGGATATCTTTGATAAGGTTGTTAACTCGATTGAGAATTTTTTTGTCTGTTTGTTGCCAGTAAAGATAATCTTCCCAAGCACGTTCTGAGAAAAGTATCTTCACTCGATTAGCTCCCGTACCTTACCGCCGCCAGATTCTAATTCAGCGATCGCTTCAAAAATTCGTTTAGCATTATTACGACTCTTTAAAAGGTAAGCTGTCTCTGTAAGGGATTCATAATATTCAAGAGATAGAAGTACTGCTGATGGTTGTTGATGGCGCGTAATGATTAGAGGATCGTGGCGATCGCATACTTGATCGATCATATCTGCCAAATTACTCTGTGCATCAACATAAGAAATTGCATTCATAAAGTTGTCGATCTGCTATTGCTTGCTAGATTGTTACCGATTATAGCTTTTACCTCAATCGGCGATCGCTCTAAATGATGTCAAACAAATGCTTGGTTATGGGATTTTAGCTAAATCGCTATTTGAATAAGCGCAGTAAGGGCGATCGCAACTGAAGTTAGACAACGTATAATTTTAGTAACCAGTTAGGAAATCAAGATGATCGTTGAAACAAGCTATGCACAGACATCTCCAAGTTTGAACGTATTGCTCAATCGTGTTGTCAACGATCGCGAGATTATCTATGTCAAAAGTGAGAGTGGTGATAATGTTGCTCTGATTGCTGCGGATGAATTACAAAGCATTTTAGAAACTATGCATCTCTTGCGATCGCCTAAAAATGCTGAACGATTGCTAAATGCCATTAGTCGAGCTAGAGCGCATACAGAAGCCACTCAAACACCCGATCAGTTACGCAATGAGTTAGGACTATTCAATGAGTAGTTCGCCTGTATCTAGGTCGGCTATTTTCGATGGGGATTTTCGTATAGATTTAACGCATTGGATATCTGTCGA
Source organism: Pseudanabaena sp. ELA645 (assembly GCA_037129985.1). GTDB lineage: Bacteria > Cyanobacteriota > Cyanobacteriia > Pseudanabaenales > Pseudanabaenaceae > Pseudanabaena. The sequence continues at coordinate 3,133 of JBAXTW010000082.1, read as the reverse complement.
TCGCAAAGTTGCTTTAAGAGTAATGGATTTAGTTGATGCGGTCATGCGCGATCCTTTTAGTGGAATTGGCAAGCCAGAACCATTGAAATATCTTGGTTCTGGTATTTGGTCTCGCCGCATTACCCAAGAGCATCGCTTAGTATATTTAGTTGAGAAAGAATGTATTAAGTTTTTACAATGTAGATATCACTATTGAACAGATCGCTTATTCAAATCACTACAAGCTGATCGCTATTTTCTAAAAGTAAAACAGCGACGATCGCTTTAAATGATGTTAAACAAACGCTTGGTTTATCAGATTTTAGCTAAATCGCTATTTGAATAAGTGCAGTAAAGGCGATCTCACTCAATGGGTGCAATAATTCTTCCATTAAACTGGCGTAGTGTATGTGGAATATTTCTAAGATGTGCCTCAAGAACCTCTCTACTTTCACTTGTAGCAATGATTACCTGTTGGTTGTATTGCAGCGAATTACTTGCTCTTCTTAAAAATGCCTTGATACTAGTCTCACGAGCGCTTTGTTGACGTGGTTCATCTAAGATAAGCAAACCAAGATGATTAGTTTGATGGGTTCTAGAAACTTCCAATAAACCTAATAAATAAGCCCAAAAAATTCTAATGTAGTCACTCGCAGACAGATCAAATCTCAAATCAAATCCTTCGTATTCGGGGAAATATGAAGTGCTAGATATTTTGACTTCATTGATATTTAAACTACTAAAACCGTATTCAGTAAGTTGTTGTTGAAAACATATTTCTAAATCCCTAATTTTAGCTGTGTCTTCATCAGAAAGTATTCCTTTTGGAAGACTTCTAGTCATTTCTTGAACTTCATTCCACTCATCTGATAATGGTTCAAAACTACCAAGCAATACATCAATTTGTTGGCGAACTGACTTTGTATGTCTAATTTTATCTTTAAGTCTAATTCTTTCTTCTATAGCAAAATAAGATGGCGAATTATTAGGAGAAGTTAAAGTTGTTTTAAGAGATCTAATTTCTTCTCTAATATCTGCTACACGACTATTAATTGCATTAAGCTGTCTCCTTTTAACCTCAAGCGTTTGCATTTCACTTTGACGCATTGCTTTAAATATTTTGAGCTGCTCTTCAATGAATTCGACATTTTGATCTATTGTCATTGGATTACTAACTTCTTGAGGTGCAATCAGTGAATCGCTAATATGTTGATGACAAGTTGGGCAAGTTCCAGAATTAACTTGTAGGGCTGTTACTGAACCAAGATTTGATAATGTTTGAAGATCCTTATGTTTAGACAATTCTTCTTCTAAAGAAGAAATTCTAGATTGCAGAGAATCAACGCTAATTGTAGAATTTTCAATTTCTTCAAATTTAATTCGTAATTGCATCTCAATATTTAATTTCTCTATATTTTTCTGCTCCAATTGTTCATTAACAATTTCAGAAATTTCATTAACAGCAGGAATTTCTTGAGCTTCCAAAGATGCAAGTTGTTCTTCAAAATCTAAAATAGCTTGCCCTATACTTATCCAATCGTTAGCATAAGATACTAAAACTGTTGGTTGAATAGTCGGTGGCCAAATTGATATTGGTTGTGATGGTAAATTATCGATAGTTGCATTAATGTTTGCAGTCAGACGATTACATTCTGAGACTTTATTAGACCAATGAGATTTTAAATTTGCTTCCTGTTGTTTAAGAAGTATTTTTTGAGTGGCAATTTCTTGAGCGTCTAAATCAAAAATAAACTCGAATGCTCTTTTATTTAAATCTTTTATCTGAAGATAAGTTGGGAATCGATTTCGTAAATTTGACCATCCATGTTTTTGTTCAACAAATAGGAATGGAAATATAGTCTCCATATAAAGTGTGACTTCAGTTTCTTTGTAAGTTGGGACTGTGGGAAGCTGCCATCCAATAAATTCTGCTAAAAAATGATGAAATCCTCTTTCTCTAGAAGCTGATCCACTTCGCCTCACAAAATAGTCTGTAGAAAGACAAGAAATATTAGGTTGAGACAATATTGCATCTTCCCAAACAGTAATTAAGCGAGTATCTTGCTGTCCTTTTATTTGGCGACGTATTGTTATATTTTTAGAACCATTTGACACTTCAAGTAACACCTCAGATTCCAAAACTTGATGTCTTACATTTTGATATTCAAGATAATCAGTAACTACTGATGGTAAAGGAATATTTTGTTGTGGACTAATCATGCCTTCTAGACCTAAAGCATAAATAATCGACTGTAGACAAGTTGATTTTCCCGAAGTATTATCAGCATGTAGAACAAAAAGCCCCTCACGAAAAGGTGTGTCTACACCAAATAGACCTGCTGGTGTAGACACTCGTATACGAAGATATCGAATTTGTAAAGACATATATTAAGAAAGTTTAAATAGACTTTTTGATAGCTCAGCAGTGATTAGTTTACCCTTTTGTTTAAGAAATTTTTTCTCTTCTTCTAAACAGTTGTTTGTAGCAATTATTTCTTTCGCGAATTTCTTGCCCTTTGTAGTTAAAGATATAGGCTTATTAGTAGCATTATTCTTTATTTCTACTAATCCATCAGCAATAGCATATTCAATTGCTCTAGTGAATCCAGGATCGTATTTAATAAACTCAGCAACAGGTGATGATCTATTTTCTATTAGTTGAGACATTCGCTCCCGATTCTCATCACTTCGGATTGCCCAATTCAATAAATGTAGACGAGCAATTGGACTCGTTTGACCTCTGCTACCAATCTCTAAAATTAAAACTAATATTGATAGACCCCAAATTACTCTGTATTGAGGAGATAAAGGTGTGGGGCGTTGCTGAAAAGAAAATGGAATATCTAGATACTCTAATAAATCTTGCATTTCCATAATTTTAAACTATCCATCCACTTAAAAATCTAACGGACATCTCATCAACCAGTCTGAAATAGCTTCCCAAGAAAGTTTTTTAATTGTTGAGTCTGGTAAGTTTGGAGTAACACTTTTGATGTTTTGCTCATATTCCTTATGTGTCTTGGTAAAAAATTGATTTGATGGAGAATCATTACTCAAACTAGTTATAAACAATTCATCTTCATATGTAAGTTTGTAGTTGCTAAGAGAGTGTTTGAAAAGTTTTAGAGTAGGTTAAATAGGGATGGATTTAGGG
>JBAXTW010000081.1:0-20806 GCA_037129985.1 Pseudanabaena sp. ELA645 | reverse complement strand
TAGGTTATGGTCGCTGGTTAGTGGGTCTAGGACTAATCCCAATTTCGCAAGAAGTAGTGCAAGCAATTTCCCATTCCCAATCAGAGCAATGCTATATGCTTTCCCTCCGCACCAATGAGAATCCTAGAAATGAGAACGATCTGGCACTAGCGCGACAATATCTTGACGAAGCGCTGACCTATGCCACCACAAGCGGTTATCGCATTTATGAAGCAGATCTTCGCATTGCCCTAGCATGGCTCCATTGGCGCGAAGGCGATCTCGTTACCGCTAGACGTGAAGCCGACAGAGCCAAACGCGCTAGTGAGGAGATGGGATATTTTTGGGGGAGGGTTGATGCAATCAATTACGAATTACGAATTACGAGAATTGATTAATTACGAATTACGAGAATTGATTAATTACGAATTACGAATTACGAGTTTTTTTAATTACGAATTATCAATTACGAATTACGAGTTAGAATTTTATGATTCGTAACTTATGTTGCTTGGAACGATTTCACGAAACATCAGTTCGTAATTCGTAATTCGTAATTCGTAATTTTGATCCCTTATGAAACCCGAAAACGTAGTCCAAACAAAAAGTTATGCATTTGCTGTGCGTATAGTTAGACTTCATCAACATCTCATAAACACAAAAAAAGAATATGTTCTGTCTAAACAAATATTGCGATCTGGAACCAGTATCGGCGCAAATGTTGAAGAAGCGATCGGGGGTCAGTCAAAAGCTGACTTTATTTCAAAACTATCCATAGCTTACAAAGAAGCCCGTGAAACAAGTTACTGGCTAAGACTATTAAAAGATACCGATTACCTCACACAAAAAGAATTTGAAAGCATACATCCAGACGTAGAAGAACTATGTCGGATTATTGGCAGCATCCAGAAAAGTGCGAAGGGGAAGGAATAATTACGAATTACGAATTAAAATTTCCTCATTCGTAATTCGTAATTGATAATTCGTAATTCCCTCATTCGTAATTCGTAATTGATAATTCGTAATTCATAATTCCAAAGCTTAGCTAATATTTAGTTATCGAGTATGGACAAAATTGTGAACGGTAAAGTTTTTATTGTTGGTGCAGGGATTGGAGGTGTGGAGTTTTTGACGGTTCGCGCTAGGGACTTGATCGGCGCGGCTGAAGTGATTATTAGCGATGCGCTGGTCGATCGCACCTTACTCAATCTTGCACCGAAAGCAGCTACTCGGATCATAGCGGGTAAACGCGGCGGACAGGAAAGCATCAAACAAGCCGAAATCAATCAAATGCTGGTGGATTATTGCCTAGCAGGAAAGCGGGTGGTGCGTCTCAAGAGCGGCGATCCTTGGATATTTGGGCGATCGCTACCTGAGATATCAGCATTACAAGCCGCTAATTGTGAATGGGAAATTGTAGCAGGTATATCCAGCGCGATCGCTGCACCCATGTTGGCAGGGATTCCATTAACCGAAGTGGAAGCGAGTTCTTGTTTTGCGGTGATGACGGGACATGATCTGCATCGATTGCCTTGGGAAGCGATCGCCCAAATACCGACGCTAGTAATTTTGATGGGGACAAATAATCTGACGGAATTACTGGAGAAATTGAGTGCGGGGAAATCTGGGGATATGGGAATTGCGATCGTGCGGTGGTGTGGACGCGCCGATCAACAGGTATGGACGGGGACTTTAGCAAATATTCAGTCGAAATTACCTGAAGGCTCTCTATCCCCTGCGGTGATTATTGTCGGTGAAGTCGTTAAGTTTCATGAGCAATTGGCTAGTCATCGACTGCAATCATTGGAAAATTTAGATGATTTAGATGGTTTAGCAAAGGAAAAATTAGCCTTGCAAGGTAAACGAATTTTAGTAACAAGGTCGGCAGGTCAGGCGAGTCAATTTACGGATTTACTGACTAGTCGGGGTGCAGAAGTAATCGAAATGCCGACTCTGGCAATTTTACCGCCGACAAGTTGGGAATTTTTGGATCAAGCGATCGCCTCTTTGACTAACTATGATTGGCTAATCTTAACTTCAGCAAATGCCGTTGATAGCTTTTTTGGACGGCTAAAAAATTCTGGTAAAGATAGTCGCGCCTTACATTCTCTCAAAATCGCAGTTGTCGGACGTAAAACGGCGGAAGTACTCGCAAGTTATGGGATTACGCCCGATTTAGTACCGACAGATTTTATCGCAGATGCGTTAGTTGATGCTTTTTTAGCAATTCCTAATCATGTTTTAACTGACAAAAAAATGTTATTTCCGCGAGTCGAGTCGGGCGGGCGCGAAATTCTAGTAGAGCAATTGCAAAAGCATGGCGCGATTGTGGATGCGATTCCTGCCTATGAGTCAGGCTGTCCTGAAGCGATCGATCCTATAGCGCTAGAGGCGATCCAAACTCAGAATTTAGATGCGATCGCCTTTGCCAGTTCCAAAACCGTCAAGCATTTTTGTCAATTACTAGATCAAGTTGCACCTAACGAAACTTGGCGATCGTGGTTAGCGGATGTGACTATTGCCTCCATTGGTCCCCAGACTTCTAAGACTTGCTATGAATTATTGGGACGAGTAGATTGTGAGGCGGGGGAATATACCTTAGATGGTTTAGTAGAAGCGATCGCTCTAAGCACCATCAAAAAAAACTAGGAAAGCGATCGCAAAGATTTAATCCCGAACATTTACCTGATTAGCCGTAGGGTAAGTCATAATACTTAAAAGAATGTTAAGATGCTGCTGGTTAAGAACGTATCAGGATGAAAAAATTAATGCGTTGGTCAATCGTACTAATGCTCAGTGCCACATTAGCAGGAGCTAGCGCCCCACTAATTACAGCTTCCTCTGAGTCAAATCTTGCTGTAAATGCTAGCTTAGCTAATAACCGAGACAGTAAATCTTTCGATCCCCTTACCTATTCTCCCATCGATCAAAGGCTGGCTAAGTTAGAAACCCAAGCCAATCAACAGGATTCCACTATTGACCGTATTCGCGCTCGGTTTGTACTTGCCGATCTCTATGTCAATAGTCGCAAGCCTAAAGAAGCGATCGCGGCTCTGGATAAATTGGAAATAGAATATCCAGTGTTGGCGGATTTTGTACTACTCAAACGCGCACAGGCACAAACTCAAGCGCGAGATTTACCATCGGCAAAGGCTAATTGGGAAACGATTTTAAAGAATTTTCCTGAAAGTTCTGCCGCCGCCGAAGCATTATTTGCCTTGGGACAAACTCAACAGCTTTTAGATAAATTTCCCGCCCATCCCCGATCGCAAGAAGTTGTCCTGCGTTTATTATCCCAAGCCCCTAACCGCGTTGATTTACTGACCCATCTAGCCACCCATTTTGGCGATTACAAAGAGGTGGAGCCATTTTTAGATCGTCTCGTCGCCAGTTCGCCTAACCTCACGGGCGATCAATGGTGGGCGATCGCTGATGCGTATTTCAATAAATTTGAATTCGGTAAAGCGGCTAATGCTTATGCTCGTGCTACTTCCAATCCGATTACTGCTTATAAATATGCGCGTAGTTTACAGCGTGGTCGCCAAACTGATGCAGCGATCGCCGCTTACAATCGTGTAGTGCAGCAATTTCCCACCAGCCCTCAAGCCCCACGCGCTCTAGTTCGGATTACGCAGATTGATTCGGCTGAAGCGGGAGTTGCGGCTTGCGATCGGATTATCGCCAATTATCCCGAAGCGGCGGGTGAAGCTTTAGGAATTAAGGCTGGGCTTTTGGAAGATAAACTGGGTAGTCCCAAGTCTGCAAGCGGTCATCGTAATCTATTGCTAGAGAAATATGGTGATAGTGATGCTGCGGGTGAATTGCGTTGGCGGATTGCCAAAGGGCAAGGGCGGGCTGGTCAATTGACTAATGCGATCGCCACGGTTGAGATGTTGATGGCGAGTAGCCCCAAGAGTGAAGCGGCGGCGGAAGCAACTTTTTGGGCTGGGAAATGGGCGAATCAGATTGGCGATAAAGCCAAAGCCAAGAAGTTCTTTGAATTTGCGATTCGTCAACATCCTGAATCTTATTACGCATGGCGATCGGCTTCTTCCCTTGGTTGGCAAGTCGGCACTTTTACCACCGCGAGATATACAGCGCCAGCAATATCTATTCCCAGTGCTAGACAAGCTTTACCTGCGGGATCGGCAAAACTGCAAGAATTGTATATTCTGGGTTTAGATCGTGATGCGCGATCGCAATGGCAAACTGAGATTAAGAACAAGCGCAATCTCGAACCCAATGAAGTCTTTACCGATGGTGTGCTGCGCGTAGCAGTTCAAGATAATTTAACTGGGATTAAAACTCTGGAAAGTTTGGATTGGCTAGATGTTTCCCCTGCTCAAAAAGCAGAGATCGTCAAGCTCAAACAACACCCTGCTTACATGCAGTCGCTCTATCCATTCCATTATTGGGATATTATTGCAAACTGGTCACGCGAACGGAAACTCTCTCCTGCTCTCGTAATTGGTTTAATGCGTCAAGAGTCAAGATTTGAAGCTCAAATCCGTTCTAGTGCCGGGGCGATCGGCTTAATGCAAATCATGCCTGATACGGGATCATGGATTGCCAGCAAAAAAGGGCTAACCAATTACAATTTAGATAATCCTGTGGACAATATTAGTTTCGGAACTTGGTATCTGGACTATACCCACAGTCGATATGGCGATAACTCCATGCTAGCGGTGGCTAGTTATAATGCGGGACCTGGCGCTGTGGCTGGTTGGGTTGAGTCTCGTGGTGTGGGCGATCCCGATGAGTTTGTGAATAGCATTCCTTACGAAGAAACTAGGGATTATGTTTCCAAGGTTCTCGGTAATTATTGGAACTATTTGCGGTTGTATTCTCCATCAGTACAGCAACAAATTGCGACTTTGCAGCCGTCCAATAATGTGAATGCTTCTACTAAGTTCTAACAATCACTTTCTACGGTTAAAGACTCTAAGAGATCCCCCTCAATCCCCCTTAAAAAGGGGGAAGAAGATAATTTAATTGATTGTCCCCCCTTTCGTAAGGGGGGCTGGGGGGGATCTAGATAATTCTTAAATGGTTTCTAACTCCTCAACTAGAACCACAAAGTTCTAAACAACTCGCTGACTGGAACCTTGAAGTTTAAAATTACATCTTCTCCATCTAAAATATCATCGCCTCGCAATAGGCGATCGGGCTGAGGGCTATGGTAAACCAGCACATATCTTTCATCAGGATGGATTACCCACAGCAGTCTAGTTCCACTTGCAAAGTATTCTTCAATCTTGTTGTGAATTTCGTCAAAGGTGTTGCCTGGAGAGATAATCTCAACAACTAGATCGGGCGTACCATCAAAAAAGCCTTTAGGCAATCGTTTTAGCCCAATCAATCGCTCTTTACTCACAAAAGAAATATCGGGCGATCGCTTGTTACCTCCTTTCATTTTAAATGCTGTACTAGAGTCACAAGTAACACCAAGTTTATGCTGTCTTACAAATATCTCGATTAGCCCACCAAGGAATATGCCAATATTCCCATGCTCCATGCCTGAATTGCCCAAGTTTACCAACTCTCCATCTACAATTTCGTAGCGATCGCCATCATCAGCTAAAGCCATAAACTCTTCATCAGTCCAAGCTTTATCCTTTGTTTTTTCGTAACTACTCAGGTGTGGAGTAAAAAGCATAAAATATCCATTTAGCAAGTGTTTCAGCACTTTTTCAATGAAAGACTGTTATCAATAACATCTTAAAAATAGTTCTTATTGAGAATAGATAAGGGTTTACTCGATTAAGAAAGACAATCAAAACGCTACTGGTAGTGTTTTTGTTTATTCTCAATCCTACGGCTAGTACCTGAGTAGTTACGAAGTTGGTATGGTTATGGGAATTACTGCGGTTGGAAAGGTCACTGTAGAAAATTTAAAGATGAACAGTGTTGCTCAGGTAGCTGCTCGAAAATTATGGGTTCGTTTGGGTTTATTTCCATAACTAACTATTTCTATATTTCAGAAGTAAATCGTTGACGCGATCGCCTAGAACTCACGACTCACAGAAATAGCGATCGCCTTTTCTATCACTTCCGAATATTCAAAGTTCTATTCTCAAATTCTGGATTTTAATCATCATCTTGCTCATCATTTGGCTCATCTAGAAGTCCTAATCGCAGTAATTTTTTAGCAAGAGCGTATACGTCCTGCTTACTGCCATCCTTCCGAATCCCTAAAGCTACAACCATTACCGTAACTTGAGATTGCTCGATCGCGTAAATGATGCGATATCTTTGTCCAACAGCACGCACGCTGTAATAACCATCTAGTTCACCAATTAATGGTTTCCCTTGCATTTCAGGAGATTCTTGGAGCTTGTCGATGCGATCGCTAATTTTTTGACGGATGCGGCGATCGCTGATTTCTTTCAATAACCTTAAAGCTGTAGGCTGAATGACGATGCGATACATTACAAACCCAATTCTCGCTTAGCTGATTCCCAATCTATTCCCTGTGCTGATTTTGCCTCGGCAATCCCTTGACGCAAGTTAGTAATGAGGTTCACATCACCAAGTATTTCCAAGGTTTCGAGTATTGCTTCGTAATGTTGCCATGTCATCACAGCAAGGACGGGCTTGCCTCTGCGGGTAATCGCAAGTGTACCGCCTTGCTGGGTGAGCTTTTCAGGTAAAGAGGTTAATTCGTGTCTTGCTTCTGTAATCGGAATATTGGACAGCATTATTTTTGAAACCATCTGTACATCTAAGTGTACATCTAAATATTAAAAAGCGATCGCTTAAAACTCACGATGTACAGCAATGGTGATCGCATTCTAAATAGTGTGATCACAAATCTCGAAGCATAGTAAGCTCTTAGTCTAATTGAGAATTTATTTGAAAAGTACTCACTTACAGCAGACATTATTAGGCAATGTTTCCCCAGCAATTTCTGTAAATACTGAAAAAGTACGTTGTAATGAATTAATACAGACTATGCAACAAGATCCATTCAAAATCCTTAGTCAAACCCAACGACTGCGCGTTAGCGATGGAGCGATCGCCTCAATTTTTGATGGTTGTCCATCATCATCACGCAGATTGATTTTAGTGCTTTCGCAATTAGGAGATTTTGATAGCCTTGAATATATTTGGTGGATACAGAGAGAAATTGAGCGGATTCAATCAGTAGGAATCGCGGTTAGGGCAGTAGGAATTGGCGATCGCCAATCGGGACAATATTTTTGCAAATTTACAGGTTTCGATGAAAATTGGTTATTTGTTGATCCCATTGGAGAACTCCATCGCCAATGGGATCTCTATGCAGGACTAACAACTAAGTTTCCATTACTGTCATCTGGACAAAGTGCTTGGGTCAATTTAATGTTGATGTGTGCAGGAATTGGTAGCCAAGGCACATTAAAAGAAGTGTTTCGGGGTTATCGAGGCGATCGCCACGCACCACAATTAATTGCCGATAACGAAGTAATCAAAGCTGCACCATTGCCTGAATTAAAAGGCGCTTTCTTTAAATGGGCGGGTGGTAGTGGATTTCAGCGCCCCTTTGAACTAGCCACGTTGCGATTACGAAATATGGCAGAAGTTCTTGGTAATTGGAAAGCCTATGTCCCTGATGCTTCATACATGACTCAGCGTGGTGCAACATTCCTTTTTGATGCCAACGATCAATTAATATACGAACATCGCGATCGCGGTATTTTAGGATTTGCCGAGAATCCTTGTTATCCATTATCCTTTTTATTTCAGAACCAAGGAATCAAATAGACATAAAATAAGTGGGGCGGCTTTGCCGCCCCACTTATTATTTTTTCCCGCCGCCTTGGTTTTTAAGACGGTAGGTAATGCGTCCTTTGGTGAGGTCATAAGGGGTTAGCTCCACCTTTACGCGATCGCCTGGCAAAATTTTGATGTAGTTGCGGCGGATCTTGCCCGAAATGTGAGCGAGGACATTAAAGCCATTATCGAGAGCAACTCGAAACATAGCATTAGGAAGTGACTCATTTACCGTCCCTTCCATTTCAATAGAATCTTCTTTTGACAAGCAACTTCTCCTAAATTTAGTGTGAATTCTGATATTTGGATTATTGAGCGGCGAAGCCGCTCAATAATCCTTTACTCTAAGCAGCAAAGAATTTTTTGATGGTTTCTGTTACCTCTGGCATCGACGGTGTGCCATCAATTTGAGTAACATTCTCACCATAAAATTCCAGCAATGGTTTGGTTTTAGCGTTGTACTCTTCGAGACGATTTTTGATCACCTCTTCAGTGTCATCAACACGCCCTTGATCGATCGCCCTTGCTAATAAGCGATCAATTAAAAACTGATCAGGCACATCAAGATTGATTACCGAATCATAGGGCTGATTGATTTCAACCAGTAAAGTATCCAGAGCCTCAGCTTGAGCAACAGTACGGGGAAATCCATCCAGAATCCAACCGACTTGAGTGTCTGGCTGCTTCAATCGCGCCTCAATTACCTCAATTACAACTTCATCAGGAACCAGACGACCAGAATCACTAAAAGACTTAACTTTCAGTCCTAATTCAGTTTGCTGCTTAATTTCAGCGCGAAAAATATCCCCAGGGGCAATTTTCGGCACTTGCCAAGTATCTGCCAAAATCTCACCCTGAGTTCCTTTCCCAGCTCCAGGTGGACCCATCAAAATTACTCTAGGCATTATTGTTTAACCATGCCTTCATAACGTTGAGAGATCACATAGGTCTGAACTTGCTTCGAAGTTTCGATCGCCACACCTACCAAAATCAGTAACGAAGTCGCACCAATTCCGCTAAATGTGGATACGCCTGTGGCTTTTTCCAAAGCACTAGGAATAATCGCAATTCCGCATAAAAACACGGAACCAAGTAAAGTTAACCGATTGAGAACCGCACCAATATAGTCTGATGTCGCCTTCCCTGGGCGGACTGTGGGAATACTGCTACCCATCTTCTTTAGATTTTGCGACAACTCCACAGGATTTAATACCAATGTCGAATAAAAGAAGCTAAAACCGAGAATTAACAACATATATACAGGAATGTGACCAGCGCCGCTCGGAGATACCCAAGTAGCGATCGCCACAAATGCTTCGTTGTTAATACTTTGACTCAAGTAAGCTGGCAAAATCATCACCGATGAAGCGAAAATGATTGGCATAACACCGCCTTGATTTAAGCGCAATGGCAAATAAGAAGCTTGTTCACGATAGAGCTTGCGACCGACCTGACGACGTGCCGAAATAATCGGGATGCGTCGCGTACCTTCCTGCACGAATACGATGCCCACGATCATTACCAAGAAAATCACCAGCAGCAGGATCACCCCGCCAACTCGTGAGCTATCTTTTTGAGCTAGAGCGATCGTATCACCGAGAGATTTTGGTAAGTTGGCAACAATACTAATAAAAATCAGTAGTGAAGCGCCATTACCCACACCTTTTTCAGTAATTAGTTCACCAGCCCACATCACAAACATCGATCCTGCGGCGAGAGCCATCGTTGTCTGAAAAATAAAGCTAGAAAGAATTACCCGACCATCACCAATCGTGATCCAGTTACTGCTTACCTCAGATAATACGCCTGAGTTCTGCACCCAAACTGCCAATCCCCAACTCTGAATCATCGCCCAGACAAAGGCTACATAGCGGGTGTACTGAGAGATCTTTCTTCGACCTGCTTCACCTTCATTCTTTTGGAGATTTTCTAAAGTTGGTAGCGCCGAGGTCATTAATTGCATAATGATCGAGGCATTAATAAATGGCAAAATGCCAAGGGCAAAAATACCAAGTAGCGACAAACCGCCACCAGAGAAAATATCTAAAAAACTAACTACGGCGTTATTTTTGACGATTTCCGTAAATCGTAGGCGATCAACCCCAGGTAATGGCAAATAAATTCCCAGTCTTACTAATATTAAAACGCCAACAGTAACCAGCAAACGACCACGCAACCCTGCGGCTTGAGCCATTTGCATAAAGGTTTCTTGTGCTGTTGGGGTCTTTCCTTTACTTACAACCATAACGACACTTACCTCAAAGCTAGTGATTATGTGTTGGGCGATCGCCCAACCAAAAAATTAATTGATATCTAAATATTGTAAAGCGCTGTCGAGTAACAAGGGGCTTAAGTCCCTTGCCTAAACTTAAAATCAAAAATTAAAACCAAAAAAGAGAATATGTGGCGAAGCGCAAAGCACTTCGCCACATATTCTCTTTTAATTAGGCTGCGACTTCAACAGTGCCGCCAGCCGCTTCGATTTTAGCTTTAGCAGATGCAGTAATCGAATGAGCGTGAACAGTCAGCGCTGTGCTAACTTCGCCTCTTCCTAATACCCTTAACACACCGTCGTTTTGGGTGATAATTCCTGCGTCCATTAAAGACTCAAGGCTTACTACTGTGCCACTAGGTAAATCACTTAATTGGTCAAGATTAACAATTGTGAAATGTTTAGGGTTAACAATTGTAAAATGCTTAAGTTTGGGTACTCGTCTGTAAAGGGGAATTTGACCACCTTCAAAGCCAGGTCTGGTGGGACGACCTGAACGAGATTTTTGACCACGCATACCGAAACCACCGCTAGCACCTTGCCCTGCGGCAATTCCACGTCCGATGCGACGTTTGCGATGCTGTGAGCCTTCTTGAGGCTGAAGATCGTCAATTCTCATAGTTATTTCTCACTTATCGTTGGTGAAATTACAGCGCACGGCGCTGTAATTTCATTAATTAAATAGCTGTTCCAGCGTAATTCCACGCGCTCTGGCAACTTCGCCAAAGGTACGCAATGTGGAAAGCGCATTAATCGCTGCACGGGCATTGTTGAGAGGGCTGCTCGAACCAAGTTGCTTCGCCAAAATATTTTTGACTCCAGCAAGTTCAAGAACTGTTCTCACGGCTCCACCAGCAATTACCCCAGTACCAGGGGATGCAGGCCGGATGATTACCTTAGCGCCGCCACCGATACCATTGGTAGGGTGAGGGATAGAATTGCTCTTGGTCAAAGGCACGTCGATCGCATGTTTTCTAGCATCGGCAACACCTTTTTTGACGGCGTTGATTACGTCAGCAGCTTTGCCAACACCAACACCAACTTGTCCTTTCTCATTACCGACGACCACGATCGCACGGAAGCTGAGTTTTTTACCACCCTTGACAACCTTAGTTACACGGCGGATTTGGACTACCCGTTCTTGCCATTCGGATTCTTTCTCGGTACGAGCGCGATCGTTTTTCTTACCTTCGCGCTTACCTTTGCGTTTCTCATCGCGTTTGTTATCGCCACTGTCGCCGCTGCCACTGTCGCGACCACCTGGTCTTGATTCTCTATTCTTAGCCATATTTTTCTATCTACTAATTCACTGTTGGATACATTAGAAGTCGAGACCTGCTTCGCGGGCTGCTTCAGCGAGAGCTTGGACTCTTCCATGATAGAGGTTTCCACCGCGATCAAATACGACCTTGGTAATTCCTTGGGCGATCGCTCTTTCGGCAATCAAAGCACCGACTTTTGCCGAAGCTTCAGAATTGGCAGTGGAGCTACTGCTCGCACGGACATCTGATTCGAGGGTAGATGCAGCCACGAGAGTATGTTGGGCTACATCATCAATCACCTGCGCCACGATGTGATTGTTAGAACGATAAATTGCAAGGCGAGGACGTTCGGGCGTACCTGACATCCCTTTGCGAATTCGTTTGTGGCGGCTTATGGTTGCTTGTCTACGACTATTAGCACTCATGATTTTTATACCTTATTTTTTACCAGTCTTACCAGCCTTACGTCTGACGAATTCACCAAGGTAACGAATACCCTTACCTTTGTATACTTCAGGTGGGCGTACAGCGCGAATTTTAGCCGCTAAGTTACCGACGATTTCTTTGTCAATCCCTTCAACAACAATGAATGTTCCTTGAGGGACTTTTTTGCCAGCAGCATCTTCAACGCCTAGAGAAACTCCATCGGGAGGAATGATGTCAACCGTATGGCTATAGCCAACAGTAAGGACAATATTGCTGCCGTTCAGGTTGGCGCGATAACCAACCCCTTGAATTTCCAACTTGCGCTTAAAGCCAGTGGATACACCTTCGACCATGTTGGCAACGAGGGTGCGAAAGAGTCCGTGTTGTTGCCTTGCAGGACGAGACTCATTGGCGCGATTGACAATCAAGTTGCTTTCTTCTTGGAGAATTTCTACGGTGTTTGGCAACACACGCTTTAATTCGCCTTTCGGTCCTTTGACAGTTACCTCTTGCCCTACGATGGAGACCGCAACTTTAGGGGGAAGAGGAATGGGACGTTTTCCAATACGAGACATGTCTGTTTTCCGTTGCTTGTGATGTTATTTGCTGAGTTAACAGCCTGAATTACCAGATCTAGATAGATAACCTAAAAGATCTGAATTACCAGATATAGCAAAGGACTTCACCGCCGACACCCTGTTTACGGGCTTCGCGATCGGTCATGATCCCTTTAGAGGTGGAAATGATCGCAATGCCGATCCCACCTAATACACGGGGTAATTCTTTGGAGTTGGAGTAAACCCGTAAACCAGGTTTGCTGACTCGCTTGAGGCGCTTGATAATCGATTGACGATTTTTGCCTTCATATTTGAGGGCAACGACCAATGCACGGTCGATACTTTCGCCTGTTTCTTCAAAATCTACGATGAAACCTTCTTGTTTCATCACTCGGGCGATGCTCAACGTCATTCTTGTGGCAGGAATGGAAGTTGTTTGGTGCTTGGCAAGTGTTGCATTGCGAATGCGGGTCAGCATGTCCGAGATGGTGTCGTTGGTAGCCATCCTTATCTCCTAATTCGATCTACTTATGATTCTCTAAAGGGCATACCAACTGCTTTCAGGAGCGCACGTCCTTCTTCGTCCGTGTTGGCAGTGGTAATGATGGAAATATCAAGCCCCCGAATTTGCTCAATACTGTCGTAGCTGATTTCGGGGAAGATAAGTTGCTCGCGCACACCGAGGGTATAGTTGCCGCGTCCATCAAAGCTCTTAGGGCTAACACCGCGAAAGTCACGGATGCGAGGCAATGAAAAGTTGATTAGACGATCCAAAAAGTTGTTCATCTTGTCGCGGCGGAGTGTCACCACCATGCCTACGGGCATTCCTTGACGCAGTTTAAAACCTGCGATCGCCTTCTTTGCTCTAGTTACGACGGGCTTTTGACCAGCGATCGTCGCAATTTCGATTAAAGAAGCTTCGAGGGACTTCGCATTCTGAGCGGCTTCGCCCAGACCACGATTAATCACCACTTTCTCGAATGTGGGAACTTGATGAATATTGGTGTACTTGAACTGCTCCATTAATTTGGGAACAGCCTGATTCTTATAGACTTCGGTGAACTTGGCTAGCATTTTATCTTCCTCAATGGTTTTTCCTGGGCTTGGTCAGGGCTGGATCAGGTGTTTAGAATTATTTTTTGTCAGTTTTGACAGCATCAACAATTTCGCCAGTTTTTTTCAGCATTCTTACCTTCTTGCCATCTTCCGTAAAGGTATAGCAAGAACGGCTAGCGGTCTTTTCCTTTTCGGAGTACAACAAAACTTTGGAACTGTGAATCGGAAACTCGCGGGTGATCGTTTGTCCAGACTCACCATCAGCTTGAGGCTTGACATGCTTCGTCTTGACATTCACGCCTTCAACGAGAATAGTGCTGTCTTTAGGGAAAACTTGGAGAACTTTAGCAACAGTGCCTTTAGAGCTTCCTGAAATCACTTGGATTACATCGTCTTTTTGGACGTGAATCTTAAATGATTTACGGTTTCCACGATACTTAGGCTTGGGTTTGAAGGGCATTACAGTACCTCTGGCGCTAGGGAGATAATTTTGGTGAAATTTTTATCCCGTAATTCCCGCGCAACTGGACCAAACACGCGGGTTCCTTTGGGGTTGCCGTCTTGGTTGATGATTACAGCAGCATTGTCGTCAAAACGAATTCTCATGCCGCTATCACGGTTGATCGAACTACGAGTACGCACAATCACGGCGCGGACAACATCAGATTTTTTGACTGGCATATTCGGTGCGGCATCCTTGACAGTGGCGATAATTACATCACCAACTCCGCCAAAAGCACGATTACCGCCAGCCAAGACGCGGATACAGAGCAGTTTTTTGGCTCCACTGTTATCCGCCACATTTAAATAAGACTCTTGTTGAATCATGACTTATGCTTCCGAGCTAGATGAGAGAATCTCTACAACTTCCCACCGCTTTGTGCGACTAAGGGGGCGGGTTTCCCGAATTTTGACGCGATCGCCTTCACGGGTTTTGTCTTCTTCATCGTGGGCTTTAAACTTAGTCGTTTTGACCACGATCTTTCCATATTTGGGGTGAGCAGAACGGTTTTCGACCGCTACAACTACCGTTTTCTGCATTTTATCGCTGACCACGAGGCCAACTTTCTCTTTAACTGCCATTGCTAAAACTCCTGTGTCTTTTACTTTTGGGCTTTTACTTTTGGGAATATAACTCTTAAGCTCTGGACTGGCGTTCGCGCTCGACAGTCATCAGTTGGGACAAACGATGCTTTGCATGTTTGAACTGGTGAGGCTGCACGGGCTGTCTAGTTGCTAGTTTGAAACGCAGATCGAATAGATCCTTCTTGACGGTCAAGATTTGCGCTTGCAACTCATCATCAGATAGCTCTCTAGTTTCTTGGACTTTGGGGAGCGCCATATTTTTACTCCTTCTCGCGGATAACAAAGCTAGTTTTGATTGGCATTTTGGATGCAGCCAGACGAATCGCTTCTCTAGCGATTTCTTCAGTCACACCTGCGACTTCAAACATGATCCGACCAGGCTTGACGACACACACCCAAAATTCGGGAGCGCCTTTACCAGAACCCATACGGGTTTCAGCAGGACGCATGGTTACGGGTTTGTCGGGGAAAATACGAATCCAGATCTTGCCACCGCGTCGGATATAGCGGTTCATAGCACGTCTTGCCGATTCTATCTGACGGGCGGTAATCCAACAAGGCTCTAAAGCCTGCATGGCGTAATCACCAAAGTTGATTTCCGCTCCTCTGGTAGCGGGACCCGCCATCCGACCGCGTTGCTGCTTACGAAATTTTGTACGTTTAGGACTTAACATGATTCAGAACTCAAGGGTGACAGAAGTTTATCCTTCAGCGCTAGAACGATCCTCAAACTGAGGGCGACGTTGCTGGCGACGACGGGGTTGGGCGGCTGGCGTAGGAGCTTCTTCGCCTGCAATAATTTCGCCTTTAAAAATCCAGACTTTGATGCCAATGACACCATAGATAGTGCTGGAAGTTTTATAGCTATAGTCAATGTCTGCACGCAATGTATGCAAAGGAACACGACCTTCACGAACCCATTCGGTTCTAGCAATTTCAGCGCCGTTAAGACGACCGCTGATCTGCACCTTGATACCTTCGATGCCTGCACGTTGCGCTCTTTGGATCGCTTGACGGACTACACGACGGAAGGAAACACGACGTTCGATTTGTTGAGCGATGTATTCAGCGATCAGAGGCGCTTCCGCATCAACCTTGGTTACTTCGGTGACATTAATCCGAACTTGACTAGTCCCAGTCTTTTTGATCGAACCCTCATGTTCGAGGTGCTTTACAAGTCCGACACGCAATTGTTCGATACCAGCGCCACCACGACCGACGACAACACCAGGACGAGCGGTGCGGATTTCGAGGTCAACTTGGTCGGCTTTGCGATCAATCAAGATATCGGCAATACCTGCATTACTGAGGGTCTTTTCGATAAACTTGCGGATCTTGTGGTCTTCCTCAGCGAGGATGCCATAACGGTTTACATCAGCGTACCAACGGGAAAGGTGGGACTTGGTGATGCCGAGGCGTAACCCTGTTGGGTGAATCTTCTGACCCATACCTATTCTTCCTCCGATGGTTTGACAGTAATCGTAATGTGGCAAGTCGGCTTGCGAATTTGATAAGCACGACCTTGGGCGCGGGGACGAAAGCGTTTGAGGCTAGGTCCCATATCAGCGTAGGCTTGATTAACAAATAGAGATGCAGGATCAATTCCTGCGTTATGTTCAGCATTAGCGACAGCCGAACGCAATACTTTCGTGATTGGTTCGCAGGAGCGATAAGGCATGAATTCGAGAATCATCAGTGCTTCGCGGTAGCTACGACCACGGATTTGGTCTAGTACTCGACGCACCTTGTGGGGTGACATCCGAATATATTTGGCTACGGCAGGGATTTCGTTTTGAGCGAGGATCATTTTAACTACCTGTCTACCTATCTCTTGGCTTTTTTATCGCTCTTGGCATGACCACGGAAGGTGCGAGTAGGGGCAAACTCACCGAGTTTGTGTCCTACCATCTGCTCCGTGACATATACAGGAACGTGTTGTTTTCCGTTGTGACAGGCAATGGTATGCCCAATCATTTGGGGAAGGATGGTGGAAGCGCGAGACCATGTTTTGACTACTTGCTTTTCGCCTTTGGCGTTGAGCTTTTCAATTTTCGTCAATAGGTGATCGGCAACAAAGGGACCTTTTTTCAGCGATCGCGTCATAATTTATAATCTCTAAATAAGTCTTCGCGCTAGGCGACTGCGAAGCAGTCCCCTAGCATTTGTTTAGTGCAAAAAATTAGGCGTTACGTCCGCCCTTACCGCGCTTCGAGGACTTGCGACGGCGACGAACAATGAGGGCATCGCTGAGTTTCTTCTTCTTGCGAGTCTTGTAACCCAAGGTTGGTTTACCCCAAGGAGTAACAGGACCACTGCGTCCAACAGGAGCGCAACCTTCTCCACCACCATGAGGGTGATCGATGGGGTTCATCGCCATACCTCTGACTTTGGGACGACGGTTCAACCAACGACTACGACCTGCTTTACCAAGACTGATATTGCTGTGATCGAGGTTGCCGACTTGTCCGATTGTGGCGAAACAGTCTTTGCGAATCAAGCGAACTTCGCTAGAAGGAAGTTTGAGGGTGACGAAATCACCTTCTTTAGCCGCGATTTGAGCGCCAGCACCAGCCGATCGCACAATCTGACCACCCTTACCAGGCACGAATTCAACGTTGTGAACAATCGTACCGAGGGGGATGTTTGATAGAGGCATAGCGTTGCCGATTTCAAAAGGCACGTTCGCCGTTCCTGCTTGGATTTTGTTGCCAACAGCGATTCCCTTGGGTGCAAGGATATAGCGCTTTTCGCCATCTTCGTATTGCAAGAGGGCAATACGAGAAGTGCGGTTGGGATCGTACTCGATCGCAATGACTTCGGCGATGATGTCACGTTTGTTGCGTTTGAAATCGATGATCCGATATAAGCGCTTGTGACCGCCGCCACGTCTACGGCTAGTAATTACACCACGGTTATTACGTCCTCTTTTACGATGAACGTGGGTGGTTAAAGACTTTTCGGGTTCTGATTTGGTGATTTCCGCGAAGTCAGAGACTACGGTCTGTCTTGTACTTGCGGTATACGGTTTATATGCACGAACGCCCATAATTGTCTGATGTTGTTAAGGATTCTTATAACTCTGGGAACAAATCGATTTTGCTGCCTTCAGCGAGGGTGACGATCGCTCGTTTGATTTGAGCGCGTTTGCCAGCAAACTTACCAATCCGACGCGCTTGTGCGGGTGGGTTATGGGTATTTACTTTTTTCACTGTTACTGAGAAGAGGCTCTCGATCGCAGCTTTAATCTCAGGTTTCGTAGCATTATGAAAAACATCAAATGTATATTTGTTGCTTTCTAGTTGTCGGGTTGCCTTTTCATTGAGCAGAGGGCGGCGAATGAGGTCGGGCAAGCGACGGGGATCAAATTCGGTAGGGATCTTAGCCATTTTGTTTCTTGTTTTTCCTTAAAGCCCGTTATTCTGCGTCTTCAACCGTATCTTCAACTAGAACGATCTCAGTTGCCAACTTGGCATCGCCACCATAGACTTCATGAATTCTAGCGATCGCCGAGCGAGTTGCCACAATTTTGTCAGAGTTAATAATGTCGAAAATGTTCAGTTGATCGGCGGCAATCAATTGCAATTTCTCAATGTTGCGTGCAGATAAAACTACGTTCTCATCTTTGCGATCGGTGATGATTAGAGTCTTTTTACCAACAACTACACCCCAACGCTCAAGCGCTTGGCATAGCTCCTTAGTTTTGGGTTGAGCCAAATTTAAGGCAAAATCTTCAACAACAATTAAATCAGCAGCGCGACCGATGAAAGCGGTACGGAGAGCCAAGCGGCGCTCTTTACGGTTCATCTTGGTATCGTAATCTCTAGGCTTTGGTCCAAAGATTGCACCACCACCACGGGTCAGAGGTGATCTGGTTGAACCTTGACGGGCGCGACCTGTACCTTTCTGTTTGAATGGCTTGCGACCACCGCCACGAACTTCGGCGCGGGTCTTGCTACTTGCAGTACCTTGGCGGGCATTTGCCAACTGTCTGACAAGGGCGCGATGAACTAAACCTTTGGCTGTAGCTTCTTTAGCGACACGCAGATCTAGGTCTATTTCACCAACCTCATTCCCTGTCCAATCTTTTACTATAGGCATAACTTAAATTCTCTCGATCTCACAAACAAACTACTTAGTATTTCTACTTCGCCTTTACTTCTTCGCCTTGCCGATAATTACGGTAGGAATGATGTTAAGCAATGCACCAGGCTTACCAGGAACGGCTCCTTTAATTAGAAGCACATTGTTCACGGCATCAACCTTGATTACAACTAGCTTCTTTACGGTGATTTGCTTGCCGCCGAGACGACCCGCCATGCGCTTACCAGGATAGACACGACCAGGGGTAGTACCTGCGCCAGTCGAACCAGGCTGTCTGTGATTTTTAGAACCGTGAGCCATTGGACCGCGAGCAAAGTTGTGGCGTTTTTGATAACCAGCGAAACCTTTACCAATGCTTGTTCCAATTACATCAACGATGTCGCCATCTTTAAACTGGCTCACGTCTAGAGTCTGACCGAGTGTATAGTCACTAACGCTATCTAGGCGATATTCGCGTAAGTGCTTTACAGGTTCAGAAGCAGATGCTTTTAAATGTCCCAACTCTGGTTTAGAGATGAGCTTCTCACGAGCCTTACCGTAACCAACTTGAATGGCTTTGTAGCCTTCTTTGGTGTCGGTTTTGACTTGAGTGATGGTGCAGGGACCTGCATGGACAACGGTTACAGGAACCGCATTGCCATCCGAATCGAATACTTGGGTCATCCCAAGTTTTGTGCCGAGAATTCCGACAGTCATTAAAATTTAGCTCCGCTTGCTTGACTTGCAGACTTAACCGATTATGGTTGTCGCAGATTTTTGACAGGCTCAAAAGAGATCGGTTTCGATCTTTAGTAAGGATTATTGTTTTTGAAGGCTGTTTAAAGGACTTCGAGACGACTTACGGCAGATGTCTAGCCAAACTGCTAGACGTGAGAAACACAATCTCTTGGGTTGGTTGTTATAGATGAAAGATTTTTGAAAGCCTTTGCAGTTCTATACCAATGCGTGACTCAGACTTAAGAATTTCAAGAGTTAACTTGTTTTTTCTTAGTTTCTGTTTTTAGTCACGATTGGCAATCATAACTCGTGTGAGATGTTTTGTCTATACTTTTTTAAAATAATTTTAATTTATGCTTGCACTTACTCTACGCGCCCAGTCCGATCGCGATCCAGCGCTTATTTTTGATAAGTTTCCAGATAGCAATACCGATCGCCCATGAGATGAACGCTGCTAATGGCACAAATAAAATTCCTCCCACTATTTCAAGGGGAGCGATCGCTCTCAACACCCAGACATGAACTAGATAGGTGGTAAAACTTGCCGCCGAGAAGGTTTTACGATCAAGCCAAAAATTAGTGTGGTGGGCTTCGCCCACCACACTAATTTTTGGCTTTGAATTTTGCCAAGAAATAGCCCAGAGTAAAAAGCTCAAGCTCATTAAAACTACGGTTGGGCGATTGTAATGACCTACAGCTTCTGCCGAACTTTTATATATGGCGCTCCAATAAAATTCACTTAATTCCAAACTTGCGGCGATCGCAAATATATATCCCCAAGAGCGCGATCGCCATTTTGCGACTAACTGATTTATCCATTCTTGCTCCCTAGCCAGCCAAATACCAATCTGAAAATATGGCAACCAATAGATGACATGATTCCCATCTGGCAAAAATATTGAAATATTTGAGAACCAGCTAAACATTCCTGCTGACCATCGCAAGCTAAACAGAGTAAATGTAATAAGGAGTAATAAATATAAATTTCTAGCTGAGAAATTAATACGGCGTAGTAATGGATAAACTACATAGCATTGAAAAATGATTCCTAAAAAGTAAAGATGATAATCCCCCATCCCAGTCGTGAGAGCTTGCCAAATCTGTTGTCCACGCCCTAACCAATCTGCTGTTTGAAATTGCGATCGTCCCACAATATTCAATAGTGTAAATAGAATATAAGGCGGCACAATGCGCCATAAGCGACGCTGAATAAAAGTTCTCAAGTTAAATGGTCGGTTTTCTTCGGACTTAGAAAGCGCGAAGCCAGACAAAATCACAAACATCGGTACGGTGAAGCGTCCAACCTGATTGATGATCGTATCAATAAATATTTCAGGATTCATAGTCGTTGTGTCATTCACACCAAACCACCAATGATGGGAAGCATGAATGCCGATGACGATGGTTGTAGCGATCGCCCTTAATAAGTCAGAGAGTTCCCAAGTCATGAATAAATCCAGAAGATAGAGTCGGCGCGAAGCGCCGACTCTATCTTCTCACAGCATATAGATTTTAGGGGTTTTTAAATCTCCCTGTTCCATTCTTTTTAATAGACTTGTCGGGAAACAAAAGAAAAGTATAGAAGCAACTTCACATTTATT
>JBAXTW010000080.1:0-21620 GCA_037129985.1 Pseudanabaena sp. ELA645 | reverse complement strand
ATCTTTATCATTCTTACTCTAAAATGTATTAAATCTACACCTAAGCAGTCACAAATCGTAATATAAATGGCTGTCAATCAATTAAGCTAAATGGCTGTCAATCAATTAAGCTAAGCCCCCTAAATCTCGCAATTCTGGGGGACTTTGAAAGAATTTTCTCCCCAAAAGTTGGGGGTTAGGGGGCGATTTCTTGTTCCCCCAGAGTTGGGGGCTAGGGGGCAGTCTGTGAATGCCCTGCAATAAATTGCGGGCTGAAAGCTAAAACCCGTTGAAACGGGTTAATTAAAAATCATTGATTTTTCGATAAATCTACACAGTATTGGGCGTGGAACAGGCTTCTAGCCTGTTGACGGGCAAGATGCCCATCCCACAACATCCTATATTTAATTGCAACCAGCTACTTAAAGCTATTGAGATCTTCAGAGCCAAATTCTGCTTCGTATTCAATTTTGGAGTGAACTGAATTTACGGATTTAGTTATATCTTGAATGATCTTAATCGGTACACCCTCTTTAAATGTGTAGATTTGATTGTGTTCTAGAGGTTCATCATGATTTTCCAAAATTGTCCGTTCAAGCCCTTTACCGTATTTGCATTTAATACTACCCTTGATAGCGCAATAACCAAGCGAAAGATTGATAATCTTGCCATCTAGAATTCCAATTTCACCTGCTTTGAGAACGATTTCGAGAGCGATCGGAAAAACAAACTCATCAAGTTCGATTTTTTTTTCAAAAATTTCTGCAACAGGCTTAAAAGAAGGCTCATAGTTGGCTTGGATAGTTTGCTCCAACATTAGTACAACTCTGAAAAGCCGATCTGGTGGATATTCCTCTGCATTTAGGTATTCTTGAAGGCTTTCGTGTCTACTTAGTGCTTCAGCCAAAATATCTCTGGGGATATCGATCGCAATGAGTTCGTCTAATTTTTTCAGTACAAATAGAAAGACCGTTTCGTAAAACTCTTTGTTAAAAGCGGGAGGGATAATTTTGACAGTCTTAAAATCTTCCTCAAGACTAGCCTTGATTTCTTGGAAGGTTTCATTATCAGCCAAAACAGCTAGTTGAGATTGCACAAGATCATCTTTGATTTCTTCAAAAGTTTTATTGTTCGTCAATGTCGATACTTGAGTCTTAACCCGTGATTCTAGTTGTGATTGCAGATTGGTTTTGACCTCTTCAAAGGTTTTATTACCCGTCAATCTCGATAATTGCGGACGAAAAAAATCGGAGAGAGTCGAGTGTTCGGATGGGTGTACCTGTGCGTCTATGGATTGAATTTTAGATTCTTTAGTCATTGATTTAGATGTGATTGATTTAGATGTTTCGATCATTAATTTTGATAGATTTTGATTAAGCCAATTTTGATTAATAATTCGGATAGGTTTTGAATATTTGGAATAAATGTTTATTATTCCAAATCATTAAGTATCGTTAATTCACCTCCATCAAACTCAGGGGTAATTTCAATGCTAAAGTTATTCATAGACAGAGAAAGCGGCACTTCCTGAGTCACTGACTGTCCGCCTTTCAATTCTAGAGATTGAACTTGAATATTACAATTATTCATGGGAATTAGCACTTCTTGGGATATCGACTGTTCGCTTTTCATTTGTAAAATTTGAACTTCAATCTGGCTTTCGGAAATTGATATATTCAGTGGACGCTCGAAAGCCACAACTGGATAATCCATTCGTATCTGTGGAGGAACTTTTAAGTAAAAATCGAGAATATCTCTTTTTACAGGGAAAAGCTGCCTTCGATATTTTACAACTGCTCCTACACCGACCAAACCTACTACTGCCAATAACCACCAAGGGAAATAAGTAGGTTCGGATTTAGATACTTGAGCTAAAGGCAGTGCAATAGGTATGGATGAACGAGAGATCTGCGGAGATGGGTTAATAGAAATAGGTTTAGCAGTCTCTGTAGTTGCTTTAGTTACTTTAGTAGTTTGAGTAGGTACTTCTGGATTGGTTTCTATGGCTCTTTCTATAGTTGTCCCTAGATTGGTTTCGGAAGATATTTCCGTAGTCGCCTCAGTTACCTCTAGATCAGCCTCTAAATTAATTTCTGTAGTTTTGTTGATAATTGTTTGTGTTGCTTGTGTTTGTGTTGTTTGTTCGCTAGAAGGTATAACTTCTGGTGTTGGATTTACTGGTACAGGGGTTATGGGATCATTTCTTTGTATAATTGTTCCTGCGGGCGAAGGTACAGTTTTTACTGGGGGATTTGTTATTACGCCTGGATCGGTAATCGGAATCTGTGGAGGAGTTGGATCGATAATCGGAATCTGTGGAGGAGCTGGATCGATAATCGGAATCTGTGGAGGAGCTGGATCGATAATCGGAATCTGTGGGTTAACCCGTGGAGGGACTGGATCAATCTGCGGAAGGGATGGATTACCAGTCTGTGGAATGCTTCTAACTTGAGCTTCAGCTAAAAGATTAGATTTGTCAATTTTTACCATTGCCCCTAAAGGAGCTAATGAATCGAGAAAGGCGATCGCTAGGAAAACTTTTGCTGCGAAACTAACCACTGTTTTCGTCATGGTATCGATTCTCCTTAATCGATTCTAGTCAAAGAATAAACCCTCTTTTCGGGGAATATATAGTAATAATAACTCTATGTCAACTAAAAAAGCCATTTACTAGGATTTTAGTGAGATTAATAAAAAAGATCTAATAGGTTTTCAAGTCAGCAAAAAGCCCACAAATAGCAAGCGATGTTTGCTATTTGTGGGCTGAAAGAAGAGAAACTACTTAATGAAAAGCATTTCTTGGTATGTAGGCAATGGCCATAGGTCGTCAGCGACTTCGCCTTCTAATGCATCGACAAAAGAGCGAGTACCATCCATCAAAGGACGTACAGTACCAGAAAGGAACTGCATATGCTCTTCAGGAGAAGCAAAATCATGCTTGGCTAATGCGTCAGCAAGCTTGCTCACAGAATCCATCATTGACTTGGTGAGAGAAGCAATTTTCTCAAGGCTTTCCTTATCAAAATCAATTCCAACTTCTTTCAAACTCAGAGAAGTATTGGATAGATCGGTGAGATAGCGAGTTGCCGCAGGATAAATTAAAGTCTTAACCATGCTAATAACCAGCTTAGCTTCCACTTCAATGGAGAGAATGTACTGCTCAGCATAGGTTTCAAAGCGGCTAGCTAGCTCAACGGGAGTCAAAACACCCATCTTGTTGAACAACTCTTCGATGTAAGTCTCTTTGAAAACAGGCAATGCATCAGCAGTGGTGCGAAGATTGGCTAAGCCGCGTTCTTCTACAGCCATTTTGTGCCATTCTTCAGAGTAGCCGTTACCATTGAAGATGACCGCGCCATGCAATTCCATTACTTCTTTAAGGACAGAAGCAATAGCCGCACTCAATGTCGCGCCTTTAGCAATTTCGCCTTCAAGCTTCTCAGCCATCCAGTTGAGTGAATCTGCCAAGATCGTGTTCATGGCAACAAGAGGTCCAGCCACTGATTGACCAGAACCAACAGCGCGGAACTCAAATCGGTTGCCAGTAAAAGCAAAGGGAGAAGTACGGTTGCGATCGCCAGGATCGGTGGGCAAGATTGGCAGGGTATCGACACCAATATTCATTGTGCCTTTGCCAGTAGAACTCTTCAAATCACCTTTACGAATCTGCTCGAATACATCCTCAAGTTGAGAACCGAGATACATGGAGATGATCGCAGGAGGAGCTTCGTTTGCACCCAAACGATGATCGTTGCTGGCTGTTGCTACAACTGCACGCAACAAAGGTCCATAGGTGTGAACACCACGAATGATTGCACCACAGAAAACTAAGAACTGAGCATTGGAGTGAGGTGTATCACCTGGATCGAGCAAGTTACCTTGGGTCGCATTACCAACTGACCAGTTAACGTGCTTACCCGAACCATTGATTCCTGCAAATGGTTTTTCATGAAGCAGACAGACAAATCCATGCTTTTTCGCAGTGAAACGCAACATAGTCATCAACATTTGTTGGTGATCGGTAGCTACGTTAGCAGCTTCAAAAAATGGAGCAATTTCAAATTGTCCAGGAGCAACCTCGTTGTGACGAGTTTTGGCAGGAATGCCGAGGCGATACAAACGCTCTTCCACATCTTGCATGAATACTTGTACGCGCTCTGGGATTGCACCAAAGTAATGGTCATCAAACTGCTGACCCTTAGCCGATGGCTTACCAAATAGGGTACGACCTGCAAGTAATAAGTCAGGACGTGCGTTGGCAAAATTGGCATCTACCAAGAAATATTCCTGCTCAGCACCACAGCTAGAGTTGACGGGAGCAACTTCTTTTTCGCCCATCAGTTTCAAAACTTTGGTGGCAGCCTTGTTCATTGCGGCGATCGATCGCAACAATGGGGTTTTTTTGTCTAAGGCTTCACCAGTCCAAGACACGAAAACTGTGGGAATACACAGGGTGGAACCATTATCGGTTTCCATGATGTAAGCAGGGCTAGTGACATCCCATGCGGTGTAGCCGCGTGCTTCAAAGGTAGAGCGGATACCGCCATTAGGGAACGAAGAACCATCGGGTTCACCCTGTACCAATAATTTGCCTGCAAATTCCGAGATTGCCGAACCATCGCTTTGGACGGAGATAAAGCCATCATGCTTTTCAGCCGTAGCGTTGGTCAGAGGATAAAAGACGTGGGCGTAATATAGTGCGCCTTTGGAGATAGCCCAATCTTTCATCGCTAAGGCGATCGCGTCAGCTACTGAGCTATCAAGGACTTCACCAGTTTGGATTGTTTTCTTGATCGACTTGAAGACAGTCTTTGGAAGACATTCTTGCATCTTGCTTAAAGTAAACACATCGGTCGCCCACATTTCTTCCAAGCGCTTTGGTGCTTTCTTGGGCATTGGCTCGCGATTGGTGATCTGATAAATGGCTTGAATGCGCGACTCGTTTCCGCTCATGGTTTTTTGTAGAAAATATTTTGAATTTAGCCCATCATACTGAAGGTGGATTTTTCAAACGGGTAAAAAGGATACCAAATTGATCGCACTTGATTGATATGGCAATCCCAAAAGGGCTGTGAGAGTCGCGCCCGTGGGGTGCGACTCTCACAAATCTTAAAAAGTTAAGATAAATATCGAGCCAGTTACTTACTAGTTACTTAACTGTTGAGTTAGACTTTTTAATGATTCATGCTAACCAAAGCAACTTAAGAAGCAACTCAGAAGCAACTCAGAAAAATGACCAACTTGTTTAATCTCCTCGCCGCATCTGATCCCCTTGTGTCTGGTTTTATCAGTAAAGAAATCGAAAGACAGCGTAATAATATTGAGCTAATTGCCAGCGAAAACTTCACATCCCTTGCGGTCATGGCGGCTCAAGGCTCTGTATTGACCAACAAATATGCTGAAGGTTTACCATCTAAACGCTACTATGGCGGCTGTGAATTTATCGATGAGATCGAATCGATCGCCATTGAGCGAATCAAAGAATTATTCGGCGCAGCCCATGCCAACGTCCAGCCCCACTCTGGCGCACAGGCAAATTTTGCCGTATTCCTGACTTTGCTGAAACCAGGGGATACTTTTATGGGCATGGACTTGTCCCACGGCGGACATTTGACCCACGGCTCGCCTGTAAATGTATCGGGGATGTGGTTTAACAAAGTTCATTACGGCTTAAATAAAGAAACCGAGCAGTTAGATTTTGACCAAATTCGCGATCTCGCCTTGCAACACAAGCCCAAATTAATCATTTGCGGTTATTCTGCTTATCCACGGATTATTGATTTCGCTAAGTTTAGAGCGATCGCTGATGAAGTGGGCGCATACTTGATGGCAGATATTGCTCACATTGCAGGGCTAGTCGCCTCTGGACATCATCCTAGTCCAATTCCCTATTGTGATGTCGTCACCACCACCACCCACAAAACCTTGCGCGGTCCTCGTGGCGGT
The DNA here is from genome assembly GCA_037129985.1 of Pseudanabaena sp. ELA645. Classification (GTDB taxonomy): domain Bacteria; phylum Cyanobacteriota; class Cyanobacteriia; order Pseudanabaenales; family Pseudanabaenaceae; genus Pseudanabaena. The sequence goes on along the minus strand of JBAXTW010000080.1, from coordinate 15,695 downwards.
TTGATCATGACTCGTGATGCGGCGCTGGGCAAAAAGTTTGACAAATCAGTTTTCCCTGGTTCCCAAGGTGGTCCCCTCGAACATGTGATTGCCGCTAAGGCTGTTGCTTTTGGTGAAGCATTACGTCCTGAGTTCAAGACTTATTCTGGACAAGTAATTGCCAACTCTCAAGCCCTTGCAGGGCAATTACAGGAGCGTGGTTTTAAACTGGTTTCTGACGGTACTGATAATCATTTATTGCTGGTCGATCTCCGTTCCATCGGTATGACTGGTAAAGTCGCTGATTTATTAGTAAGCGGTGTGAATATCACAGCTAACAAAAATACAGTTCCCTTTGATCCTGAATCACCTTTTGTCACTAGTGGTTTACGTCTTGGCTCCCCTGCGATGACTTCTCGCGGTTTAAAGGAATCTGATTTCCGTGAAATTGCGAATATCATCGCCGATCGCCTATTAAGTCCCGATAGTGATGCTGTCCAAGCCGATTGCATTGCTAGAGTTCAAACTTTATGCGATCGCTTCCCACTTTATCCAGAACTGGATTATCCTGCGGCGATCGAGTTGAAAGTACCTGCTTTGGCTGTCTAATTAATCCCCCATATATAATTTTGCATAAAAAAGGTAGTGGCAATTCATGAATTGCCACTACCTTTTTTTCGTGTTTACACACTCATCCGCAAACCCCTATAAATCGCTTCAATCGACCACTATAATTTAGAGTTAATGAGATAAAGTAGCGCTTAGCGCTACTTTATCTATAAATAAATCCATAATCCGAGATACGTCATGCTTTGCCCGTTTTGTCAGCATACCGATAGCCGTGTTTTGGAGTCTCGTTCGGCCGAGTCGGGATGTAGCATTCGCCGCAGACGTGAATGTCTCAGTTGTCAGCGCCGCTTTACCACCTATGAGCGGATTGAATTTGTGCCAATTACGGTTTTAAAACGTGACGGCGAAAGCGAGTCATTCGATCGCTCCAAACTTTTGCGCGGCATGATTCGCGCCTGTGAAAAAACTGGAGTCACCCAAATAAATCTTGAATCGATCATTGACGAAATCGAAGCGCAATTACAAGTACGCGATCGCCATCAAGTTACCAGCGTTGAAATCGGGGAAATGGTGCTGCAATATTTGCAAAATGTTAGTGAAGTTGCCTATGTACGATTTGCTTCAGTCTATCGACAGTTTCGCGGAGTCAGAGATTTTGCTGAAGCTTTAAGTCATTTTGACGCAACCTAATTTCAAATCGTTTCAAAAACCCTCAAAAATTGTATCAGGTTAAGGCACATTAAATGCCATCTGACAAAATTTTGTAAAGAAAAGTTGAAATTTCCTAATCTCCTTGGTTATAATAACAATGTTTTGTAATCCCGATCGCATTTCAGGGTCTAAATTAGGAGGTATTGATTTGGCAAGGAGACGTAAGCGCAAGAGTAGACGTCGCCAGGAAGGGCGCAAAATCCTAGAACATATTCCTCAATTTAGTATCGATAGTGGCGAAGATAAGCCTGTGACGGCTGCACGCAAGTACATTCATACACACGGCATTCTTCCTCCAGCGCTGTTGCTTGTAAGACGTAACGAGCATACGACAGATCGATACTTCTGGGCAGAAAAAGGACTGTTCGGAGCACAGTATGTCGAGGAAAATCACTTCTTATTTCCGAGCTTGAAGCCACCCGAAGAAAGAGAGGTTGCACTCTCTGCTTCTAGATAAACTATTGATTTTTTGCAGCTTTACCTTTAATCACGAAAAAATCTACGCCTTAGAGCATCTATAGTTGTATCTAGTCCAGATTTTTAAGTGATTATTGGTAAATTAACTCAAAGAAAAATACATTTGACTTGGCTTATTTGGTCATTTTTTCCAATGTATTTGCAAATTTTATATATTTTTATTTCAGCTATAAAAACGAAAGCTTCAATCAACGTTAATAATCAACATTAAAGAAGATATTACCTGTTGAAGGTTTTTATCGCATCATCCAGAAGTGACATTTCATTTCTGGATTTTTTTATTTCTGGATTTTTTGGAGCGCAAAGCGTTGTAAAAAAGAAAAAGGCGATGCAAAGCATCACCTCTTTCTTTTTTAAATTTTTTTTATAAACAAACAGAAACCGAAGGAAGAAAACAAAAATGATTGCTTTAAGCGCTCATAAGCTCGTTGCTATTTGTCTTTTTCCAACCTCTAGGTAACTTGAGATCATCGGGATCGACATAGTGACAAGCATAGTCATCCAAACAAATTAAAGCCCAACCACTGCCATCGATATTCACCAATTTGTAAGCAGCTTCCAAAACAAAAAAGCCTTTGTGGTTGCGGGTATCTGGCTTAACTCTGACGTTTTCTAAGATCATTTTATTAACTTCCTTATAAAATAAAGATTGGCAAAAGGCTTACAATCACTTGTAATAAAAAAAATTAGTAATTTTAGTTACTTAAATTTATTTCAACTAAATGTAGCCTAGCACTCTTGACAAAAAAACAGTGTTAAGTTTCTCTGACAAAACACGGCTATTTGTAAAGCTAAGTGAACTTAGATAAAGTTATCTACGCAATCTCACCAAATTGTTTTAATAAAAGTTAATAGAACTAGAAGATCACCACACAAATTTTAGTTTAGTAGCCAATCCCTAACCTTTTCAAGGGCTTTCCAGTCAGGGCGGCGGCGCAATCCTTCTTCAAAATTCTCAACAATCTCTGGCTTCATATCCTTCAAGATCATCAGCCAATTCTGTGCCGCTTCAACTTGTTCGCGCACACCTTTTTGCGATAACTCCAACATGGCGATCGCTAGATTAATATGTCCTTGTGGATCTTCGGGAGCGATTTTTACCGCTTTTTGCGCCGCTTTGACTGCAAGATTAGCCTTGCTATCTAACAAGTACAACCAAGATAAACAGATCCAACCACTAGCGACTTTGGGCTGGCGATCGCACACTTTTTCAAACACAGGAATTAAGGTCGCCGCAGATTCACCTTGTTTGTAGCGTTCTATACCTTGAGTGAATAAATCTTCTGCAATTTCTGTATTCATCGAGGGGGTCAAGACTCCAAAGCCATATTTTTTGCCTTAGCGATACTAACATATGTAGGTAGACATAATTGAATATTAAGCTGATTTCCCCGCAAAGCGGCGAAATCAGCTTGTTTGGGTTTTGATGAAAATAATTAATGTCGATATTGACGAGACTAGCTATAGGGATAGCTGCGATCGCCTTGTCAAGTTAGCGGAGCAATCTCAATCCTGCTATGTTGTCGCCGCAAATGTGCATGTGGTGATGACCGCTTATTGGGATCGCGCTTATGCTCAAGTATTAGCAAATGCCGAAATTGTCACTCCAGATGGGATGCCGCTCGTGTGGGCAATGCGATCGCTAGGTGCAAAAAATCAGGAGCGGGTTTATGGTCCCGATTTAATGTTGGCTCTATGTGGTCGTGCTGTGCAAGAAAATATTTCTATTTATTTATTTGGCGCAAATGCTCATACCCTTGAAAAGTTAGAGCTAAATCTGAAAATAAAATTTCCCGATTTAGCGATCGCGGGTAAACACTCGCCACCCTATTTGGAGCTTGATTCACCGAAATTTTACGCACAGTTAGCTGAGGATGTTGAAATAATTGCTGACTCTGGGGCAAAGCTGGTATTTGTGGCGCTCGGTTGCCCTAAACAAGAATTTTGGATGAATCAAGCCCAACCGTATATATCAGCCATGATGATCGGGGTGGGCGCTGCCTTTGATTTTCATAGTGGACAAGTTTCGCAAGCACCGAGATGGATGATGGCGATCGGTTTGGAATGGTTGTATCGCTTTAGCCAAGAACCGATGCGATTATGGCAACGCTATTTAATTAACAATCCCTGTTTTATCTTTTTATTTGCGATCCAATATTTAAAATTTAAAAGTGACGCGAAGCGTCACTTTTAAACAATAGGATGTAATCTCTCGCTGATTAAGAACGAAATTCGGCAATGATCTTGTTGAGGATGTCTTGAGCGCCCTTATCCTTAAGTTGATGTGCCAACTCTAGCCCGATCGCTTCGGGATTAGTCAGATCACCTGTAACTTCGCCTTTGATCATCGTTTTACCGTCAAGCGTGGCGACAATCCCTTTTAAGGTTAATTTATCGGCTGTAATCGCTGTATTTACACCAATGGGAACTTGACATCCGCCTTCGAGTTCGCGCAAAAACGATCTTTCGGCGAGGCATCGCTGGGTGGTGGGATAGTGGATGATTGGCGCGAACAAGGCGAGGATTTCAGGATCTTCAGCGCGACATTCGATGCCTAATGCACCTTGACCAACGGCGTGAAGGGAAATTTCGCCGTCGATGACTTCATGGACGCGATCGCCCATACCCAGACGGCGCAAACCTGCGGCTGCGAGAATCAAAGCATCATATTCGCCTGCATCTAACTTTTGGAGGCGGGTATTGAGGTTGCCACGCACATCCTTAAAGGTGAGGTGGGGGTAATAATGGCGTAATTGGGCGAGACGGCGCAGGGACGATGTACCAACGACCGTTCCTGATGGGAGGGTTGCGAGGGTTTTATCTTTGAGCTTTTCATGGACAACTAGAGCATCGGCAGGATCTTCACGCTCAGTTATTGCGCCAAGAATCAATCCTTCGGGTAAATTGGTTGGCAGATCCTTGAGACTATGCACAGCAAGGTCAGACTGCTTGGAAAGCATGGAGACTTCTAATTCTTTGGTAAATAAACCTTTATCGCCAATTTTAGCTAGGGGAACATCAAGAATTTTGTCGCCCTGCGTACTCATGGTGACGACATCAAATTGGTGATCGGGATGTGCTTTGCTGAGTTCCGCTTGTATCCAATGCGTCTGTACCAGTGCTAGCTGACTTTTGCGAGAACTAATGCGAACTGTTGTGGAGGCAACCATAGGACAAACTGAGTGTGAATATTGCTAAAAATTTAAAGTAGATCAAATCCAAGCTAATGCGCTCGCGAAGCGAGCGCATTAGCTTTTTGGGATGAAAGCACTGTTTTCTATTCAAACAGATTTTGCTACGGTTTCGATGCGATCGCTAAACTACGAAGTGTAAAGAATTCTTGCAAGCCCCAGAGATCGAGTAGCAGCGCTCCGCGCTGTCATTCACTACAAAGCTTGACTATCTTGACTATAATTCTTGACTATAATATTGCTAGCCCTAAAGTTTTAGCGATCGCAACTTTGCGTAAATGCCCGTGACCACAACGCCGCCACCAAACTCAATTCCGAATGTCGTTACGACCGCAGCAGGTGTAGTTCATCATCAAAACTGTGGCAATAGCGGTATCCATAAAGGGGCGAAAATACCATTAAGCTTAGTCATCACAATGCCATTTTTACTAAGTACCTTTGGCATTGTTGGGTTGATTAGTTGGCTGACTTTTAGCAATGGTCATCGGGCGATCGTCCAACTTTCTACCCAGTTACACCGCAAAGTTACCGAACAAGTTCAAGAGCGACTATATTCCTACTTAGAGCTTCCCTATACCCTTAATCGGCTGAATGCGAACAATCTCGACTTGGACGAGATTAATGCTAGCGATGAACAGAAAATTCAAACCCAGTTTTGGAAACAAATCCAAGACTTCCCCCATATTAGTAATCTCTACGTTGCCACGGCTTCGGGCGAGTATTTTGGGGCAAGAAGAATTAAGAATCGATTTGCGGTAGAAAATGCTACAGCCACCTCCATGACCGATGAAAGTGGACAACCGCAACCAGCATTGATGCCAAAAAGTAAATTGAATCTACGCGATCGCCCTTGGTATCAGACGATAGTGGAAACAAGGCAAAGTATTTGGACTGAAGTCTACACAGACTCACTTACGGATGAACCTGCAATTACCGCGATCAAACCCGTCTTCAAACCTGATGGTGGAGAATTAGAAGGAGTACTAGGAGTTTCGATTCGTTTAGGGGATATCAATCGTTTTTTAGAAGAAACTAAAGTCAGCCAAAGAGGACAGACTTTTATTATTGAGCCATCGGGAAAATTAGTAGCCGCTTCTAATTTAGGGCTTTCTATTTTTGATCCAAGCAATAAATCCGAACGCATTTTGGCAACTCAAAGTCAAGATAAACTCACCCGTACAGTTGCCGAATGGCTCAAATCCCAGCCTATCCAACATGATATTCGCCAATCAGTAATTTTCTTTGAAGGGGAACCCCATTTTCTGCAAGTTGGGAAGTTAAAAAATAGTTCTGAGTTAAATGGATTAGATTGGCGTATCGTTGTTGTCGTACCTGCCTCTGACTTTATGGCGGAGATTAGAGAAAATAGTGTTTCAACGATTATGCTCTGCCTAGTCGCCCTTGGATTGACCACAATTTTTGGCATTATCGCCGCCCGCGCCATCAGTCGTCCGATCACCCAATTAAGTAAAGCAAGTGAGGCGATCGCTAATGGTGATCTCGATCAAAAAGTGGAATATTCCTGTGTGGTCAAGGAGCTAATTATTTTAGCAAATTCCTTCAATCAGATGAGTCGTCAGATGAAAAAGTCGCATACTCGACTGGAAGAATATTCCCATCTGTTAATGCAAAAGGTTGATGAACGCACTCAAGCCTTGCAACAGGAAATTCTTGAACATGAACTAACCGAAGCTGCTCTGAGAGAATCGGAAGAAAAATTTGCCAAAGCGTTTCGTTCTAGCCCCGATGGCATGGCTTTATTTTCAATATCAACCAGAAAACATCTTGACGTTAACGACAAATGGACGGAAATTACAGGATATAGTCGAGAGGAGGCAATCGGTTCCAACCCAACAGATTTAAATCTATGGATTGATCTGGAAGAGCGCGATCGCATGTTAGCGATTTTAGACCAAGAGGGCAAAATCATGAACTACGAAGCGAGATTTTTGGCAAAGAGTGGTAGAAAGTTCACGGGTTTAATCTCTTCAGAAACGATTGAATTTGGCGGTGAAGCTTTTTCGATTTACGCGGTTAAGGATATTAGCGATCGCAAAATCATCGAAGAAAATATTAAACAGAGTGAAAAGAAATATCGCGATCTTGTGGAATCAGCCAACTGTATTATTCTGCGATGGGATACCAAGGGGAGGATTTGCTTTTTAAATGATTATGGCTTGAAATTTTTTGGCTATCAGCTTGACGAGATTATTGGCAGTTACATTTTGGATACGATTGTTTCTGTCCAAAATGTTACAGGTGAAGACTTGCGAAATATGATCGCCGACATTTGCCGCGCTCCCGAAAGATATCAATTAAATGAGAATGAGAACTTCTGCAAGGATGGAAAGCGCGTATGGGTAACTTGGTCAAACAAGCCAATTTATAACGAGCAAGGAAAGTTAATTGAAATTCTATCGGTAGGAACAGATATTACCGATCGCAAAATTGCTGAGAGGGAACTGCAATTGGCGAAAGAAGTTGCGGATACAGCCAATCGCGCTAAGAGTGAATTTCTTGCCAACATGAGCCACGAGTTACGCACTCCTCTAAACGGTATTCTCGGCTATGCTCAAATCCTTAAACGCAGTTTCGATCCGCATAAACATAAGGAAGGTTTGGAAATTATTCAACGTAGTGGTGAACATCTATTAACTCTACTTAACGACATTCTCGATCTCTCTAAAATTGAAGCTAAAAAACTAGAACTAAATCCTAGTGAATTCGATCTTGCTAAGTTACTGCAAGGCATTACGGATATGTTTCAGTTGCAGCTACGCGCCAAGGATGTGGAGCTAATCTATCAACCACTTACGCTCTTACCGAGTACCATGTACGGCGACGAAAAGCGATTGCGGCAAGTGCTAATCAATTTATTAGGAAATGCAGTTAAGTTTACCGACCGTGGCAATGTTTGCCTTATCGTCAATGCTCAACTAGTTAATCCTCAACCCAGTGATTCAAGTAATAGTTATAAGAGTAATTATAAAATCCGTTTTACTATTACCGATACAGGCGTGGGCATTGCTCCTGATAAACTAGAAGATATCTTTTTACCATTTCAGCAGGTGGGCGATCGCGCAAGGCGCTATTCTGGAACTGGCTTGGGCTTGCCAATTTGTCAAAAGATTGTAGAAATGATGGGCGGTCAACTACAGGTCGAAAGCACTCTAGATGTCGGAAGTACCTTTTGGTTTGAGATTGAATTGACCGAAGTTCCTAATCATTCTGCAATTTCACTTATCGATAGTCGTACAATTACAGGTTACTTAGGCGATCGCCGCAAAATTCTAATTGTTGATGATAAAACTGAAAATAGGATGGTATTAACCGATCTACTAACTCCCCTAGGTTTTATTGTCGCTGAAGCGATCGACGGCGATGATTGTCTGACCCAAGCTCAGATATTCGGCCCTGACTTAATTTTGTTAGATATGGTAATGCCGAATCTAGACGGGCATGAAACCACAAAGCAGTTACGCCAATTATCCATGTTCGCGCAAACGGCGATCGTCATGGTTTCCGCAAGTGCTTTCAATCAAGATCGCGCTCTTAGTCTCGAAGTTGGATGCAATGCTTTTGTGGCTAAGCCGATTGAACCCGATCATCTTTTCTATACAATGCGATCGCTACTGAATTTGGAATGGCAATATGAGGAAGTAGATGATCTATCTAGCGTCAAGGCTAATGGAAATTATCAGGCGATCGCCCAACCTTTAATTGCACCACCCGACTGCACTTTAAATAAGTTGATGCAACTAGCGAGAATGGGAGATATTATCGCTATTCAAGATGAAGTTACACTTTTGCAAGAAACCGATCCCAGTTTTAATCCTTTTGCGACTCAAATACTAGAATATGCGCGTGATTTTCAAGTAAAGCGGATTCGTGAGTTTCTGGAGTCCCAACAGGAGAAGATTTTATTGTGAATTTCGATCGCTTAGATAGTTATATAGCGCCAGTACGCATTGTCATTTTTTTATTAACCTTACTTGCCCTATGGCTACCGATCGCTGCACCTCTGCACCTAATTTTCGGCGAAGCTGTTGGAGTTGGTTTAACAATTTTGTTATATAGCGGATTTTTAGGGCTAACTTGGTTTTGGGGGCGCAAAGTCGCCAAGTATGCCCAGCCCTTTCGCTATTATGGATTGGCATTTACGGCTCAAAATGGACGTGATTTTTTGTTTGGTTTAGGTTTAGGTAGCTTCACATTGTTTGTATTTATGTTTGTGCAAGTTAACCTTGGCTGGCTGGCTGTCCAAACTTCTAGTTGGCAAGCCCCTCTACCTGCAAGACTATTACCCGCGATCGGAGTTTATTTTGTCGATTGGCAAGGCGCGATCGCCCCAGGACTGTTAACCTCAATCGGTGTAGCCTTTGCTGAAGAAATGTTGTTTCGCGGATGGCTACTATCCGAGCTAGAGCGTGATTACTCAAATAAGACGGCTTTGATTTCGGCAAGTCTAGTTTTTGCGATTTTACATTTCATCAAGCCCCTCAATGTCATTATCGCTACATGGAGCCAATTTTTAGGTTTGGTGATGTTGAGTGTGACGTTAGTGCTAGCGCGGCGGCGATTTAATGGCAGATTGGGCGCGTCGATTGGTTTGCATGGTGGGTTGATTTGGGGTTATTACATTGTGAATACAACCCACTGGCTCAAGCCCACAGGTGTTGTGCCTGAATGGATTACAGGGATTAGTGGCAATCCGATCGCTGGGGTGATGGGGATCATCTTTTTAGGCGCGATCGCGATCGGTTTGCAAAAAAAATAATTAAGAGATCAAAGAAAAATATTTCTGAGGGCGAAGCCCTCAGAAATATTTTTTTAAATACCTATTGCAAGTGGTGCAAGAAGTGTATATGATTAGGTTCGCTTGGAAAATGACTAAGCAAAGGGTCGATGCCCGAGTGGTTAATGGGGGCGGACTGTAAATCCGCTGCGTAAGCTACGTTGGTTCAAATCCATCTCGGCCCATAATTAAAAAAAAAGTTGCGGCGCGAAGCGCCGCAACTTTTTTTATACGATCGCTTTATCAATCTCGGAGTTAATCTCAGGAACAGGTAAAACTAGGCGATCGCCACACATCGATCTTAATTTATCGACAAACATTGACGACTCGGCTAGCAAAGCCATATTCTCATACGCGGAAAGATAAGCCTCAGAATAAGCAGTTTTTGACGGCGTATGATAAGCCATTGATGGTTTAGTTGTCCCCGAAGTTTTTACCAACTGATCGAGATGTTTTTCGGAATACTTTTGAGCTTTTGGAGAATCTTGCGAAATTTTAAGTCCACCAAGCATTCCCCGATGAGGAAATGGACTTGCAGAAGCTTGACTTTCTGTAATATTCAATGGGGAAATTTCAGCGATCGCAACTTCGCGGTTAGAAGTGCGCGGAGGCGTGTAAAAAATACGGTCTTCGTAGATTACGGCAACATCACCGCAGATCAAACGCTCAAACTCGTGATTGTAGCGATAGTTTGCTTCGCCTTTACGATCCCATTGCTGCAAAATTTGATTGACCGAAACTGCTTTGTATCTACCTTGAAACAGAGATTCAATAACAGCTTGGCGCACCCACTCAGGCTTAAACCCACCCCATGTGAGAGTCAAATCACTAATGGTATAACCACCAAGATCAAAACTGTAATGTTGCAGGAGGGCGATCGCAATTTCCATTGGCGGCGATTGTGTCTGAAGTTAACCATTACCACTCTACCGTTAAAGTCAGGAAAAGTGAAGATCTGATTGCAAATGCAGTTCAAAATTTTAATAATTGAACCTATATAGCAATCCGAAATAATTTGTGAGATACGCATCCGCAGGGTGCGCTTCTCACAAATCCAGAAAAAGCTATAAATCATTTTGGGTTGCTATATACGTTCAAGCGTTAAGATATTAGTTGGTTCATAGATGTGATTTCTGGTTCTCCCAAATCAATGGCTGTTAAACTTGCGCTCGATGATAAACAAGAAATACTTCGCCTCTATCGTGAGTCTGACGCGGCTACAACTCAGTTAGCGAAGCAGTTTGGCATTAGTACGAGTACAGTTTTGCGGCTGCTACAAGAGCTAATTCCTGCTGAAGAATATCGAGAATTGGTAATTCAAAAACAGGCTAAGAACAAAAGAGGATCGCGAGTAAACCACGATCTTGGAAATTTTCAGGTAAATCAACTTGCGTTGATTCCTGATGAGTTGCAATTTTCTGTCGATGATAGTGCTGCTAGTTTTACTGAGAGTTTTGACGAAGAATTTGAGCAAGGTGATGAAACGGCGATCGCGATGGATGAATTGAATGACGAATTAAATTACGAATTAAATAGTGCAGAAGTTGATCTTGATAGCGCAGAGTTTGATGATGTAGAGATTGATGACGCAGTGCTTGATCTTGATGATACAGAGCATGATGATGTAGATCACGATCCTGAGGAGGATGAGCTAGAGGAGGATGAGTCAGAAGATGATCTGGTAGATGAGGATAATCTAGCTCTAGATGAAGAAGATTTTGCCGAAGAAGATGGTGAATCGGCAATGTCTATGTTTGCCGATTTGCACGGTAATCATTGCGCTAGCGATCGCCTTGAGATGTTACCTTTAACCGCAGCCGACTTACCGCAAATTTGTTATATCGTTGTTGATCGGATTGCTGAAATTATTACTCGTCCCCTCAGAGATTTTAAAGATCTTGGGGCAATTCCGCCAGAAGAGGCGCTGTCAAAAACGATCCCTATTTTCGACAATCATCGTGTGGCGAGAAGGTTTTCGCACCATAATCAGCGTGTGATTAAGTTTCCTAGTGATTTAATCCATATTACTAGCTCTAAACTTGTCCAGAAAGGAATTACGCGGATTCTTTTTAGTGGTCAAGTCTACACGTTAAATTAAGAAAACCCAAGAGAGTTTCGGCGCGAAGCACCAAAACTCTCTTGGGTTTAAGGAAAAAAGGAAAAATTTGTGTTGACGCTTTCTCCTGCCAGACAAAAGTTTTGGCAAATTGCCCATCTACCTGATGCTGAATTATCAATTGATCACCTCATCGAAGGGGCTTTAGCGATCGCTTGGGAAGAATATCCGCGTATGGATCTGGGATATTATCGCGACATAATTGATCGCATGGTTAATGATTTACGTCCGAGGATTGCCGAGATTCGGTATCCGCTTAAGGTGGTGCAGGAGATCAATCAATATTTATTTGGAGAACAGAATTTTTGCGCGAACGAGAATGATTATTACGATCCCCGCAATAGTTTCATTACCGATGTTTTAGATCGGCGCTTGGGAATTCCTTTATCACTCTCGATTGTTTATATGGTGATTGGCGATCGCCTTGGCTTTCCGATTGAAGGGATCAGTTTTCCCGCCCACTTTATTGTGCGTCCGAAACATCCTGATTTGGAGGTTTTTATCGATCCCTATAATCAGGGGGAAATTTTATTTTCTGAAGATTGTGCAAATAAATTGACGCAACTATATGGTCATGAAGTCCCGCTTCAGCCTGAATATCTGCAACCAGTTGGCGTTCGCCGTATTTTGGAGCGCTTACTTAATAATCTAAAAATGATCTATTTGCGATCTAAAGAACCAATCAAGGCTCTAGCTGCCATTGAGCGATCGCTGATGCTTAATCCTGATGTACCCAGCCAATGGCGCGATCGGGGTTTGATTTGCTATCAGCTAGATCGCTACACTGAGGCAAGAATAGATTTAGAAAGTTACTTGAAACATAGTCCCTATGCGGAGGATAGTTTTATTATCATGCAGCTACTCAATGAAATGTCTTAAATCCCAACAACAAAGTAGGTGGCGCGGCTTCGCCGCGCCACCTACTTTGTTTGTTATCATAAAATCATTATTAGACAACCTTTGCGATCGAATAAATGCCTTCTGTCCATAATTTAATAAACACTTTAGTAAATAAATCTCAGCCATTACTATCGATCTTAATCATCAACTTGATTTGTTTAGCGATCGCTATTCAACCTGCATGGTCAGCCTCTTTCGCCGTAAGAGTTTTTGATGGTGACAATATCACGCTTGTCGATAGAGGTATTAAAACTAAAGTGCATCTTGCCTGTATTGATGCCCCTGAATTATTCCAAGCCGAAGGGGAACGTGCGCGGAAAATATTGCAAAATATTCTTGACGATGAAGAGGTTTATGTCAAAGTTTTCAAAAAAGATAAATTTGGGCGCTATACGGGCGAAGTATTAGCAGGTGGACAAAATGCCAACAAAGTGATGCTTTCCTTAGGGCTTGCTCATTACGATCGCCTTCAAGAAAAAGATTGTCAGGGATATGCTGATATCGAAGCAAAAGCCCAAAGCGATCGGGTTGGCGTTTGGGCAAATGGATTAGATGTCATGACCCCAGCACAATTTCGCCGCGACAATAAATTATTGGGAGTTGGTTATTAAGAAATATGGCTGATGGGCTTTGCCCATCAGCCATATTTCTCTGTTTTAAAAAATAAAAGCTGCGCTTAGCGCAGCTTTCATTTTTTGGGATTAGACATCACGGCGGCGGAAACGACCACGACGTTTAGCATTTTCGGCTTTACGTTTACGTTTTTCACCTGCGGTTTCATGATACTGACAGCGACGAATATCTGCTAGTAATCCAGCCTTCTGGATTTTTTTCTTAAATCGACGTAAAGCCGATTCAATCCCTTCATTTTCACCAACGATTATTTGAGTCATGCTTATTCAGATAGCAAAGTATTATTCTAATTATGCTGTAATTTGACGCATTTAAATTTAAGCGACGGATATCTAGTGTAGCAAATGTAAGATTTGTTTGTAAAGCTAATTTTTTTATACCCAGAAGATGAGTGGCGGCGCTTCGCGCCGCCACTCATCTTCTATAAAGCTCTAAATATTTTGCGAAAATCAGCTTGCGCTAAGGTTAATAAGATGGCAAAATAATAGTAATTGGCAGATATAGAGATATATTATGCCAAGCTTGTTCTACCTATAAAATTCCTGTTGGTATTGGCTAACATGATCATGCTCGGTAAGTCCCTGACTGGGCGGTATAAAATTGTTGAACAACTTGGCGGTGGTGGCTTTAGCCAAACATTTATTGCTGAGGATGCACATTTACCTGATCGACCTCGATGCGTGATCAAGCATCTTAAGCCTGCGTCAACAGAGGAAGAGATTTTAAAGATTTCTCGCGAATTATTCGATCGCGAAGCAAAAGTACTTTACCGATTGGGGCGACATGATTGTATCCCTAGTTTGTTGGCACATTTTGAGGAGGATGCGGAGTTTTTTCTGGCTCTAGAATTAATTGAAGGCGATATTTTAAACAAAGAACTGAAGCGCGAACAATGTTTGGGGGAACAGTACACAATCGACTTTTTAACTGATATTTTGCCGACTCTTGATTTTGTGCATTGTCAACAGGTAATCCATCGTGATATCAAGCCCAGTAATTTAATTCGTCGGGCTAGCGATCGCAAAATTGTTTTGATTGATTTTGGCGCTGTCAAGGAAGTAAGTACACAGCCGCTCAGTCAGTTGGGACGGGAGCAGACTTCCAGTTTGGTCATCGGTTCCCCTGGATATATGCCCAATGAGCAGTATAGCGGCAAGACCATGTTTGCCAGTGACATCTATGCTGTTGGCATCATCGCAATCCAAGCATTGACGGGATTAGCCCCAAGCCAGATTCCCGAAGATCCGAGAACCAGTGAGTTTTGTTGGCGCGATCGCATTCAAGTTACGCCGACATTGGGTGACGTGATCGATAAAATGGTGCGTTATGATTTTCGTCAACGCTACCAATCGGCAACTGAAGTATTGGAAGCTCTGCAACCGTTGCTAACGCGATCGCTCGGTCAGACAGTTCTTAGCGAGATTACGCCACTCTTACCAGAAGATGAGGATTTGTCGCAAGAGCTACTTGCTATGGCTCAATCTGCCAAAAGGGTTGTATCGCCAGTCCCAGAAGATGATGATGAAGAGTTGTCGCAAGAGCTACTTGCAATGGCTCAGTCTGCCAAAAATGCTGCTGAAAGTGTTGCCAAAAGTGCTGCCAAAAGTACGGTTGAAATTCCAGTTAAAAGTGCGATCGAACTGCTATTTGAGGAAATTTCGGATGACTTTGAAATGAGTGAAGATCCAGTCAGAACCAAAAAATTGGTGTGTTTGGTCTGTACTGGTATTTTAGAAAATGATTTACAACGTTTAGATAATTTTAGTTTTGTAGAGTTATTGCAAGATTTATATCAGCAACATCCCACCATTGAAGCCCTCAAAGAAAATTTAGTTAAAGCAGTCAAAACCATTGCCCCGCAAAAACAACGCCAATATTTGATGGTTGCTAAACTTGTTTTCAATATAGTTTCTAAACTTTATGAGGACTTGGCAAAGCTAGCGATCGCCGAGCCAGTAATTTTATCGCCAATCAATTCTCAAGTTCAGCCAAAAGTTGACCCAATTCCACCCCAAATATTATATTCAGTTGAGAAGTTAGTAATTAATGCTGGCTCGGCTCAACTGATAGCCCAAGAAGTAGTTCCGTCTGCTGAAATAGAACCGACACAACAACCAGAAAGGGAATCAGATATTTACGATTGGGTTGCCGATGAAATTAATGCGGATTCTCAACAAGTTCGTTTAAAGAAACTTTTATTTTATACCTGTCAAGATATTTGGGAAAGTGATATTCAGCAGTTAAACAGTGTAAATTGGGCAGGACTATTAAGAGAGTGTTTGAAAAGTTTTAGAGTAGGTTAAATAGGGATGGATTTAGGGCT
>JBAXTW010000008.1:0-65473 GCA_037129985.1 Pseudanabaena sp. ELA645 | reverse complement strand
AATAAATGTGAAGTTGCTTCTATACTTTTCTTTTGTTTCCCGACAAGTCTAATAGTGGAATCAATAGTTGTAAAGAGTATATCTTGAGTGAATTTTTGAGAATTAATTAGATTATTTGCAGATTTTTGAAACTCATATCCTATATTACTTAATCTTTTGAATATCATTTCCTGTTCTTTTTTTATACTATATTCAAAGTTAAGTTCTATTTTTTCATAAGCATCTTGCATACCTCTCCAAGTTCTACCTAAAGTAATACATTTAACTTCCTTGGCTCCTGCTTTACTTAATTCAGCTTTGCATAATTCCATCGTTTCTCCAGAAGTAACGACATCATCAAGCAATATTATTTTCCTGTCAGTAATTGGATAGTTCTTATTTAAATATATATCCCTCTTGCTATGCCTACCAAAGCAACCAGTTAAATCTGTAATATTATCGTTATATGCTGATAGCATTTGAGCCAATTGTACTATCCCAGAACTAGTTGGAGGAGTTGTTATGGCTACATCTTTTAAATTTGAAAATATTTTAGATAGATTATTGTAAAAACTAGAAATAGCTTCATCATGATGATCTTTTAGATCTATGATCATCTCACTGTATCCATTAAATTCGTCATTTTCTGGATATTTCCCATCATCATAATACTCAAAATCAGCAGGATAATAAAATCCAAGCATATACTTGTCTGGCAATTTGTCAAACAATGAATTATGAATAACCATACATAACTACCAAAACAATGAAATCTGAATATTTTTGACTTTCAAGTTAATTTATTAAGGTGCGCTAACGGAATTTAACGCACCATCCTACCTAAATCAAGCTAGACGACAACAAAATTCACCAACTTCCCGACAACCGCAATCACCTTCTTAATCTCCTTACCTTCGAGATATTTCTTGGCAGCGTCAGAATTACGCGCAAATTCTTCCAATGCTTGCTTATCATTGCTAGCACTAGATGGCACTTGGAGACTACCGCGTACTTTGCCATTGATTTGAATTACGAGGGTAATCTCATCAACGGTGAGTGCTTCAGGATCATGGGTAAGCCAAGGCTGTAAATGGATTGAATCTGAATGTCCAATGAGTGACCAGAGTTCCTCAGCAATGTGTGGCGCAAAGGGAGCAAGCAAGGTTAAGAGAGTTTCGATACCTTCTAGGAAAGTAGCCGAACTCTTATCTTCAGCATCTTGCAACGCATTGCTTAGCTTCATCATTTCGGAAATGGCGGTATTCAGTTGATAGCCGCCATCGAAATCTTCGGATACTTCCTTAATCGCGATGTGAATGGCGCGGCGAAGATTCTTATCAACTTTTTTGGAAATACCATGTTGTTGAGTTTCTGCAAAGCTAGTAACTAAGCGCCACACTCGATTTAAGAAGCGTTGTTGACCTTCGACATCGGCATCTTCCCATTCCAAATCTTTTTCAGGGGGAGCTTTGAAGAGCGTGAACATCCGCAAGGTGTCGGCTCCATATTTAGCGATCGTCACTTCAGGAGATACACCATTGCCTTTAGATTTGGACATTGTGGCATAGAGCGCTTGCAGGGGTTCTCCAGTTTTCGGATCTTTAGGATCTTTAGGATCGACTAAAGCTGAAGGAACCCATTTGTCCTTGCCGCCCTTGTTGGGATTCATGTAGGTCAAGCCCTGTACCATACCCTGAGTCAGCAATCGCGCAAATGGCTCGTCAAAATTTAGCAAGCCGCGATCGCGCAAAACCTTAGTCATAAATCGTGAATAGAGCAAATGCAAAATCGCATGTTCTACACCACCGACATATTGATCGACGGGCATCCAGTTATTAATTGCATTGCGATCGCCGATTTCTTGATCATTCTTAGCATCGGCAAAACGCAAGAAATACCAAGAGGAATCGATGAAGGTATCCATCGTATCGGTTTCGCGCTTGGCGGCTGTGCCGCATTTAGGGCAGGGGACATTTATCCAAGATTCCAATTGTGCCAAGGGGGACGCGCCGCGACCTGTAAGTTCAACATCTTCAGGCAAAGCGATCGGCAAGTCGGCATGGGGAACGGGAACGATGCCGCATTTTGGACAATGGATGACGGGAATTGGACAGCCCCAATATCTTTGTCGAGAAATCAACCAATCACGCAGGCGATAGGTAATTTTGGCGGTTCCCCATTGGTTTGCTTCTGCGAGTTCGATGATTTTGGTTTTCGCTGTTACGGAGTCCAATCCGTCAAACTCTCCCGAATTGACCATAATTCCTGCTTCGGTATAGGCAGATTCCCTCACCCCCTGCCCCTCTTCCACAGGGAGAGGGGAATTAGATGTGATGACGGTTTGAATGGGAAGGTTATACTGCTTCGCAAAGGCGAAATCGCGAACATCATGGGCAGGAACTCCCATAACTGCGCCTGTTCCATATTCAAACAGAACATAATCGGCAATCCAGATGGGAACTTCTTTTCCTGTGAAGGGATTAACCACATTTGCGCCGATCGCTACGCCACGTTTGGGGCGATCATCGGAGGTGCGATCAATTTCGCTAAGATTTTTGACTTCTTCGATGAACTTGCTGACGGCTTCTTTTTGAGCAGCACTGGTCAAAGTCTCGACCAGAGGATGTTCAGGGGCAAGCACGACATAGCTAACACCGTAAACCGTATCGGGGCGCGTGGTGAAAACTGTGATTTTTTCGTCATTCACCTGTAGGGGCAATTCATGAATTGCCCCTACAGGATTTTTCACGATCGCAAAACTTAACTCTGCACCTGTGGACTTGCCGATCCAGTTGGCTTGCATGATTTTGACATTAGACGGCCAGTCGGTGAGCTTGTCTAGATCTTGCAAAAGTTGTTCGGCATAGTCGGTGATTTTAAAAAACCATTGACGCAACTTGCGCTTCTCCACGATCGCACCTGATCGCCAAGATCTCCCTTCGTTATCAACCTGTTCATTAGCAATTACAGTCTGATCAATTGGGTCCCAGTTAACTTTCGCCTCTTTCTGATAAGCCAAACCTGCTTCCAAAAATTGCAAAAAGATCCATTGCGTCCATTTGTAATAATCTGGTGAACAGGTTGCTAATTCACGATCCCAATCGTAGGACAAACCCACTTGTTTAAGTTGCGATCGCATATTGTCGATATTTGCATAAGTCCATTTTGCAGGATGGGTATTGCGATCAATCGCGGCATTTTCCGCAGGCAATCCAAAAGCATCCCAACCCATTGGATGCAATACTTCATAGCCCTGCATTCTTTTGTAACGAGCAATTACATCGGTGATTGTGTAATTACGGACATGCCCCATATGCAGATCGCCCGATGGATATGGAAACATTGACAGCGCGTAAAATTTCTTTTTGTTGCCTTCAGCGCCAATCGCGTCGTTATTTACCTTGTCGAGTTGTTTCTCAGCCCAAACTTTTTGCCATTTGGGTTCGATCTGCTGGGGATTATATCTACTGTCCATCACTTATCAATGATTATGCGAATATGCAATATGCGAATATAAAAGTGAGCAACATATTGCAGCGCTCAGCTTTGTTCTTAATACTACTAAACATTTAGCCCGATCAAAATGAAAGTGCCAAATTATCCAGAAAATGAGGATGTTCGTGTAAGTACACTGCGATCGCTAAATATTCTTGACACTCAACCAGAGGAACGTTTTGATCGGTTAACTCGATTAGCTAAACGTTTATTTGGTGTACCGATCGCGCTGATTAGTCTGGTCGATACTAATCGCTTATGGTTCAAATCTAGTCAAGGGCTAGAATCTACAGAATCCGCTCGAAACACCTCTTTTTGTGGTCATGCAATCCTCGGCAATGAAATTTTAATTATTCCTGACACTTCAATTGATCGAAGATTTTACAATAATCCGTTTGTAACAGGTGACCCAAACGCTCGCTTTTATGCGGGAGTTCCCCTTGTTGTTAACAACAATCTTAAAGTTGGCACGCTCTGTTTACTAGACCGCGATCCGCGCATTCTTAGTGATGAAGATCAAGATTTACTAAGGGATCTCGGCAAAATAGCGGAGCAGGAATTAGCGTCTGTGCAGATAGCTACCATTGATGATTTGACCCAAATATCTAATCGGCGCGGATTCAAATCATTATCTGTTCATGCCCTCAATCTATGTAGGCGATTAAACAAGCCCGCTTCACTATTCTTTTTCGATCTAGATTTATTTAAAGAAATCAACGATCGCTATGGACATGCTGAAGGCGATCGCGCCTTAATTGGGTTTAGTACCATTTTAAAAGAAGCTTTTCGGGAATCAGATGTGATTGCGCGTCTAGGTGGTGATGAGTTTGTGGTTTTATTAAGCGATGCTGATTATGCAAAAAGCGAGTTAATTTTGAGTCGTCTTGATCAAGTTAGAAAAGCCCACAACAAAACTGCTGCTCGTGGCTACGATATTCTCTATAGTGTTGGTATTGTTGAGTTTAATCCGCAAAAACATCACGCAGTCGAAGATTTGCTAGAGGATGGCGATCGCTTAATGTATGCCCAGAAGAAAAACAAACGCGCAAAGTCTTTACAATAAATCAATAAAAATCAATAAAAAATAAAAAATCATGTCTCCTGATTATATAAAAGCTCAATTAATCTTGCTTATTTCGATTGTGGCAGCGATCGCTTTTGTTGGTTGCATATACGAATTGTCCTATGGCGCACCAGATTTTGGTTTTGCAACGACTTGGGCGATCTTGCTAATCAGCTTCCCTTTAGGTGTCTATACGTTCGTCAAGGCAGTTGGTCTAGCCAGAAAATCCATGCAATAATCTCATAATTTAGACATTGGGGCGCTCAGCGCCCTTTCTACAATATTTTGGAGAAAACGGTATGACCACTCCTCCAATTCCTGAACCCCAACTAGATTGCGCCCCCATCACCCTCGATCAGTACCACGAATACACACGAAAAACTAGAGCTATTAGGAGGTTTCTATGGTTACGGTGGACAGGATATCAAAGGTTTTCATCTTGCTATGCTTACCAATATGGGACTACGCGAAGCTATAAGTCATTTGCCAATCTCAAAGTGGCTAGAGGTAATCCAAGATGTTGCTTTGCAAAATCCCAAACTTGATAATGCTATGCGCGATCGCTTAAACCGAGGCATCGCCGATTTGATGGCAGTAGCAGAGCTTTTAGAGAACTAGGTAGATGCTGTACCATTTAAATTCCCGCTTTTATAAAAAATTGTTCTGAAGTTATTGCCAAATTGGGAAATAAATCATCGGTTAATAAGTGATCGCCTCGATAAGTCTCAGGAGGGCGATCGGCAAAAAATACTGTCAGACTTCGCATCGGAGGATAAACAATAGCGATACTAGTCATATTTTCGACTCCTAATCAAAACTAGACAAGTTATGTCTTAATTTAGCAAATGAGCGATCGCCTCAATCAAAAATGGGACAGCATCCGCCTCCCAAATCCCTTCAGAGCGCCGCCCAGTTAATAATTGCAAATGTAAAGTAAACGCATCGGGAAACCCATTAACTTCAAGGCTAATGTCTTCGGTTTCTTGCGTACAACAAATTTTTTCGGCATCTGACAACTCGATCACCATAATCTGCATAGTCTCAGCGAGTTGTGATGCTAATTTACAAAAATCTTTAAATTCAGATTCAGTTAGCTCGATCGCCCAACTGTCAGCCCCTACCAAACCCTTATATATATCTACATCCGATCGCCAGCCAATCCGCCATCCCTTGCCGCTGACTAATTGCTTAGCTGTATTTCGATCCGTGAAATTTAACATATTACTTAAATGAACTAGCGGCGCATCGCGCCGCTAGTTCTAAACCTTTCAGTCGCTCAAAATTTCAGGTTGAGAAATTTCATCGGACATTTCCATAATCGCTCTCAAAATCGGCTTCATCATGCGATCGTCATAATCGTCATCTTCATAACGTCTGAGCTTAGCTCGGTTCGCAACTTGTACCGTGATCCGATAACGGTTAGAAGATGCGTTAATTAGTTCTTCGACGCGACGAGTAATTTGCGCTGAATCAATGGTGTAGCGTTTTGCCATAAAACCGAAAGAAAATGGGTTTTCCTAGTTTAACACCAAAACTATGCACAAAACTTCTCAGCACATCTTACAAAAATCTCCACGCCAGTCGCCAATGCGATCTCATCGAAATTGAAGCGGGGATGATGGTGGGGATATGCTAACCCCTTATCAGGATTTGCTGAACCGAGAAAAAAATAGCAACCAGCTACAGATTCCAAAAAGAAAGACACATCCTCTCCACCCATTGTTTGGCAATTGGGAACAATACCTGCGGGAGTCTCGATTACGTTTTCGGCTACTGATTGCACTAACTCTGTAATCGCTGCATCATTAATTACGGGTGGATAGAGTTTGGTATATTTCAATTCATAAGTAGCTCCGTGAGCAGCACAAACCCCTGCGATCGCCTCTTCCAGACGTAATGCTAATTTTGCGCCAACTTCAGGATTAAAAAAGCGCACAGTACCACTAATTTTGGCGGAATCGGCAATGATATTTGTTGCTGAACCAGCATGAAACTCCCCAATACTAATGACGGCGGATTCTAGTGGACTCACATTACGCGAGACAATGGTATGCAGCGTACTTACAACCTGAGCCGCTACCAATATTGAATCAATCGTTTGATGGGGAAGCGCACCATGTCCGCCTCGACCAATAATTTTGCAATGGAAGTATTCCGTAGCCGCCATCAATGCACCGCTTCGCACGCCCACAGTGCCAAGGGGAAGATTATTCCATAGATGTAAACCGATTAAAGCATCAACTTGAGGATTTTCCAGCACTCCTGCTTCAATCATAGGTTTTGCGCCCCCAGGTCCCTCCTCCGCAGGCTGAAAAATAATTTTGACGGTTCCGCTAAAATCAGCGCGATGTTCCCATAAATATTTAGCCGTTCCAAGGGCGATCGCTGTATGTCCATCGTGACCGCAGGCGTGCATAACCCGATCAATTTGAGATTTATAACTAACAATATTTTCTTCTTGAATTGGTAAGGCATCCATATCCGCACGGATGGCGAGAACTT
This sequence comes from Pseudanabaena sp. ELA645, assembly GCA_037129985.1. Taxonomy (GTDB): domain Bacteria; phylum Cyanobacteriota; class Cyanobacteriia; order Pseudanabaenales; family Pseudanabaenaceae; genus Pseudanabaena. The sequence goes on along the minus strand of JBAXTW010000008.1, from coordinate 58,434 downwards.
TATTCCCGACCCTTTTTGTCCCTGCGATTGTGGCGACTATTCCTGTTTTCGCCAGCCCTGTTTGATGCGGTATTCCCCATGCAGTTAACTTTTCGGCGATCGCAGTTGATGTGCGCTGTTCTTGAAAACCAAGCTCAGGAAACCGATGAAAATCTCTCCGCCATTGGACAAGGCTAGGTTGGAGATCCCGAATATCATCACGAATTTTAAAATTGGTATGAGTGGGTGAGGCAGTGGTGGCAAAAGTCATGAATTTATAAATATTGTATAAAATATTGGGAATAGAGAACTTATAACTATCCTAAATCATATTCTAAAGAACAAATCAGTAAAGCCCTCACCCCTAGCCCCTCTCCCGCAGGATAGGGGAACAAGAAAATAATTAAATCTTGCTCTCCCTGCCCTCACGGGAGACTACTGTGTACACACAAGTTGCTAGAACCAAGAACTAAAGTTCTTGGCTCAAAGCTAAAGTCAGTTAAAAATGACTAATTCCTGAAATTCAACCTGTTTCAACGGGTTTTAGCTTTCAGCCCGCAATTTATTGCAGGGTATTTAAGAAGTTTAGACTTGTGTGTACACGGGAGCGCGGGAGAGGGGGCTGGGCGAATCTTGTCAGGTTAGTGTTTCATACAAATCACCGATCACCTCATCTGAAAATAGCCAACCATGAGGAATAGTCAAAAATATTTGTGTATTTAGTTCTATCCCCATTTCTGTAACCATTTCCGAATTCACAAATTTCACCCACCCTCTTTCCACATATTTTCCTAGACAGTTGACAGCGCGATCGCATAGAGCGAAACCATAGATTTTTTGCAAAGAATTTAAACTCAAACCTTGAGCCAAGCGTAATCCCTGCATTAAAGTATCCATTAACTCTTCCATATCCGAAAGGATAGGAGCAGTAAACCCAATTCCTTCTGTTTGCCATTGGGAAATCGCATCTAGATATGTCCGCATTTTTTGAGGTCGATCAATGCGCTGGCGCTCGATGTAGCTAGTTGCGCCCATACCCATACCGTAAAAGGGTTGATTGTGCCAATAGGTCAAATTGTGCCGTGATTGATAGGAAGGTTTCGCATAATTAGAGATTTCATAATGTTCATATCCTACCGCAGGGAGTATCTCATGGGCTGCAAGATACATCGCGACCGTACTTTCATCACTGGGTAAGGGGCGATCGCCTGCTTGATAGCGTTTGCCAAAGGCGGTTCCCTCTTCAATTGTGAGGTCATATATGGATAGATGCTTAGGTTCTAAAGCGATCGCTTTATGAAGAGAATCCTGCCAATGTTCCATTGATTGATTTGGCAAGCCTGAAATTAAATCTAAAGCAAAGTTCTCAAAGCCAGCACTTTTAATCGCATCCACAGCTTCATCGATTTCGGCAACGCTATGCCCACGTCCACAAACATCTAATAATTCTTGCTGAAAAGCCTGTGCGCCCAAACTAATCCGATTTATGCCTAGATTTTTATAACCGCGCAAACTCTCTACAGTCACCGTCCCTGGATTTGCTTCTAGTGAGATATCGGCATCAGGGGCGATCGCAAAATACTTAGCGATCGTTTCGAGTATTTGCGCCACCTGTCCCACAGATAGCAAAGATGGTGTACCACCACCAAAAAAGATTGTTTGTAATGTCTCAATGGGGGGGATTTGAGCAACTGTCAACCTAATTTCTTGACATAGCGCATCAACATATTGTTGTCTCAGGTTTTCGCCACCCGTTGTAATTGCGAAATCACAATAAAAACAGCGTCGCTTACAAAATGGAATATGTAGATACAGAGATTTTGGAAGCGGCTGATTCATGTACTGTAGTTAAATTCAACGGTTAAAATCAAAAAGGCTCGCTTTGCGAGCCTTTTTGATTATGCGTTTTGTTTCAAGATTTCGACTTTATCTAGACGTTCCCAAGGTAGATCTAAATCATTGCGTCCCATGTGACCATAAGCCGCAACATCTTGATAAAAACGACCATTGCGATCGCTTGGTAAATTTTGTAAATTAAAATCTTTGATAATTGCCGCAGGGCGCAAATCAAAATGATCCTTAACTAGGCGTAGCAAAGTATCATCATCAACCTTGCCAGTACCGAAGGTATCGATGTGCATACTGGTAGGACGTGCAACACCGATCGCATAACTGATCTGCAACTCACATTTACTAGCTAGCCCTGCCGCGACAATATTTTTCGCAGCATGGCGACTGGCGTAAGCAGCACTGCGATCGACCTTTGTGGGATCTTTGCCAGAGAAAGCACCGCCGCCATGACGTGCATAGCCGCCGTAGGTATCGACGATAATTTTCCGCCCAGTTAGTCCTGAATCCCCTTGAGGTCCACCGATCACAAATTTACCAGTGGGATTGACGAGATAGCGGGTTTGCGAGTCTGGCTTAACTGATGTATCAGCAAAGCTAGGTAGAACAACATGAGTCCAGAGATCAGCTTTGATTCGCTTTTGAACTTCAGCTTCCTCAGTAATACCATCGATCGCCGCATCATGCTGTGTGGAAATCAAAATCGTATCGATCGCCACAGGCTTATCGTTTTCATAAACCACCGTCACTTGAGTTTTGCCATCGGGACGTAAATATGGCAATGTGCCATTTTTACGCACAACTGATAATTGACGGGCGAGACGGTGGGCGATCGCGATCGGCATGGGCATAAACTCAGGAGTTTCGTCGCAGGCAAACCCAAACATGATGCCTTGATCGCCAGCACCGACTGCTTCGAGGGCAGCCTCTTCTTCAGCGCCAGTACGGACTTCATGAGCCACGTTCACACCTTGGGCGATATCTGGCGACTGTTCATCAAGGGCGACCATTACCGCGCAACTATTTGCCGAAAAACCATTGTCAGCATTGGTGTAACCAATTTCGGCAATTTTTTTACGAGCAATATCAACGTAATTGACATGCGCTTTTGTGGTGATTTCCCCTGTGATCAAGACCAGTCCTGTGTTAACTACAACTTCAGCAGCAACACGCGATCGCGGATCTTGAGCAAGTAAAGTATCGAGAATCGTATCGGAAATCTGGTCACAAATCTTATCAGGATGACCTTCCGTAACTGATTCAGATGTAAATAAGAAGCGACTAGCCAACTATGTTTCCTCCTAGAACGCAAGAAGTATGAGCCAAAATTTTGAGATAAAAATTTGGTATCTTTTAAGATTTAACTATCATAGTACAAAGTGATTAGTAGAGGAGTTAGCAATTCTTAGCGCACAAATTTAAGGCTTTCGGTGTTTTTAACGAAGAAGTCGGTAAACAGACTAATCACGGTGCGATCGCGTATTTTGATATTCGCACTGAGGGACATGCCAGACTGTAAACGAATCTCGCGACCATTCACATTTAAGGCTTGCTTCTCAATCGTCACCTTCGCAGGAAAGCGATAGGTGGGATTAGCTTGATCGGGAGGCAAGGCATCGGAACCAATAGAAGTTAAAGTACCTTTGATATCTCCAAACTCACTGAATGGGAAAGAATCTAAGCGGACATCTACGGGCATTCCTTCTTTGACAAAGCCGATATCTTGATTAGTAATGTAGATCTTAGCAACCAATTGATCGTCAGGAACGATTTTGAGGACACTTTCCGAAGTATTCGTATTGGCAACATAGCCAAGCCCTGCTTTGAGTTCAAAGACTGTACCTGAAACGGGAGCGCGTAACTCTTGATATTGCAAGGCAACTTCCGCTTGTTTGATTTGTCCTTCGACTTCCGAAAGGCGCTTTTCATTGTCGGCGATCGCTTTACTGAATTGACTATCGATTTCGGCAATGCGTTTGGTATTGTCACCAATCTGCACGGTTAACTCTTTGCGCGTGGTATCAAAGGTGTTTGTGAGTCGAGATTTACCTTCAGTGATCGCCGCTTTGATCCGCGATTCTTCCTGTTCCAGTTGACGGATTTCGGACTCAGTATTTAGCACTTCTTCCTGTTGTTTGAGAAACTGAATTCGCGAAATCCCTCCCTGTTCAGCAACATCTTTAATATCGTTCAGAATTTTTCTGTTAATTGCTAATGATTCTTGACGACCCGCACGTTTGGTTTGAATTTGATTTAGTTGTTCAACGGACTGAGTGATACTGGCATCCGCCGCTTGCGATCGCGAACTCAGTTCGGCTTGATTAGCACGAAGACGATCCTGTTGATCGCCAGAGAGATTTGCACCGCCCCCACTGACTTGCATCCGATAGAGTTGCTGCTCGGAGATCAATGCATCACGACTACGCGCTAAGGCTAACACATCCGCAGGAATCACCGCCACTGTTGATGTCGAGATTGGAGCGCGATCGCCACTAAGGAGAGAGCGATAAAACTGGCTTTCTTCTTGAAGATTTTTACGCAGTTTTTGTAATGAATCTAGTTGAGCTTTGGCGGCGGTAGCATCAGTTCGCAAGATTACCTGTCCCTCTTTGACGCGCTCCCCTTCTTTAACTAAAATTTCTTTAAGTACTCCATTGGCGGGCGCTCTGACTTCTTTGACCGCGCCCTGTGGTTCGAGCTTACCTTGAGCAGGAACAGATTCTTCGATTTTAGCTAACGAAGCCCAAAGCAGTCCAAAGGTGACTGAACCAACCAATGTCCATAAAATCGCCTGTGTCCATTTTGGTGATTGACGCAATACTAAAGGTTGATCGAAATTTTGCGGAGCGATCGCCCCTGCTTTATTTTCAGGTAAATTATCAACTAAAGTACTCTGATTCGGATCTTGAACCACCAGAGCATCGGCTTTAATTTGTCTTTTGGATGCTTCTAGATTTGCACCGTTATCATTTGGATTTGTCATCTTAATTCACCTTGATTCCTAAATATATTTCTCAAAAGAGAGAACGCTTTGCGTTCTCTCTTTTGTTTATGATTATGATTCGCCAGCCGCCTCTTGTTGGCGATAGAGCGTGTAATAACGTTCTTGCTTTGCCATCAGATCTGTATGTGTACCCTGCTCTGCAACCCGACCGCTATCCATCACCACGATCAAGTCAGCACTATGAATTGTCGCCAAACGATGGGTGATAAAAAAGACAGTGCGACCGCGAAACTCTTCAGCGAGATTTACACAAACTTGACGCTCCGTGTTGTAATCAAGGGCGCTCGTTGCTTCATCTAAAATTAACAATTGCGGCTTTTGCAATACAGTTCGAGCGATCGCAATTCGTTGTCTCTGCCCACCCGAAAGCGATGCACCACGTTCGCCGACCCGTGATTCATAACCTTGAGGCAATTCCATAATGAAATCATGGGCGCAAGCAATTCGTGCGGCATCAATAATTTCTTCGGGCGTAGCATCGGGATTAGTCAGAGCAATATTTTCTTGAACAGTACCATCAAACAGCAAAGTATCTTGAAGGACTACCCCAATCTGACGACGCAGAGAATAAAGTTCCACCTTACTTACATCATAGTCATCGATCAGAATCCGTCCAGATTCAGGTTCATATAGACGAGAAAGTAATTTCGTGAGCGTACTCTTACCCGCGCCACTGGCTCCAACTACGCCGACAAATTTGCCTGGAGGAATTTCTAAACTGACATTATTCAGTTGCAAACTACCATTTGCCACAAAACGGAAGTTGACATTTTCATAACGGACAGCCCCTGTAATTGCTGGCATCGGAATATTTCGTCTACCTGCTTCTTCTTGCTCTTGGGGATAGTTGATGATGTCACTGAGCCGTTCGAGAGAGAGAGCCGTTTCTTGGAAATTTTGCCAAAGCTGAATCAAGCGTAATAATGGCGTTGTGGTGTATCCCGCAATGATCCGAAAAGCAATTAACTGTCCAAGGGATAATTTATTGCTGAGTACCAGATATGCTCCGACCCAGAGTAAGAGCAAGTTAGAAAGTTGATTGAGAAATTGGCTAGTCGAGCCTGCGGTTGTGGAAGTTACGACAGTTTTAAAACCATCGGAAACATAACGGGCGTAACGGCGTTGCCATTCCCATCGTGATTTTAATTCGATGCTTTGCGCTTTTACAGTCTGAATCCCTGAAATTACTTCCACAAGGTATGACTGAGTAGAGGCATTGCGCTCAGCTTTGCTGCGTAACTGGACGCGGATGATCGGCGCAACAATAAAAGTCAATAGGGCAAATAGCGGCACTGTACCGAGCGCAACCAAGGTCAGCAACCAGCTATAGCAAATCATGACGATGATATAAATCACCGAGAAGACGGCATCTAACACAACGGTGAGCGCAGTACCTGTCAGAAATTGACGAATATTTTCTAGTTCCCCAATGCGGCTAGATAGTTCCCCAACCGATCGCTTTTCAAAGTAACGCAGAGGCAAGCGCACAAGGTGATCAATGGTTTCTGACCCAAGGGTTAAATCGATGCGATTGGTGGTATTGACGAAAAGATAAGTTCGCAGGGCGCTGATGATTGCTTCAAAAACGGAGATCGTAACTAGCAAAATCCCAAGGGTGTTCAGCGTAGCTGGGGCATTTTGTATAATTACCTTATCGATAATCACCTGTGTAATTAAGGGATTAGCCAAGCCCAACAACTGCACAAAGAATGATGCGACTAGTACCGTAATTAAAGTGCCTTGATATTTTTTTAAGGATGGCAAAAACCAAGACAAACCAAATTTCTCTTTGGGCGTGTCTTTGGTCGGTTTAATCAATAAAATTTGTCCCGAATCGCCCCATAAATCCGCAAACTGGGAAGTCTTTTTGGTGACAATCCCCTGTTCAGGAATCCCTAAAACTAATTCCCGATCGCTAGCTTTGTAGAGGATCGCGAAAGTATCTTGCCAAGGCAACATGGCGGGAGTTGGTACTTGGGCGATCGAACTCGTGGGAATTGTCACCAATTGACCATTTAATCCCATTAATTCCGCGATCGAGCCACATAGTTGTAAGGAAAGCTTGGGCGATCGCGCAAATTGGCTATCGATCGCCCGTTTGACGACATGGCGATAAAAAGGGATCTGCCAATATCTCGCCAACATCTGAAAACAAGCAAGGGATGCGTCAACGGGACCCCGACCGTAAAAATGCGGAAAGTCAGTACCTTTAGGATCGGTGCGATCGCCTACCGAGGGCAAATCAGGCGCGTAGGGAATATCCATCGCTGACAATACCGTCGGCTCTTCAACCACCTCAGCCTTGACCGCAAAGGCATCGCGCAAACCCACTAACCGCACATAACTGCCCTGTGGTACTTCGAATACGTCATCATCCTTAACTGACTCAATGCGACTACCGACGGGCGCGGCGAACTTACCACTACCATCACTGCCACTAACCAACCAAACAAAATCGCGATCGAGTTTTGATAATGCTACTTTCCCCGCCTCTAAAGTCATAACCACAGCATCTGGCAATGCTTCACGCGCTAACTGAGCCAGATTGTTCGGTGCTTGCGCCCGCCGATCCATCTCCATTGCCAAGAGATCAAACACCTCAACTGAGACGGCTTTAGTGGCAAAGGCTGATTTTAAGGCAGGATCGCGATCGCAAAATTGTAAAAAATCCGAGACTTCCAACGCCAAGCAAGTACTTTCGACTGAAGCAATTACGGTTTCGCAAGGCACATTCCGAAGTACGCTAAGCCAACCGACCATTGCCCCAGATTTGAGTATTTCTAAAGTTGTTGGTGCTGGTGACTTGGGAACCTGTCCAATTAATCTCGCCTGTCCCTCCATCAAAAACAAAATTTGCGCGGGCATCGTTTCGCGCCGCAAAATCACCTGTCCCATCCGATAACGCAGTGGCTGAACTCGTTCACATATTTCTTTTAAGGTCAGAGGATTAATGGCTTGTAACTCTGGTACAAGGCGCAGAAAATCGAGAATGGGATCAGTTTTAGCTGTCATGAAGGCGTTTGTGAAACAATTAAGATTATTTTCCGAAAATACTTAAAGGCGATATTCACCTTTGACTCTCACCTTAGTATAAGTTAGTGCTTCGCAAGTTAAGGATTCTTTAAGAATTGACATTCTTTACGGATCACATCACCAAGATTTGTGGATTCACTTGGTTAACCTACACAAAATTACTAGCTGATTTTCTGTAGCTGTGCTAGCATCAATTATAAGTCTGCTGGATAGTAATGGCAAAAGTCCTTGTACTAAATGCATCCTATGAACCGCTGAACATCACCAACTGGCAGCGAGCAATTGTGTTGGTCATAAAAGGTAAGGCGGAACAGGTAGAGCATAACGGTAAGATGATTTATCCTGGAATGCCTTTGCCTACAGTAATCCGTATGCTGCAATACATCAGCATTCCCTACAAAGAAATTCCTCTCACCCGCCGAAATATTCTCCATCGTGACTCCCACGCCTGCCAGTATTGTGGACATACGGGTGATGACCTCACACTCGATCATGTGATGCCGCGATCGCGTGGTGGTGTTGACAGTTGGGACAATATTATTACTGCTTGTGTACGTTGCAATGTCAAAAAGGGCAATCGCACGCCCAAGGAGGCAGGTATGCCGCTAAAGAAACAGCCGCGTCGCCCCCACAGTGGGTTGCATTTTGAGGTGACGAAATATCTGCGATCAGGCAACCACAATGAATGGGAGAAGTATATTATCAAGTAAATAATATTAAAGAAATATCAAGTGAAAAATAGTTTTGGGCGATCGCTCAAAACTATTTTTTTTGTACAGTATCTTTGCTTGTTTAGATTCGTTATATAAAAATATTCCCAATAAAAAAGCCCCCCTTTCGGAGAGCCATTTTACTTTTTCTAATCAGAGATTAGATTCATCGATTGAAATTAACCGTTGATAGCAGGAGCAGCCATTGCTACAGGTGCTACATCAACAGCAGCCAAATCGAGAGGGAAGTTGTGAGCGTTGCGCTCGTGCATTACTTCCATACCCAAGTTAGCGCGGTTGATTACGTCTGCCCAGCTAGGTACTACACGTCCTTGGCTGTCAGAGATAGATTGGTTGAAGTTGAAACCGTTCAAGTTGAACGCCATTGTGCTTACGCCCAAAGCTGTAAACCAGATACCAACTACTGGCCATAGAGCCAAGAAGAAGTGCAAGGAACGGCTGTTGTTGAAGGAAGCATATTGGAAGATCAAGCGACCGAAGTAGCCGTGGGCTGCAACGATGTTGTAGGTTTCTTCTTCTTGTCCGAATTTGTAACCAGCGTTTTGGCTTTCGTTTTCGGTTGTTTCACGAATCAAGCTGGAGGTTACGAGTGAACCGTGCATTGCACTGAACAATGAACCACCGAACACACCTGCTACTCCCAACATATGGAAAGGATGCATCAAGATGTTGTGTTCTGCTTGGAATACGATCATGAAGTTGAAAGTACCAGAGATACCCAAAGGCATACCGTCAGAGAATGAACCTTGTCCGATTGGGTAGATCAAGAATACTGCGGTGGCGGCTGCTACTGGTGCAGAGTAAGCAACTGCGATCCAAGGACGCATACCGAGGCGGTAGGAAAGTTCCCATTCACGACCCATGTAGCAGAAGATTCCGATCAAGAAGTGGAAAATTACCAATTGGTAAGGACCACCGTTGTACAACCACTCATCGAGGCTGTCTGCTTCCCAAATAGGGTAGAAGTGCAAGCCGATCGCGTTGGAGGAAGGAACAACTGCGCCAGAGATCATGTTGTTGCCGAAGAACAAGCTACCTGCAACAGGTTCGCGGATTCCGTCGATGTCAACTGGTGGTGCGCCGACGAAGGCGATTACGAAGCAAATAGTTGCGGAGAGCAAGCAAGGAATCATCAATACGCCGAACCAACCGATGTATAGACGGTTGTTGGTGCTGGTGATCCAGTTACAAAACTGGTCCCAGATAGATGCGCTTTCGCGTCTTTGGACTGCTGTGGTCATAATTGCAGATAATCCGTTTGGGTATGAATTAGTTATGAAAAGTAATAATTAAGCTTGCGCTTATTAATTACATTAGTTCATATGTTTAGTAATGTAAATACTTAAATATTAAATCTATCTTTAGTTCAATGCGATCGCTGACAAGCCCCTAATAATCAAAATCGTTTAGAAATTACCGATTAGTTTGACTTCGGTTTCCAGTACCACGTCATAGCGATCGCTAATTACTTGCTTGATGTGTTCTATGAGACTGAAAATATCTTTGGCTTTTGCATTACCGAGATTAACAATGAAATTCCCATGTAATTCTGAGACTTGGGCATTACCAATTTGATAGCCTTTCAGTCCTGCGTCTTGAATTAGTTTGGCGGCAAACTGGGGTAGAGGATTGCGAAATACACTGCCGCAATTCGGTAGATGGTATGGCTGGGTGCTATGCCTTGCTTTAAGTTTTGCTTCGGTGTCGGCAGCGATCGCTTCGGGATCGCCACCAGTCTGAAAATTAAAAGTTGCCTCTGTGACCAGTAGTTGCGATCCTTGTAAAGCGGAGGAGCGATAACTAAAATCTAAATCTTGAGGATAAACTATCTGCGTTTCACCAGTTAAGGTCACGGTCTGTACGGACACAACACAATCAGCAGCCGAGCCGCCCTGCGCCCCACCATTCATAACCACTAAACCACCCACGGTTCCAGGAATACCGATCGCCCATTCAAATCCAGTCCAACCATGACTAGCGATTTGCATTGCAAGACGAGCCACGGGTTCTCCTGCGGCAGCGTTTACTTGTCCAGAGGTTTCATCAAACTCGATACCCCGCAAATGTCTAGTGCAGATGACTAAACCCGATAACCCTTCATCACTTATTAATAGATTGCTACCCGCACCAATAATTGTGCTTGGCAAGTGGCGATCACTTGCCCAAGCTAAACTCTCGGCTAATTCCGTTGATGATCGGGGAGAACTAAAATATTCCGCCGCGCCACCAACTTTCATGGAGGTTAACCCTGCTAGGGAGATATTGGCGCGAATTAGTGGCTGGGTATCAACGGGCATTGGCTAAATCAGAAATTAAACTTTAATTAAAAAATAGAATCGAGAGAAGCTGATTCGCCCGCTTCGCGGGCAAATCAGCTTCTCTCGGTATTAAATGTAAGTTCTTGCATGGTTGGGGCGATCGCCTGATTGAGATTACCAGCGCCTAAAAACACGGCGAGATCGCCTGATTGCAAGTTGTTCACTAAAAATAACTGCACGTCCTTTAGGGTTGGCTGGTAATAAACCTGAGCATGATGGGATGCGATCGCTTCGGCAACTTGAGCGCCTGTAATCTTGCTATCGTTAATTTCACTGGCGGCATAGATATCGGTGACAACAACAACATCTGCGTCAGCAAAGGATTGGCTAAACTCTCCTAAAAATTTTAAAGTGCGGCTATAGCGATGGGGTTGAAAAATGGCGACTACACGACTAGTCGTATTTTGTTGTCTTGCCGAAGCCAAAGTCGCAATTACTTCACTGGGATGATGTGCATAATCATCGACAAAAGTGATTCCCTTCTGTACGCCCTTGATTTCAAAACGGCGACTTGCACCGACAAAATCAGGTAACGACTCAGCGATCGCTTGCCATTCAACGCCAACATGTCGTGCCACGGAGATCGCTGCCAACACATTGCTCAAATTATGTTTACCTAGAAGTCCCACGGAAATTCTGCCTAACACTTGACCGCGCTCAATTACGGTTGCTTGTGTGTCCGAGGAATTGTACTCAACATCAGTTGCTAGATAGTCGGCACTGCGATCGCTCAGACTGTAGGTAATATCTGAATGAATATGCGCTTTTACAGTGGGGCAGTCAATACAGCCGACAACTATTTCACAGCGCTTGGCAAAGGCAAGAAAAATTTCAATCACCTGTTCGAGGCTGTGATAATGATCGGGATGGTCTAGCTCGATATTGGTGATGATGCCAATATGAGACGAAAATTTCACTAATGTTCCGTCTGATTCGTCAGCTTCAGCAACTAAATATTTGCCTTGCCCCAAACGAGCATTACCATCCCAAGCACTGACTTCGCCACCGATGATGATACTAGGATCAAGCCCAGCCTTAAGCAATAAAAAGCCGACTAAACTGCTAGTTGTGGTTTTACCGTGGGTTCCCGCAACAGAGATCGATTGGAATTGTTCGATCAAGGCGGCTAATAAATCGGAACGGTGCAAAATTGGCAACCCGTTAGCTAGAGCTACTTGAAATTCGGGATTTTGTTGATTTATGGCGGTAGAACAGACAACTTGTGGCGCACTTGCCAGATCGATGTTATCTGTATGATGCCCTTGAAAAACTTTGACACCGAGATCTTGCAGCTTTTTAGTGATGCGATTGCTACTGAGATCGGAGCCAGAAACCGTAAATCCTTGCTTAGCCAAAATATAGGCGATCGCGGACATACCGATCCCGCCAATACCGACAAAATGAAACGACCTACCGCTGAAATCAACTGGATTCAGCATTTGTAATTTTTACCTACCAAATAACGAGCCTAATAATAACAGATCGGACGGTGGAAACGATACCTTGCCGTTTAAACCATCAAAGCTTCTAAACCATCAAAGCCTCTAAACCTTCAGAATTTAGAATACACAATACATCGCGATCGGGAATACGCTGAATCAAATTTTTGCGTTCTAGCTTGCCAAGCACACGAGTAACCGTTTCCCTAGCCAACCCACAGAGACTACTCAGCTCGCGATGAGGTAGGTTAGGGATTTCGACACCATTACTTCCCTGTGTTCCTTGTCCTTCCGCTAAAAACAATAAAACATCGGCAACGCGAGAAGTGCTATCAGCTTCGCGTAGGCGTAGGCGGCGATTGACTTGACGCAAACGCTTAGCCATCAGTCTCGCTAAGTGAATACCTGCGGTTGGCTCAGTCTCGAGCAGATGTACAAAATCCGATGCAGGCAAACTGCCGATTGTTGTGGGCGTAAGGGTAATTACATCAGTAGAACGCGGTACTTGATCAAGCGGAGCCATTTCGCCAAACATTTCACCAAAGCCCAAAATATTTAGGGTAATTTCCTTCCCATCAAGGTTATAGGTGCGAATTTTTGCCCAGCCTCCCAAGATGAAATAAACTGAGTTGCCCCAATCATTTTCTAAAAGAATTACTTGATCGGCTGGATGTGTACGAGTCACCATGTGGGCTGTAGCCCTGACCACGGCGGTTTCAGGTAGTCCCACAAAAAATGGGGCAGACATAATTTTTTGCTGAAGCTCGGTTCCGTCCCGCATAGTAGCTGCTCGTAACTCTTAAAAAATAGCTGTAAAGTTTCACTGTAAGTAACTACTTTATATGAGTATGTGGCTATAGGTAATGTTAATCAGCACAACGACTTACTTGTTTAGATTTTGCCTGATTAATTACCCAATAACTTATGCAGTCTTGAGGCAAGAGCCTTAATAATGCCATTGGGATGGGATTGATCGGTTTGGGCGATCGCTTCTTCGATCTCAGTCACAACATCCGATGGCAAGTCTAAGATTCTAACCAACCTCTGATAGGCGGCGGCTTCATCAAGGTTTACCATTGGCTCATCGGGATTACGACGACTTGCCTGTATGACTTGATAACCCAGTTTTAGAATCGTTTTCCGATCTTCGGTACTTTTGATATTCGGAATAACTTCTTCTAGGGGAATATTTTGACCTAAGTAATCCCTAAGTTGAATTTTTAAAGAGCTACGCTCAGTTTCCGATGTCCCAAATAAAGTTGCAAATTCATCGAGCATTAGACGGATTTCATCTGGCTCTAGCTTGCCATCCGCCCATGCCATCGCTGCAACTGCACGCAGCATATCCATCTGACGGGGACTAATCGGAGGTGGAAGTTCTTGAAGTGCCATAGATTTACCTGTGATTTAAGTTTGTCTAAGAAATTTACCTAGTCTGAACAGATCATAGGACAAAGACATCGGTTTAATTTTGATTTCGTTAGAATACTTCGTATTTCACGATATGAGTATTTTACATCGTGAGTTTTTGCTGAAGCAAATTAACATTGGTAGCATTTAAGTCAATCTGAATCTCTAAGCGTTGTTTTTCGTCACGAAAGAGTAATACTGCATCACCGTTTGATTGGATGAGGCTACCAAATTGCGGATCAGTGATCTGAATTTTTTGATAGACAATCTTGGGCAAGGTAATCCGAAGCTGATAATTACGTCCTGATGATGGCAATACATCAAGTTGTTGATTATGTAAATCAAGATGAATATTTCCAACAGTGATATTGCGTTCATCTGGACTATTGGGTTTAAACCAATAAAGGGTGATGCCGCGTAAAGTAGGATTGTGAATCGTAAAGGTTTCATCAAGGGATTGCTTACTCCAGTCGATCGCTTCGCGATCGGTAGTTTCAGTCAATGGGCGCTGTTGCCAGATAATTTCTTGCCCCGCAAGGGCTGTCCACCATTGAGTAATCCGAGCTAGATTTGTCTCGGCATCAGGATCGTTACTGCCAAGTGTCCAAGTAATGGTTGATTCCATTATTTTTTTAGATTATTTCTTGGTTGTCTATATCGCTACGTTTGACGATGTTACGTCAAGGTAATTGATGCAAAGAAAGAGTGCGATGTAACAAACATCATCCTCTTTCCCCTTACCATCTCTTTCATTGAAATAGCATCTACTTTTTAAAGTTATTGAGTTAGCTAGCGTCCATCGGGGATCATGGGAAACAACCCACCGTTGGGAGTGTTAGAGAGCGCACCTCCTTGATTTGATTCATCCATGTTGCGCGTTCCCGAAAAGCTATAGCCGATCGCAGCAGCAGGTGGGAACAGTATCTTTGATGATACATCGGTGGCAAAACGCTCCTGAGTCATGGTGGAAGATTGAGCATTTTGATTGTTTTTCATACTACCGACGGTTTGCTCTTTACGGATTTGCTCAACGCGCAATTTTGCCTCTTCGACCTGTTGCTGCAACAGTGCGACTTGAGCCTCTAGTAGGCGTTTTTGTTGATCCAAAAGGTCTGTTTCTTTGCTTAATCGCTGCATACGCGCTAGATGAGAGTCTGTTCGACCTGGTTGAAATATAACGCCTATATAGGCTGTCACATTACTTGAGTCTAGAGTATTCACACCCAGAGAAAAATTCATCCCAAAGTCATTTTCGGTGTTTACTGGGGCAACCAAAGGGGTTTGCAGTGGATAAATATTGGGGACGTTGATAATGTTGTTGGGATTCGCCTGACTTTGATTGTTGTTCTGGTTATTAATCGGTGAAATTACATTGTCAAAAGAGTTAGAACCGATCGATGCTGGCTGGCTGTTGTTGGATGTCGAAGTTTGGGCTTGAACAGTGCCGATATAGTCTGTAAAACCAAAAATTGTGGAAACAATCAAAATTGCAAGGGAACTTTTTTTTACAACACTACGTCTGATGTGGAGATACATAAATCCTCTGAAATATGGGGGTTGTAGTTGACAATCTGCAAACGATTAAAAAGCGATCAAAAGATAGCTTTTTTGTTGGAATTGCAACTAGGTTTGTATCATAAGACTTATAGCAGAGTTAAGTTATAAACACAATTAAAATCATGATTGTGATAATGCTTTTCTAACTGCTTGACTAAACAGAATAAAAAACTATTGACTTTTTAATAGCTTTTGTTTAGTATATATTTACACACCTAAAGTTTAGCAACAGTACTAACTGTATTTAGCCTGTTATTTTGCAGAGTAATTGAATAAGTTACTTAGGTGTTTGTCAACGCCCAAAAAATATTAACCCGTGGAGTAATACTAATGAATTCATTAAAATCAATCGTAGCAGCTTTGGTTGCTGGAACAACTCTAGCTATTTCTGTACCTGCGATGGCTCAGTCTGGTGATAGTGCAACTATC
Source organism: Pseudanabaena sp. ELA645 (assembly GCA_037129985.1). Lineage (GTDB taxonomy): Bacteria > Cyanobacteriota > Cyanobacteriia > Pseudanabaenales > Pseudanabaenaceae > Pseudanabaena. Next base: position 42,686 of record JBAXTW010000008.1, on the reverse strand, counting down.
CAAACAAACACACAAACCAATGTGGTCACTGGTAATCGCAATAACGTGCGTAACAGTAACTCTCAAACAAGTACTACTATCCGTAATCGTAGAAATACTTCTGGTGATACTGGCACTGTTCAAGGTAATGATCAGTACAACGATGTTGCTGGCAACCGCAATAACGTTGGTAACACTAACTCTCAGACCAATACAGATATTCGTAACAATGGTACTGTTCGCATTCGCAGATAGTTTCTAAGTTCTGATTAGAACTTGGTGATTTCTTTCTTAAGCGACAAGATCCAGATTTGTTTTGGTAATACTAAGCTAGCTAGCTGACGGAACAAACTTAACCTTTGCCAAGTCAGTTAGCTAGTATCAAACAAAACAATAACCACTAACTGCATTATCATGAGTAACATTAATTTTCTCGCTCAACGATTACAAGTCTCCACTCTCATAACTTTCATGGTTATTGAGCTAGTTAGCGCTTTTGTCGTTACTCCAAATAAAGCTTATGCTTTATCGACTCCTTCACAGGCTTCCGACTCTTCCTTGATTAAGGGCAGATCCCTATCCCTGTATCCAAGCATGGTTTCTCAATCCGTTGACATTGAATCAGCAGCAGACGATGATAATGATGATGACATTCCCGCTAAACGAGTTTCTAGTAGACCTGTATTTCGAGTAATCCCCTGCGAATCATTGTCCGCCCTTGGAGCTAGAGGATTGAGATTTGAAGGATGTTCTTTTGTTAATGGGAAGTTAGTTACAAATCGTTCTATGCCGTCCCGCACAAATGTACAGCGTACATCCGTACAAACTAACTGTACTAATGGTGTCGTTCAATCATCTTCACAGTCTACCAAAGTTACAGGCAATGGTCGAACAGTTTCTCAGTCCAATTCAACTACTAATTGTCAGTAGAGTTGGCGGTAATTGATTGTTTCTTCTCTGAGGCATTGCATTCTCGTTAAAAACTGTTAAAACAAATAGGAGATCGAATATTATGAGAAGTCTTAGCAATTCACTCAAAGCCTTATCAATTTTGGGTTTAGGAATTGTAGTATTTGCATTACCTTGCATTGAGGCTGTTAACGCAAATCCCAACAGCTCTCGCCGTATAGGAGGTCGTAACGGTGCTGATGTTTCTGGTAATTCATCTGTCAATACCAATGTTCAAGTAGATACTACTGGCAGAAATAATGTTAGACAGTCAACCGAGAGCCGAATTCAAGGTGGTGGTGTACAAAATTCCACAAGTGTACAGCTAAATTATAGTGGTTGTGCTAGCCAAAATTCTAATCAAAGCGTTTCTCAAACGAGAGATGGTGTCGGTTCAGGAGCAAGCGCATCTGTTTCAGTATGTAATCCAGCCCGTAGGTAGAAAATACATCTATTTTTAATTTAAATGTCTTAATTAGTAAACTTTATGCAATTTCATTCCTCTTATATCAGAGTGGGAATAAAGTTATCTTTGCTTTATTCCCTTTTTAGTTTTTTATATGCTCTGCCAACCTTTGCGTCCGAGCAATCCGTCTCACGTCAACTTATGGCTCAGAATAGTAACTATCAAGAAAGCACATTAAGCGTTAGTCGTGACGATCTTAGAAGTGGAGTCACGCTAACAATTTCAGGGCAGGAATCTAATACATTTCTTTCCTTGAGAGTACAACTTAACGGTAAGACAGCACGATGGATTAAGGGAACTGGGCAGTCGCAAATTTCTCTCAACAGTTGCCTAAACAATCAAAATCAGGGATGTGTGATTGACATTTCAGGCAGTTATAGTCCTTCTTATTCTGGGGTATTGACAGAAATACTTACAGTTGGTGGTAGTTCTCAGCAGCAAACGGGCGGAAGTGGTGTTGTATCTCAGAGAATTCAGGTACTTGTGAGATAATAAGGGCATAATCGATGCTTGTAAGGAGATTTAAGACTAATGTTTGGAATTGGCTGGCCAGAGGTAATAGTAATTTCGCTTGTGGGTGTAGCAATTTTTGGGGCAAAGCGTATCCCTGAAATTGGTCGCAGTGTGGGTCAAGCGTTGCGCGGTTTTCAAGATGAAGTTAAAGGTAATAGTGAATCTGAACTGAAAGATAAAGATAGCTAAACCTGAAATTGATTAAGAATTTCAACATATTTTTTACCTTGGGCGATAAGGTGAATTATGCGTTCTTGAGGTAAATCATCTAAATATTCCCCTTCTAAATCTTCGGCAAAATCTTGGATTTTCGATAATGCTTCTGAGATATTTGGCACAGAAAGATTAATCTTGAGATGGTGGGGCGGAATATTTATTAATTTACTAGCCCACTCGATCGCTACGACACCAAGAGGAAAATCTTCACCGTGCCAATATGCTTGGAGATGCAAACTGGGAACTTGAGATGGCTCTAGACGATAGAGATCGATGTGATAAAGCGACAAACGTCCCTCTGTATATTCATCAATGAGCGTAAAAGTGGGGCTAGCGATCGTCGTACTAATGCCGAGGGCGCGACCGAAAGCTTGCATAAAGGTAGTTTTACCACTGCCAAGATTTCCTTCTAGCAAGATAATTGTACCTGCTTGGACTAATTGCGCTAATTGGGTAGCGATCGCTTGAGTCTCGTCCAGATTTTTAGCATAAATCTCAATATTTGCAGTCTCAGGTATAGTCTCAGACATAATTCGAGTAAACTGTAATTAAATATAAAAATTCAGAAGCTGTAGCTTACGCTGCGCGTAGGCTACATTTTTTGGGTTTGGATTTTGATTATACCCAGCTACATTACTGGTAAATTTTTTATACTATTCTGCGGACTTCAGCAAAGCTTTTATGGATACGGATAATCTTCAGTCACTCGCTCATCTTGATCAAAGTGGTAATGCTCAGATGGTGGATGTGACTCATAAACCGCAGACGGTGAGACGGGCGATCGCTATGTGTGAAATATCCATGAGAACAACTACCTTGGATGCGATTCAAGCGGGAAATTTACCAAAGGGGGATGTGCTGGGTACAGCGAGACTGGCGGGGATTATGGCGGCTAAACAAACGTCAAACTTAATTCCAATGTGTCATCCGCTAAATTTAACTAGTGTCGATGTGCGGATTATTCTCGATGAAAATATTCCAGGGTATCAGATCGAGTCGGAGGTAAAAACTAAGGCTGAGACTGGCGTAGAAATGGAGGCATTGACGGCGGTGGCGATCGCAGCTCTCACTATTTACGATATGGCAAAGTCTTTAGAAAAGACGATGGTGATCTCTAATGCAAGACTTGTACATAAGAGTGGCGGTAAGTCGGGAGATTTTGATATACCCAGAGGCGATTATTGCGATATTTAGACTAAATCCAGATAAAAGTGCCGCGAAGCGGCACTTTTATAACTAACTTTGCCACATCTTGGCTGCGGTTAAATCTAGCTGTCCCAATAATGGTGAAGCGATCGCCATCTCTCCTGTAAACACCAACTCATCATAAAACCCCTCTACCCATTGCAAAATCGTCAACTTTTGAGCGATCGGATCAACAATCCAATATTCCATAATTCCCCGCGCCGCATATTCCGATCGCTTATAGCGATAGTCCCGACTCTCTTGATTGGGGCTGACAATTTCTACTACCAGCAACGGCGGTGGCATATCCATCAAAACCAGCGATCGCTTGGCTCCCCGCATGGCAAATTCTAGCTCCTCCGAAAAAATGACCAGATCGGGTACGCGCACTCCCACCTGTCGGCTATGAACGGCAATTTCTGTTTTCATCCTTAACCGCCCATAGGAAATCCCCGATTGTAAAAAGAACGCAAGCAAAAACATGGCAATGCGTTGATTTATCTCGCTTTCCGAAGCCATCTCAATTAATTCTCCATCCTCTAGTTCATATAAAATTTCAGTATCATTAGTAAATTCCAGAAACTCAGCAAAGGTTAATTTCTTTACTGGCGCTTGATTTTTTTGTGTTTGATCTTTGGGCTGACTTGTTTGTTTTACTTCAGCGATCGCTATAGTCATTGACTTGATCTCCTATGCTACATACCTTGATCTTGAATGGAAATAATTGCCTAGTTCGCCACTTTATGACCTGCGATCGCAATTAGCTCTCGAATTTTGCTTTCGGGCAGTTGGCTTTCGATATCTAAAGATTTACTAGCAGCATCACCTGCAACTATTGCTGATGCGTCAACGGCTTGGATTGCTTTGGTAATAGTTTCGATACAACTAGCACAGCCAATTGAGGGAACTGAAAGTTTTAGGAACATAATAAAATTTACTGTGATTATCACGATGACTATATTTTTATTTTAAATTGCTAACTGTAGGAATTATTCGACTTCATCATCTAAGTCTGGATCATCTGGGAATGGAGAACCTAACCAACGCTCTAAAATCCGTCTTGTCTCAATGCGTAAGCCACGAATTTCTTTGTCAACTTTCCTGTCTCTACGTTCTAGCCGCTCTAATCTGTCCTGACCTCTAATGACAGCATCGGCAATTTGATTAAACTTTGTATCTAATGCATTATTAGTAGCCTGTATAGCTCTGGCATTAGAGTCAACAATGGATCGGGTTTCTCTCAACTCTTGCTCCAATCTAGAGATTGACTCACTATTTCTCTGTGTAAGTAGCATCGTATTTGCAAGCAGTTCTTGCATTTGTTCAAAGGTCATGGTCATCTTACTTTCCCCGAAACTTTCTTAATCTAGCATAACAATCAATCTCTCGAAAGTATTAATGATTAAGATATTTTTTATAAAGTAAAGTTAGCATGGTCGCGATATTTGATGGGGAATTTAGCAATTATGCAAAACATCCTAGACCATGTTCAAAATGGGATTTTTGTCTTAACAATTGAGCCGATCGCCGATTTGGTTAAAGACAGTGATCAAAATAGCGGCGATAAAAATAAATTCAGGCTGCGCTTTGCGATCGCTAATCAATATTTTTTGCAGCTTCTTTATGGGGAGCTTTATGGGGAGCGGAGTATCGATCAAGTTGCCAATCTATTCGGCTTACAACCCGAAGAATGCTTGCCTGTAGAATTTGCCCAATTATTGAATATTCATGTTAGCCAATGTCTGAGATCGCAACAGCGCATTGATTACGAAATAAAAGTTGATTTAGTTTCGCCTCGACTTTTAGCAATTTCGCTCTCTCTTGATATCGATAAAAATAGTGATTTGAAACAGATCATCGGAACTTGTAGTGATATTACCAATTCAGCGCTGACTAAATCGCAAGTTAAGCTTTTTAACGATCAAAAATTTAGTTATTTGATTAATGAAGTTTCTGATGCTTTTGTTGTAGTTGATCGTGAAGGAATTGTTCGCTACATTAATCACTCAGCCGAAAATCTATTTGGGCGCAAAGCTGAAGATATTATTGGGGAAGTTTTTGGGTTGCCTGTGGTCGCAGGAGAAAGTACAGATATCGATATTCTCAATCGCGGTAAAACCACATCGGCGGAAATGCGTGTATCCGAGACAATGGATGAAGATCGCATGGTATATGTGGTGGCTTCTTTGCGGGATGTGTCAGAACGGAATCGCGTAGAAGAATCTTTGAAATTAAGAGAACGAGCGATCGCGGCTAGCTCCAATGGAATTGTGATTACCAATGCCACCGATCCTGAAAACCCAATAATTTATGTCAATCCTAGCTTTGAGAGAATTACAGGTTATAAATCATCGGAAGTAATTGGGCGGGATTGTCGATTTTTGCAAAGGGACGATCGGCATCAAATTGGAACTTTAGATTTACATAAAGCCATTCAGGAAAAACGCGAATGTCATGCTGTCTTGCTCAATTATCGCAAAGATGGCACTCCATTTTGGAATGATTTGTACATTGCCCCAGTCTTTAACGATTATGGCGAACTTACTAATTATATCGGCATCCAAACTGACATTACGGAGCAGGTCAAATCTACTCAAAGACTGATTGCCAGTGAAGAGCGTTTGCGGACAGTGCTGACTTCGATTAAAGAAGGCATTACCTTTAGTGATGACTCAGGTCATTTTGCAATTTTTAATGCAGGAATGGAAAATCTTACGGGATATACGATTGCCGAAGCAAATGCTAGTTCAGATTTTACTAGTTTTTTATATCCCGATCGCTCAGAACATCACAAGGCGCTACAACGATTGCAACAGCTTCAAGAAACAGGGCTAGCGATGACGGTAGAAACCCGTATCTGTCATCGCGATGGCACGTTCAAAGATGTCTTCGTTTCGACGACGCTTATGTCTTATAAAGGCAAGCGGATGTATTTAAGTAGTTATTATGATATTACAGAGCGCAAAAAAGTTGAGACTCAACTCCGCTATCAAAATGAAAGAGAGCGTTTGTTAAATGCGATTTTACTTAAGATTCAAAAGGAGTTAAGTCTTGATCAAATTTTAGCAATTACCGTTAAAGAAACTCAAGAATTATTACGCATTGATCGGGTTGTCATCTATCAATTCAATCAAGATTGGAGTGGCACATTTGTCGTAGAAGCAGTTAACAATCTTTCTTTGTCGATTCTTGGCAGTAGCATTAATGATCCCTGTTTCAATCAAGACTACATCCGAAGATATCTCAACAAACCTATTTCTAGTATTAATGATGTAGATATAGCGAATTTAAGTGATTGCCATAAAGGTCTATTACAAAGTTTCCAAGTTAAAGCAAATATCGTAGTTGCAATTTTGTTTGGTGATACATTATGGGGATTATTAATTGCTCATCAATGTTCGGCTCCTCGCCAATGGGAAGAATTTGAGATCGAGCTACTCAAGCAATTGGCTAATCACGTTGCGATCGCAATTCAGCAAGTCAAATTATTTGAACGTGTGCAGGATCTCAACAAAAATCTCGAACTTCAAGTCGCCGATCGCACCCAGCAACTAGAGCAAAGTCTCCGCCAATTGGAAATAGCCTTACGCAAAGAAAAAGAACTTAATGAACTTAAATCCCAATTTATTTCTAGAGCTTCCCATGAGTTTCGTACTCCTTTAGCAACTATCCAAGCTGCTAGCGATTTGCTGCGAAATTATGCCCATAAAATGACGGATCAAAAGAAATTAGAAAAGCTTGATAAAATCCAACGTGAAGTTAAGGGAATGACCAACCTATTGGAAGAGGTGTTAGTCATTGGCAAAACTGAATCTGGAAAATTTGAGTTGCGGATTGAACAAATCAATTTAGAAGTTTTTTGTTTGGAGATCATCGAACAAACTAAACTATTAGCAACGGATAAACATCAGATCGTATTTACAAATATTAATGCTCCTATAAATATAAAAATTGATGCCAAATTTTTGAAGCAAATCATTACCAATTTATTGTCAAATGCAATTAAATATTCCCCTGATGGTGGGGAGGTCAATTTTATGATTTCTCAAACTAGCGATCGCCATCCCCAACTTTTACTGCAATTTTACGATCAAGGAATTGGTATTCCCCTAGTTGATCAAGAAAAGATTTTCGAGCATTTTTATCGCGCTCATAATGTTGGTATGATTGCAGGAACTGGATTGGGAATGGCGATTATTAAAAACTCTATTGACATTCTTGGCGGTACAATTAAACTTACGAGTATTGAAACACAGGGAACAACAATTCAAGTAAAGCTCCCACTCTAAATTGGCAAATTAAATTAAAGAGTTATTATGACAACAATTCTAGTTATCGAAGATGTGGAGTCTCTACGCGAAGAGATCTTAGAAACTCTCTCCTACGAAGGATTTGATGTCCTCGGTGCAGAAAATGGAGTTGTTGGCGTACAGATGGCAAAAACCTATATGCCCGATTTAATTATTTGTGACATTGCTATGCCCGAACTGGATGGCTATGGAACCCTAGTGGCGCTGCGAGAAGAACCGAAAACATCGATGATTCCGTTTATATTTTTGACGGCGATGACCGAAAAAGGTGATATGCGTCAGGCGATGCAACTGGGAGCCGATGACTATCTCACGAAGCCGTTTACCTCTTCCGAATTACTGGGCGCGATCGCTTCCCGCTTACAAAAATATAACTCTGTTAAAGAACATTATTATGATGAAATTAAAGCGGTTGGCGCAAAGTTTGAATATCTATCCCACCATGACGGGCTAACCCAGCTCCCAAATCGGGTTTTGTTTCACGAATCCTTAACTCAAGCTGTATCACATGCCCAAATTAACCATAAGTCCTTAGCTTTACTCTTTTTAGACATAGACAATTTCAACATTATTAACAACACCTTAGGCAATGATATTGGCGATCAATTATTTAAAGCGATCGCTGAACGTCTGAGGCGTTACACTGCTCCCTGCGATATGGTGGCGCGGATACAGGGGGACGAATTTGCAATGATTATTTCTGATTCTAAAGATCTCGCTAATGTCAAAATTGAAGCCCAAAAAATATTGGATTTGTTAAGCCGCCCCTACAATTTGTACGGACATGAAGTTTTCATTACTAGTAGCATTGGCATCACAATTTTTCCTGAAGATCATCAAGAGGTCGAGGGACTAATTAAGAATGCGGAGTTAGCGATGTACTATGCCAAAACCCACGGTCGCAATAGTTATAAGTTATATAATCCTGAACTAAATGTCCAATCTTCCGAATATATGGCTTTGGCAAATAGCTTGCACCGTGCCATTGATCGCCAAGAAATTCGGGTTTTTTACCAGCCTTTAGTCGATCTGCAATCTGGCAAAATCATAGGAGCCGAAGCTTTAGCGAGATGGCAACATCCCGATCTGGGGCTAATTATGCCGAGTAAGTTCATTCCTGTAGCTGAACAAACAGGGTTAATCTTACGCTTAACGGAGCTAATTTTAGAAGCTGTTTGCAATCAGATGCGATCTTGGAAGGAGTTAGATATCAGTTATGGATTTATTGCCGTAAATCTCTCTGCTCAACATTTTCGTTCCGACAGTAACTTAATAGAAATGCTCACTAAAGTTTTGCAAGAAAATGGTATTGAACCAGAGCATTTAGAATTGGAACTCACGGAAAGTATCATCATGCAAAATGCTGAATTTACGATTAATATGTTATCGAAGTTACAGACTATGGGCGTAAAAGTAGCGATCGATGATTTTGGTACTGGCTATTCATCTTTAAGTTATCTCAAGCATTTTCCTGTAAATACCCTCAAAATAGATCGCTGCTTTATTCAAGACGTAACTAGCGATCGGCACGATGCCACAATTTCCCTAGCAATCATTGATCTAGCCCATAGTCTGTCATTACAAGTTATCGCTGAAGGCGTGGAAACTATGGAACAAATTCAATTTCTAAAAGAACATAATTGCGATCAAATCCAAGGTTATTTCTTTAGTCCACCAATACCTAACTTAGAATTTGAAAAAATGTTGATTGATGGAAAATGCTTATAAAAGCATTAGTCTTGACAATCTTGGCAATTTATTCGATATGCTAGCGTAGGAAACTTTGTTGAATTTTGCAAACCATACTTCATGAGTGAATCTAAACGCGCCTTAATTACGGGCATTACTGGTCAAGATGGCTCTTATTTATCAGAACTTTTGCTAGCTAAAGGGTATGAAGTACATGGCATCATTCGCCGTACTTCGACAATCAATACCGATCGCCTTGACCACATGTATCAAGATCCGCATCTACCTGAAACAAAATTATTTTTGCATTATGGAGATCTCACCGATGGCACAACATTGGGGCGAATTTTAGAAGCAGTACAACCTCATGAGGTATTCAATCTTGGCGCTCAGTCCCATGTGCGGGTTAGTTTTGACTCTCCTGAATATACGGCTGACACGGTGGGGATGGGAACTCTACGCCTATTAGAAGCCCTGCGAGATTATCAACAACGCAACGATCGCGAGATTCGTTTTTATCAAGCGGGATCATCGGAGATGTATGGGTTAGTTCAAGCTGTCCCGCAAAATGAAGACACCCCCTTTTACCCCCGCAGCCCCTATGCTTGCGCCAAGGTCTATGCCCATTGGCAAACCGTAAATTATCGTGAATCCTATAAACTATTTGCTTGCAATGGCATTTTGTTTAACCATGAGTCGCCCCGCCGTGGCGAAACCTTTGTGACAAGGAAGATCACTAGGGCGATCGCAAGGATCGTAGCAGGGCAGCAGAAAAAATTGTACTTGGGAAATCTCGACTCAAAGCGCGACTGGGGCTATGCCAAGGATTATGTCGAGGCGATGTGGTTGATGTTGCAGCAAGATGAACCCGATGATTATGTGGTTTCCACGGGTGAAACCCATTCAGTGCGTGAGTTCCTCGAAGAAGCTTTCAGCTACGTCAATCTCAAGTGGGATGATTATGTGGAGATTGATCCGCGCTATTTTCGTCCTGCGGAAGTTGATTTGTTGTTAGGTGACTCAACCAAAGCCAAGCAAAAGCTGGGCTGGGAACCCAAGGTTACTTTTAAAGGATTAGTCGAGTTAATGGTTGATGCTGATCTATCCGCATTAGGCTTACCTAATCCCAAAGGTACTGCTTCTGAAGACATTGCGACATTACGCAGTTCTTCGCAGACCGCAACTTGGTAATTCTAAAAGCCCTGCTCCGCAGGGCTTCTAAATCTACCGAGTTGCGGCGCGAAGCGCCGCAACTCGGCTTCTAGTGATGAAACTGGCGACAGCTATAAAATAATTTGTAATTTACCTCAGAAATTTTTATGTCAGAAAATCAATTTGCAAATAAAAAGATCTTAGTGACTGGTGGTGCAGGCTTTTTAGGAAAGCATGTTATAGCTCAATTAACAGCATCAGGAGCTAACCCAGACTTAATCACTGTGCCACGTTCAAAAGAGCATGATCTGCGATCGCTTGCCGCCTGTGAGCAAGTGGTTCAAGGTCAGGATCTGATTATTCATTTGGCGGCTCATGTGGGGGGGATTGGCTTAAATATGAAAAAGCCTGCCGAACTTTTTTATGACAACTTGATGATGGGTGTGCAGTTAATTCATGCCGCCTATCAAGCAAATGTTCAGAAATTTGTCTGTGTCGGCACAATTTGCGCCTATCCCAACTTTACGCCTATACCTTTCAAAGAAAGCGATCTTTGGAATGGTTATCCTGAAGTCACCAATGCCCCCTATGGCGTTGCCAAAAAGGCTCTGCTAGTGCAGTTACAGTCCTATCGTCAACAATATGGATTTAATGGTGTTTATCTACTGCCTGTAAATCTCTATGGTCCCGAAGATAATTTTGATCCCAGTAGCTCCCATGTGATTCCTGCGTTGATTCGTAAGGTTTATGAAGCACAGCAGAGAGGCGATCGCCAAATTTCTGTATGGGGCGATGGCACACCGACTAGGGAATTTGTGTATTCCGATGACGCGGCACGGGGTATTGTCATGGCGGCGGCCGATTACAACGAATCGGAGCCTGTGAATATTGGAACTGGGTTGGAGATTTCAATCAAGGACTTAATTCATTTGATCGCTGAGCTAATGGGTTATGAAGGTGAAATTGTCTGGGAAACAGACAAACCTAATGGTCAGCCCCGCCGTTGTCTTGATGTTGAAAGAGCTAAGGCTGCTTTTGGATTTACCGCAGCAGTAGATTTTCGTCAAGGTTTAAAGAATACGATCGCTTGGTATCGTGAACACGCCGCTTAAATGTAAAGTTAGATGTGGCGCGAAGCGCCACATCTAACTTTTTTGTTTTAGAAAATTTTGCAGATGTGTCATGTTTTGTTATGATTGAATACCGCGCAACAAAACAGGTAAATTCACAAGAGTTTCTAGTGGCGTTAAGCGAGGAGAGATGGCCGAGTGGTTGAAGGCGCAGCACTGGAAATGCTGTTTAGGGGTAACTTTAACGAGGGTTCGAATCCCTCTCTCTCCGTAATTACAGCGCAAAGCGCTATAAGATTTGTAAGCACGGCTCCGCCGTGCCTACAGATCTATATTTTTTAGAACTTTATGCGCTATACACCGCCTTGGCATCTTAGCAATGGGTTGTTGATGACCTTATATACAGCTTTGCGGGTGAGTAAAAAATGGGAAGATTTTACGGTTGAGCCAGAGCCAATTTATCAAGAGCATATATTCACGGGTGCAGAAGGTGTACCGATCTTTGGTAAATACGCGATCCCAGCAGAAGCGAAGGGAACCATCGTGGCAACCTACGGGATTACTGGGGATTTAGATAATCAATGGTTTTTGAAGATTTTAGGGCGGAAAGCTTTTGCTAAAGGCTATGCGGTAGTTTTATTTGATTGGCGATCGCATGGCAGAACTGCCGAACTTTCACCCGCTATTACTTCGGATGGATTATATGAAGGTGAAGATTTTATTCGGATTGCTAACACTGCGAAACAGTTGGGATGTCCGTCCAAATTTTGGTTGATGGGCTATTCTCTTGGTGGTCAGTTGGCGCTATGGGCGATTAAGGCGGGTGAAGCGATCGCTGATTGGGGGCATGATTTAGAAATTACTGCCGATGATATTGCGGGGGGAGCGGTGATTTGTCCGAGTGTGGACTCTAATCGATCGCTTACTTATTTAGTCAAAGATGAGCTTGGTAGATTTCTGGAAAAGGCGATCGCTCGCGAATTAAAAAAACTAGCGCGGCGGATGGCAAAAAATCATCCTCAAGCAGTTGACCGTGAAGCGGTGGAACGAGCGAATAGTATTTGGGGTTTTGATCATGAATTAACGATCGCTAAATTAGGATTTTCCAGCGTTGAGGAATATTACAATGTGAGTTGTCCTCTATATTTCATGCCCCATCTGCAAAAGCCAACCTTAATTCTTTATGCTGAAGATGATCCGATGTTTGATCCTGCAATTATTGCTGATTTAAAAAAAATTGCCCAAGAAAATTCTGCGATTAAGTTGATATTGACGCAGTATGGTGGTCATGTTGGTTATGTCAGCAGCAAAAAATGTCAGCATGAATATGGCGATCGCGATCGCTGGTGGGCGTGGAATCGCATTTTTGAATGGATTGAATCTTTTGAAATTAGTAAATAGACACAAAAAAGGCACTTGCTTAGCAAGTGCCTTTTTTACTAGGTTAATGGAATCGGGCAGAGTCGAACTGCCGTCCGCACTAGCGCCTAACCTCCCAGTCATTCACAGGTTTATCCGATTTGATCCTCACGGAGGGAATTACTAATTATCTCTAGTAACCAAAGATGCACTGATAAAGTCTTGAGCAAATAACCTATCAGAGAAAGTTATAAGCAGCATCCGTTGGGGGTTGGAGTGACATATTTAACGGAGTCATACATCACACCTCGAAACCGAAAAGGTTCTTAGGCGGCTACAGGAGCTGCTTTACGAGAAAAAGATACAATGTTGTTCGCATGTACTTGTTTGAATCATTGATTTACGAGAGATAATTCGCTCTCGACCTGCATCAAAGGACAGTTTCTACTAACACGTCGAAACCCTTACGATCCCAATTGGGTTTATCATAGCACAAAAAAATATAAAACCAAGAATTATTGGGGGCGGGCTTTGCCCGCCCCCAATAATTATAAAAGCGAGCCACCGCAACTAGAGCCACTTCCTGCGGTGCAGCCATAGCAATAGTCTGCGGTTTGGATTTCGTGGATGATATCTAAAGAATTTTGTTTGAGGATTTTCGCTACGGTCAGAATTTCACCATTGGGCGATCGCGCTGGGAGATTTTCCATTTGATTAAAGTCACAATCGTAGATATAGCCTTGATGATCGACCGAAAGCTGATTGCGACACATCAGGCGATCGAGCGTGGCGGGATTGTAATGGGTTTCCAGAAACTGTGAATATTCATCCTCTAATTTACGATGTTGTAAATGAAACTTGCTGCGTCCAATCGGAAGATTTGTGATTGTAAACAGGTTATTAAAAGTTATACCGAACTGTTCTTGTAGATGAGCTTTGTAAGCTATTTGTAAGCCTTCTTGGTTGGGAGCAAGAGAAAATTTATTGGACGTGGGTAGTTGGGGATTGTAAACCAGATCTAAAACTAACTGGGGATCGCTCCCATAACCGAGACGATTCAGCCATTGCAAAGCTTGAATAGATTGCTCAAATACTCCTTTGCCACGCATCTTGTCTACATTATCTTCAAGATAACAGGGCAGTGATGCAACGACCCGTACTTGATGCTCAGCAAAAAAGTCGGGAATATCTGCGTAGCCTTTTTCAAAATAAATCGTTAAATTAGAACGGACGATCGCTTCTTTACCAAGTTCTCTAGCTACTTTAACCAAATCTCGAAATCCATAGAGCATCTCTGGAGCGCCGCCTGTGAGATCCACGGTTTGAATTTGAGGGAAACGTCGAATAATCTCGATTAGTTGCTGGCAAATATCAGGTGTTAATGCTTCGGTACGATGGGGACTAGCCTCAACATGACAATGGCTACAAGCGAGATTGCAAATTTTACCAAGATTAATCTGTAATATCGAAATTTGATGTTTTAAAAATGGTGCTTGTAGTTTCTGAAAAAAAGGCGTAACCGCGATTGCATTAGCTTGCATAGACTGTTAATCAGGGGCAGTTTCCCTATCATTCTGCCATAGACTTAAGCACGAACAATCGAATCTCGGCGATCGCACGATCGTATTCATTAATTAGAAGATCTAAAAGTTCTGGCGCAATAGTAATTTCTCCCGTTTTACCAATTTTTTCAAAATATCGACCTATTTGCGACAGCTTGATAGCGCCAATACTGGAGCTGGTTGATTTCAGTGTATGGGAGGCAATACTAAATGCAGTCGCATTCTGAGCTGTAAAGGCAACTTGAATTGCATCAATTAAATCTTCGGCTGAACCGAGATAAATGGTAACTAGGTCAGAGAAGAGCAAATCGTCACCAATTGATTCTCTCAAGCCTTGAAATATATCAATGTCTAAAATTTGAGCGTTAACGTATTCTGGGCAATTATTTCGCAAATCTGATATGTTAGCGATCGCTCGATTTGTTATAGCCTCAACCATAGTATTTACCAATGATTTACATTACAAAGAACTTAGCAAAGAGCTTATCAGACAAGGGGCTTAAGCCCCTTGTTAACCGAGAATAAATCTTTTAAGACGTTCAATTTTCTATAGCTTCAGTTTACGCAAGTTGGCGATCGCTGATTCGATTGTGCTATCTTTCTTTGCAAAACAAAACCTTAAGCCATTGACCTTATCGCAATCGGGTTGGCTAAAACAATTGCCTGAGACGGCGGCAACTAGAGCTTCTTTGGCTAGGCGAAATGAGGCGCTGTTCGCATCACTGGCAATGACTGAGCTATCCGTCCAGATGTAATAGGCTCCTCTTGGCAACACAGGCGACAAGCCAATTTCCGCTAATACAGGAAACAATAAATCGCGCTTGCGTTGGTAATTGAGCGCCATATTTGTGAAATATTCCCGTCCAAACTGCATGGCAGTTAGGGCTGCATGTTGCAAAGGCGTGGGCGCGTTAATAGTGATGAAATCATGAATGCGGCGCATGGCGGCGGTGAGTTCGGGACAAGCGATCGTATAACCTAATCGCCATCCTGTAATGCAAAAGGTTTTAGAAAAGCCATTCACCACAATTGTGCGATCGCGCATTCCTTCAATAGTCATCAAACTAATATGCTCTGCTTCATAGATGATATATTCATAAATTTCATCGGTAATCGCATAAACATTATATTTCTGGCAAAGTTTGGCGATCAATTCCAATTCTGTCCTTGTCCATACCTTGCCCGTAGGATTAGCAGGACTATTGATGATCACCGCCTTCAACCCTTTTTTAAAAGCAGGCTCTAGCAATTCTTCCGTAACTTCCCATTGGGGCGGATGCAGGGTAATAAATTCGGGAATACCACCCACGGTCGCCAGATTAGGAATGTAGTTTTCATAAAAAGGCTCAAAAATTAAAACGCGATCGCCCTGATCGATCAACGCCATGAGTGCTACATTTAAGCCCTCAGTTGCACCACAACAGACGGTAATTTCGGTTTCGGGATCAACGTTGATCTGGTTATCGCGTTGCATTTTTTCAGCGATCGCGATCCGTAGCTTGTCCCAGCCCCAACTATCTGAATATTGATTTAAATCGGCGGCGATCGCGGCTCTAGCGGATTCTTTCAGCGCCTCTGGTGCAGGGAAATCGGGTAAACCTTGAGCAAGATTAATTGCGCCAAATTTCTCGCAATAACGGGAAGCTTCACGAATTTGGGATTCTTTAATTTGATGGGCGCGTTGTGATAATGAATGTGATAGCGAAACAGTAGTCAAAGTTATATCTCTGGGCTTCAAAAAGTAAAAACGACTAACAGTCGAGTCTTTACTCAATCCTAAGCGAGATCGCCATGACTGGTCAAGGTTAAGGTTTAAGTTTGTTCTGCTTGCCAGCTAAATTTTACATATGGCGATCGCCTATGTCCATCATCAAAAAAAACATCATCAAAAAATAAAAAGCGATCGCTAGTTTATAAAATTCAAATATCCTCTTCAATACCCAACTCACGCAGACGTGCAGCTAAGCGATTAGCCCTTTCCTGTGATTGCGCCAACTGTTTGGATACCTCTTTTAAATTTGTGAATTTCTTGCCATCGGGAAAGTAAAGTTCTAGTTGTTCTCCACTAAGATCAAATCGGATATTCATTCTGGGGCTAGTCCATCCATTGATTTGATCGATTGCTTCTAATTCTCTTCCGATTCGCTGCCATCCTGTCAGATCAACGCGCTCTGGATCGTAGAGATAGTATTCTTCTACCCCATAACGTTCATAAAATTTGAACTTTTTTACCATTTCTGCGGCTCTGTTTCCTGGGGAGAGAATTTCAAAGGCAACTTGGGGCGCTATACCATTTTCTAGCCATTGCATATAGGAGCCACGTTTTCCTTTGGGTCTGTCAAATACGACCATTGCATCAGGAGCCGCACAGATCATGTTATTGCCTTCAATGGGATACCACAGTAAATCTCCTGCCACAAATACATGGGGATCGTCAGCAAATAAACATTCTAAATTTTCTTTAATGGTGACAATCCAGTTAAACTGCTCGGTATTGTTGCTCATTGGCAGCCCGTCATCGTCAGGGTAGGTAATTTTTTTGACAGGTGGCATTTGTAAAATCATGGTGCAACCTCAAAATTGATAGTTACTTGTCAGTATAACTATCATGATTAGTGATCGCCTGCGTCCATCATCAAAAAAACAAAAAATCGCATCTTTATCAACCCAAAATCACCAGACACGCCTCTTCAAATTTTGACTATTGGCAATAATTACGGAATCTCCCGCAGGTTGAATTAGATATAGTCCTTCTCGGCTGGCATACTCAGCGGCTTTTTCGTCAATTTTTATTCCTGCTACGGCTCCATAAACTTTATAGTTTTGAAATCTGGTAAAGATTTCTTTAAATCTAGCTAACATTTCTAAAAATCGCTTCACATTCTGAATTTCTAAGTCTGACTTTACTTCGATCGCTACGATTTCATTAGCACTTTCAACCCAAATATCTATTTCCATCGAGCCTCGATCGTTATCCCTTTTGACACGAAGGGCTGTGTACTTTACGTCTATGCCCTCCTCCTTAAAGATTCTCGCGGCGGCAGGTTTGATCTTATTCTCAACAAACTCTGCCCATATGCTGGTTAATTCTCCGAATTGTTTGTTAGTTTGATCGAACTGTTGGTTAGTTTGTTCAAGTTGTTTATTTATTTGCTCAATGATTTTACGAAGTTCTGCCATTTCTAGCTCTGCTTTATGTTGATATCCCTTGCGTTGTTGTTCGCTTTCGAGGTATAGGGCGTAGATATCATCTAGGGTAATAGTATTTTCAGTCATGATAATTTTTTAGATTGATTACTGTGTATATATTCTAGCAATTTAGATAAATTCTGCGATCGCCCAGTTCCATTATTAAAAAAGTAAAATTTGAAATTATCCTCAGAATTAAGAATTAAATATTTCTGAATTTTTAGATTAATGGGTAGTAATGCTCACAGTTAACACATCGCACACGATCTGACTGTAGTAAACTGACTAATTAAAAGCATCTCTACAATAAACTTTGCGTTCAAACGCGACCTATGGACTTTGCATATCAATACGCATGGCTGATTCCCTTGCTGCCACTCGCCGCAGCATTGATCATCGGCACAGGACTGATTTCCTTTAACAAATCCACCAACAAACTCCGATCGCTTTGGTCAACACTTAGCGTATCGGCTACAGGTGGCGCAATGGTGATGGCGTTTAATCTACTCTGGAGCCAGATCCAAGGACATGATCCTTATCTCTATACCTTTGAGTGGGCGCAAGCAGGTACTTTTCATCTGAACATGGGATTTGTGATCGATCACCTCACAGCCATGATGTTGGTAATCGTCACTACGGTTGCTTTTTTGGTGCAAATCTACACCGATGGCTACATGGCACATGATCCCAGCTATGTTAGATTTTATGCTTACCTCAGTTTGTTTACCTCCTCAATGTTGGGATTAGTAATTAGTCCTAACTTGGTTCAGATTTATATTTTCTGGGAATTGGTTGGCATGTGTTCCTACTTGCTGATTGGCTTTTGGTTCGATCGCAAGGGAGCCGCCGATGCTTGTCAAAAAGCATTTGTCACTAACCGCGTGGGCGACTTTGGGCTATTACTGGGCTTACTTGGTTTGTATTGGGCAACGGGTACGTTTGAATTCACAGAAATGGGAGAAAAACTTACCCAATTGGTCGAATCTGGCGGATTGAGCGTTGGACTCGCAACTTTATTTGCCATCCTCGTATTTATGGGCCCCGCCGCAAAATCAGCCCAATTCCCACTCCATGTGTGGCTCCCAGACGCAATGGAAGGTCCTACGCCAATTTCCGCATTGATTCACGCGGCAACAATGGTCGCCGCAGGCGTATTTCTGATTGCTCGCATGTTCCCCGTATTCGAGGAAATCCCTGCGGTGATGAATACGATCGCTTGGACAGGTGCATTCACAGCATTTCTGGGCGCAAGTATTGCTGTTACCCAAAACGACATCAAAAAGGGCTTAGCATATTCCACGGTTTCCCAGTTGGGTTACATGGTCATGGGTATGGGCGTTGGTGCTTATGGCGCAGGGCTATTTCACCTGATGACCCATGCTTATTTCAAAGCGATGATGTTCCTCGGCTCTGGTTCCGTCATTCACGGCATGGAAGAGGTCGTGGGACATGATCCCGATGTTGCTCAAGATATGCGGGTAATGGGCGGCTTACGCAAATATATGCCAATCACGGCGATCACCTTTTTTATCGGTACTCTTGCCATTAGTGGTATTCCACCCTTTGCAGGTTTCTGGTCAAAGGATGAAATTCTTGCCTCTACCTTCAAAGCTAATCCTCTACTTTGGGCGATCGGCTTCGCAACCGCAGGACTGACAGCTTTCTATATGTTCCGTATGTACTTCACCACCTTTGAAGGTGATTTTCGCGGTACGGACAAGAAACTCGTGGCAATGGTCAAAGCTGAAAACTCAATAGGCAAAGAACCTCAAGCTCAGGATGGACATAGTTCACATCATGCCAGCAAGCCCCACGAATCACCAATCACGATGACTTTCCCTCTGATGGTTTTGGCGATCCCCTCAATGGCGATCGGTCTAGTCGGTACGCCCCTAGGTAATTACTTTGAGTACTTTATCCATGCACCATCGGAGAAAATCACCGAAGTTCCTGTCGAAGGCTTCACTCCTGAATTTCTATTAATGGGTGGAAGTTCAGTTGGTATCGGTCTAATTGGGATTTCCTTTGCAATTCTCATGTACATGCAAAAGAAAATCGATCCCAGTGCGATCGCTAAATCCATTGCGCCTCTATACAAGCTCTCGAAGAACAAATGGTACATTGACGAAATTTATGAGGCAGTATTCGTAACTGGTTCGCGCCGTCTGGCGCGTCAAGTGCTAGAAGTCGATGCCAAAATTGTTGATGGTGTCGTCAATCTTGCTGGTTTTGTCACCGTAGTTTCTGGCGAAGGTTTGAAGTACTTTGAAAATGGCAAAGCGCAATTTTACGCTCTCGTAATTTTCATTGGTGTTCTTGGTTTGGTAATTGCAACTTCAATTTAGTTTCTGTTTGATTTTTGAATAACTAGCAATAGCGATCGCTTATTGATTTTTTAATTGATAGGCGATCGCATTTTTGTTATGACTTACTGCTCTGTTCAATTCTAGTTCTTAAATTTGAGGCGATACGCACACAATGAGGATCAAGAAAATCTATCAAGTCAATTAACTTAGTATGAATCCTAACAAGTCTCTCTTCATCAACTTGTAGCTTATTTCCTATCATTTCAATAGTGTCTGTCAATTGGACAAACCAACGTACAAACTCTGGTTCACTCATTTTTTTTACAAATGTGGCGTAACCAATACACTCATATCCACGTGAATTGTCTATCGAACGTGGCATTAGCATTATTTCGCCGATAGCTCGTTGTTCACCATTATATAGTTGAAAAATATTTGAATACCGAGTCGAACCAAATGCCTGATTAATACCCACCAGTAAATCACTCAGCTTACGATTAGTTTCAAGATCTCCCAGATCCAAAAACTGAACTTCTCGGCGCATAATTTCAACCCATCCTAAATACTCTGCAATGACATAAAGCGTATTGTAAACCGCGTAATTCTTATCATAAGGAGATCTATGAAAAGCAAATTGTAAAAATCTCTGTTGATGAATGTTAAATATTCTGCTTTGAAGATCGATTGCTGAGCGAAGTAGAGGATCTCGATATTTTGACATTAAGGCGGCAGTTTGAGTCTCACGAGACTCTGATTCACGTTTTTTTGCAAGTCTATCCGCAAGTTGAGTAACGCGAACTTGCCCATAAATACTTATGCAGGCGCTTATCATTGCAACTATCGCAGCAATAATTGCGGTGATAATTTCTGGTTTCATAATATTAATGTTTATTATCAAAGCTTTTACATCTTAACTGATTAGGAATACTATAACTTTTGTGATAAGTATCGCCATCTTCAAGGTTATAGTGATCGCCTATTAATTTTATATGTACTCAGCTATCGCCGATCCTGACTATGGAGTTTTTCAATGGCTACAGCAACATTATTAAACTATGAGATTAAAGAAGGACAAAGACTAATTGATGCTCTGAATTTAGCAGGGCTAGCGACTGATTCCGCGCTTTGGATTTACCCTTCTGATTCTGAATCTTGGCGATTAATATTAACTTCAGAGATATGCGATCGCGAAGGTACTCTCAAAGCTTATAGAGAAATTTTGACAGTATTTCGTGATGTTCAACCAGAATTAAAAATTGATTGGAATTCACTTATTGCTGTGAGTCCTCACCATGAATTAATTGAAGGTTTACGGCAGTCACAAATGCTCTGGAATCTAAACTTATCAGGTAGAAGGTTAACGAATAATATGGTTAATATGATGCTAGTTGAGGATGGATATATTTATCAAATCAAGTAATGTAATGTTGCAAACCATTTTTTATCTGTTAAAATTTAGATTTCATTCCCAAACCAAATTCTCACTCCCCACATTCCAATTAATAGAATTAAAAACATAAAATCATAGGGAAGGAATTTAAGCGGATTCCAGACCACAAGGTGGGTATTAGGAGTTGTGAATCCGCGAACTTGCATCGCATTAGCCGTCTGTTCAGCGCGAATAAACAGATTATCAATCAACCGTTCAGCAAGAATTAGCCATATTTGACTAGTTCTTTTAAAGCCCAACCTTTTCCAGTTAATCGATCGCGTCCGCATGGCTCTAGCAAGATTTTGCACTTCTTCTAAAACTAAAGGGACAAACCGCAGGGCAAGTGTCAAGGTGAGAACGATTTCGACAACGGGAATTTTCAGGAATTTCAATGGAGAACAAATAGAAGCGATCGCCGCCGTAATTTCTTCGGGAGCCGTGACTAACAAAAATAAAGTCGGCGCATAAAGATAGGTAAAAATTAAGGTGCAGACGCGCATTCCCAAATCAACGGATCGACGAGTAACGGTGATATTGCCAGCCTTCCAGATCACATAACTGTAGGAATTTGGCTGAGGTAATTTAATCGTTAAAGGCGGCGCAATGATCGGTTTATCGGCATTGACAGTAATTTCAGGGATCGGGCGGCGCGGCTGCACAGTCGTATTAAATCCATCGGGGGAAATCGTGGCGATCGCTAAGGTCATAAATGCGAGTAGCAACAAAATCCCCATCTGCTGTTTCCAAATCCGCATCGGAATTTTTGCGGCAAAGGTCAAGATTATTAATAAAACGGCGATCGCAATGCGCCAAAAAGCATTGGCTTGGATTGGCGATAACAAAATGGTGAGCAATCCAAATAACTTAATGCGCGGATCAAGTCGATGCAGCCATGTGATAGGTTGCTCAAGGTAAAGTCCGATGGGAAGCGATCGCAGTATATCCACTATGTTCTGATATTTTAATGTTTTTTGACAATTTGGTTATGGAAGTTTCCAAAAGCGTCACAAACTTAGCCTAAACTTAGCCTAAAAAGAGTTTGTAGACAGGATTTTGACTTTCATTCCAATAGCGATAACCGAGACTAGCGAGAAACACTTGCCACTCTTCCATCTCGTCTGGTGGAACTTGTACACCGACAACGATCCTGCCATAGTCCGCACCATTATTGCGGTAATGGAAGAGACTGATGTTCCAATTAGGACTCATCGAACCGACAAATTTCATTAAAGCGCCTGGACGCTCAGGAAATTCAAAACGGTACAAAAGCTCATTATGGGCAAGGGGCGATCGCCCACCGACCATGTGACGCAAATGGAGTTTGGTGAGTTCGTCATCAGTTAGCTCGATCGCCGTGAAGCCATTCTCCGCAAAGGTGGTTGCTAGTTTTGCTGCATCAGCCCGATTGACAATCTGTACACCGATAAAAATATGGGCGATCGCTCGATCGGCAATGCGATAACTAAATTCGGTCAGGTTACGACTGCCCAATAGTTCGCAAAACTTCCGCAAACTACCCGCCTGTTCAGGAATTGTCACCGCAAAAATGGCTTCACGACTTTCGCCTAATTCCGCCCGTTCAGCAACAAATCGCAAGCGATCGAAATTCATATTTGCGCCACAGGCGATCGCTACGAGGGTTTGTCCTTCAATTCCCTCTCTGGCTATATAGGCTTTTGCACCTGCGATCGCTAAAGCCCCCGCAGGTTCCAAAATTGAGCGGGTATCTTCAAAAACATCTTTGATCGCCGCACAAGTATTATCGGTATCCACCAATATAATCTCATCGACATATTGCTGACAAAGCCGAAATGTTTCTTCGCCAACTTGACGCACAGCGACACCATCGGCAAAGAGTCCAACTTGTTCCAGTCTGACTCGATGTCCTGCCTGTAGCGATCGCGACATCGCATCAGAATCCACTGGTTCTACACCAATAATTTTAATTTCAGGGCGTAAGCGCTTCACATAGGCGGCAATTCCCGAAATCAAGCCGCCACCACCGATCGCCACAAAAATCGCATGGATCGGCTTTTGATATTGGCGCAAAATCTCCATAGCGATCGTTCCCTGCCCCGCAATCACATCGGGATCATCAAAGGGATGAATAAAGGTTAAATTTTTCTCAGTTTCGAGTTGACGGGCATAGGCATAGGCATCATCGTAGGTATCACCATGCAAGATCACTTCACCACCGCGCATTTTGACAGCGTTCACCTTAACCTGTGGCGTGGTCACAGGCATGACAATAATTGCGGTTGTCCCTAACTGACTGGCGCTGAGAGCCACACCCTGAGCATGATTCCCTGCGGAAGCAGCAATCACTCCTTGAGCAAGCAGTTCTGGCGGCAGTTGCGCCATTTTGTTATAAGCTCCGCGCAATTTAAAAGAGAACACCGATTGCATATCTTCTCTTTTCAACAAGATCCGATTATTAAATCGTGCGGATAGGTTAGGCGCAAATTCTAATGGTGTTTCTTTGGCGACATCATATACGCGAGCTTTGAGGATTCGTTCTAAATAGTCAGATTGCACAGCGACATCAACTCAGTGATCAAATTTAGCGAGATCCAATTCTACTCTCTTTGGGGTTTGTTCTAATATAACTGCCTACTGCTATATACTGCTATATTGTTTAGAGTAGATCGTGGTTAGGTTTAGGGTAAATCTTTGATTTAGATAGGTATACATATATTTTATGTTTAATGCAACTGAACTACTGATCGGTAATTTTGTAGACCAATTGAAGTTAGGCTATCGCCGTACCTATGGCGGCTATATGCATGACTACGAAGATATCATCGGTTGGGCTGGCAGCATGGCTCTAGAAAATATCGCTAATAGTGATGCGCTGTATCACAATGTTGAACACACCATATTAGTGACTTTGGTTGGTCAAGAGATTCTGCGCGGTAAGCATATTCGCGAGGGGCGTGTCTCCCCTGAAGATTGGTTGCATTACATTATTTCCCTTGTTTGCCATGACATTGGCTATGTCAAAGGTGTGTGCCTTCAGGATGGCAATGGCAAATATGCGACAGGGATCAACGATGGAATGGTGGAGTTACCCCCTGGGGCTTCGGATGCAGGGCTAACTCCCTATCACGTCGATCGCGCCAAGTTATTTGTAAATCAGCGTTTTGAAAATCATGTTTTGATTAAGGCGGAAAAGATTTGTCGCAATATTGAACTAACAAGATTTCCAGTACCAAAAACTGGCGATCATCAAGACACCTCACATTTCGCGGGACTAGTGCGATCGGCAGATTTAATCGGTCAACTCAGCGATCCCCGCTATCTCAAAAAAATTGGGGCGTTATTTTATGAGTTTGAGGAAACTGGTGTAAACGCCGCCCTCGGTTATGCTCACCCTGGGGATTTACGGCGTAATTATCCTAAATTTTATTGGACGAGTGTATATCCCTTTGTAAAGGATGCTTTGTATTATTTATCTTTAACACAGCAGGGGCAAGAGATTGTGGCGCATCTATATTCCAATGTGTTTGTAGTTGAGCATGAAAAACCAGAGTATCAACTATCAGTACCCAATCTAGCGATCGCTAAGCATTAATTCAATATCAAAACGACAAAAGCCCCGCATAGCGGGGCTTTTGTCGTTTGATCGCTGACAGCGATAATCCTAGTTTAAAGGGTCAAGGATTGAGGATTGGTTTCGATCAGTTTTGCAAGATCCTGTAGGAACTGGGCGGCGTGAGCGCCATAGATAACACGGTGATCGGCGGTGAGATTAACCTGCATTTGGCTACTGACCTTAATTGCCCCATCTTTAGTTGCCACAACTTGAGGACGAGATCCACCGATCGCCAAAATTGCACCAGTACCAGGGGGAAGAATTGCATCAAAGCGATCCACGCCAAACATCCCCAAGTTGGAAATCGTAAATGTGCCAGAGTTGTATTCATCGGGCTGCAACTGTTTAGCACGAGCGCGTTCTACCAATCCTTTCCAATCGCGGGAAAGACTATACAGATCGGTTTGATCGGCATTCTTGAGTACAGGTGTAATTAAACCGCCGTCATCCATAGCTACAGCCACAGCGACATTAATACTGCTCTTGTACTCGATGCCGCGAGCGCTAAAGCTGGCATTAACCAAAGGATGCTTTTGCAAAGTTACAGCTACAGCTTTAGCCAAAAGTGCGGTCATAGTCACGCCCTTAGTTTTGACTTGTTTGTAAAGAGCGTCAAGGGCATCAGTGGTAATCGTATAACCAACATGAAATGTCGGCACGGAAAGGCTCTGATTCATGTTATTGATCACCGCCTTTTGTAAGGTGGTTAGGGCTTGAGCCGTACCTAATGCAGGTGCAGGTGTAGAAGGTTTGGCGGCAGGGGCAGCAGTTACGGATGGTGCAGGTGTAGCGACCTTGGTGACAGGGGCTACAGCAGGCTGTAAAAATGCTTCGACATCAGCAGCCGTGACTCTCCCATTTGGTCCTGTTCCCGAAATCTTAGCTAAATCAACCCCGTTATCTTTAGCAATTCGTTTAGCTCTTGGGGATACGATTTGGCGATCTGATGTTGGTGATTGGGTTTTGCGTGGCGAGGATACAACGACATCAGGGATCGATGCGACCGATGCGACCGTTGGAGCCGAGACTAATTTTGCGGGAGGCTCTTCAGATTTTTGTGGTGATGCTCCGCCAGTTTGTCCAGCCGCCTTTTGCTTGGCTTCGGCAATTTCTTCTTTGGTTTCAGCAACATAGGCGATCGCGGAACCTACAGGAGCAGACTCACCTGCGGGGGTAATGATTACGCCGAGATAGCCTTCATAAAAGCTTTCGACATCCATGTCAGCTTTGTCAGACTCTACGACCACGACAGTTTCGCCTTTTTCTACCTTGTCACCAGGGGATTTCACCCAAGAGGTGATTTTTCCTTCGGTCATGGTGGAGCTAAGCGCAGGCATGAAAATTTCGTAAATCATAGGAAATTTATAAATATCTAAATATTAATATGTAATCAATTTGCATGTAGAACTAACAAAGTCAACGTCTGAAGTCGAAATGTGATCTCGAAACGCAATCTCAATAAACCATCATAAATCTTAACGTGTTTTGGTCGTCTATTGGCGATCGCATCTCTATCAATGACTTCTAAAATACCTCTAAAAAATTGAGGCTCGCAACGTGAGTCTGTACTTTTAGTTAAAATCGAGATGGTTACAATCAAAATAAAATGGCAAGAGATCTATTTCATGATGCAGTTAAAAATGCACTAATCAAAGATGGTTGGCTGATCACTGATGATCCATTTTCCTTAAAAGTGGGAGATTCTGAGCTTTATATTGACCTTGGTGCAGAACGGCTGATCGCTGCCGAACGAAACAACGAGAAAATTGCCGTCGAAATTAAAAGCTTTGTTGGCAACTCATCTGTCAACGATTTTCATTTAGCCGTTGGACAATTTATTAATTATAGAATAGGTCTAAAAGCGGCATATCCAGACCGTAAACTATATCTAGCAATTCCGAATACTGCCTATGAAACTTTTTTCAAGAAAGAGTTTCCACGCATGGTAATCCAAGAATGTCAGCTTGATATTTTAGTTTATGACATAAAAAATGAGGTGATTGTTAAATGGAAAATCTAGAGAAAGTCCAAAATTATCGCACCATCATCAAACAAATTCTCAACCAACATGCCGCTTATAAACCCTCATACAGCGAAATTGAAATGCAAACTCTATTTGATAACGAACAGGATCGCTATCAAGTACTAGCAATTGGTTGGAATCAAGACAAACGTATCTATGGTTGCTCCATGCATCTTGATATTAAGGCAGGAAAAATCTGGATTCAAGCGAACAATACAGAAATAGATATTGCTGAAGCCCTTGTCGCCAAAGGAGTCCCCAAAGAAGATATTGTGATTGGCTTGCAGCCAGACTATTTGAGGCAATATACGGGGTATGCGATCGCCTAGATAAGATTGCCCATGTTAGAATTTCTTCTAAGCTCTACCAGAAAATTACAGATACAAAAGAGGATGTCCATAAATGTCATCCCCCTTCCCTGGCATGAATCCTTATTTAGAAAATCCTGAACTATGGTCGGCTGTACATAGTCGATTAATTGTGGCGATCGCTGATGTCCTCGCTGACACCATTAGCCAAGACTATCGGATTGAAATAGAGAAGCGCACCTATTGGAGTGATGAAACGGGAGAGGAAATTAGCGAACGCTATCTTGAAATTCGTGAAGTCCAAACTGGAAAAGTGATCACTGCGATCGAGATACTTTCTCCTAAAAACAAAAAGGCTGGTGAGGGACGCGAAGCTTATCTCCGCAAAAGAAGGCGAGTTTTACAAACCCAAACTCATTTTGTGGAAATTGATCTCTTAAGAACTAACCCATCCTTTTTACAAGGACAACTTCCTGCGTCTGATTATCATATTTTGGTCAGTCGTAGCCACGATCGCCCTGCTGCTGATTTGTATGCATTTTCAATTCGCGATCGCATTCCTAATTTCTCTATTTCGCTACGCTTAGGCGAATTAGAACCAACATTAGACCTGCAAATTTTAGTGGATCAGGTTTATCAGCGCGGACGTTATGACTTAGCGATCGACTATTCTCAACCCACGCAACCACGTTTGAATAGTGAAGATGAAATTTGGGCAAGCAGCTTAATCAAAAATGGCTAAATATCTTTGAAGTAATTTCCCTTGGCGATTCTTTTCGCTTTATGTGATCGCGTTATTCATTCCCAAATCCTCTGCAATGGATACGCATCAAAAGCCGCATCACAGCCAACTATCGCTAAATTATGATGTATTGCTTGAGCAATTAACATTCGATCAAAAGGATCACGGTGATTATTCAAAGCTAATCCAGAGTATATGAGGGTATCAATATCTGTAATAGGTAAAAGTTCAGCCTTAATATATTTCAATCTGTAAAGCAAATCTTCAAATGAACAATTCAGATCCAGCTTGCCAATATTGACTTTAATTGCTATTTCCCACAAACTAACACTACTAAAATAAAGATTTTCCTTCACATCAATAATTTTTTTCGCTTTGTTACTTAGCTTAGAATTACCGAGAACATACCAAAGAAATGTATGAGTATCTAACATTACTCTCATTCTACATATACTCCCGCAAATCTTCTAAAGGCTCATCAAAATCATCAGACATCGTAATCTTACCCGCTAAACTGCCGTAACCATATTTTTCTTCTGTTTCATCAAAATCGTCATGCAAAGGTAAAAAAGGGGTTAAAATATCTTTCCCTGCATTTTTTTGTGATAAATATTCTGCATAATGGAGAATCTCAAGCTTTAGAGTCGCTGACATACTCGCAAGGATTTTTGATAAACCTTCATCCACAGTTTCAGAACTGTAAACCTCTTGAACTTTATCAACACTTTGCAGCATTATTTTTGATCCTTATTGACTTTAACTCAAAAATATTATAGCAATTTGGAATTTCATTAAAAACATTGTAACAACCCACATTCCGCTCGTAATGGAAGCCTAAAAATATTTACAACGAGACAATCAGGGTTTCAGCGATTTCAAAAGAAATTAATGATAATAAATCCTATTAGTGCGTCCTTATTGACAATATTAAAATAGTGATTTTTGTGTGATTAAGCCTCAAAACACTGACTGTATAAGCATTTTCTTTCTAAATATTTTTTTCAGTAAAATAAGAGCGGAATGTGGGTAACAACACATTGTTATTTATTTAACCTCAAACCCTTACACAGCAAGGCATTTGACAAATTTGTGGGGGGGGGTAGAGTTATAGATATTCTTTCATGAATTTATGACTCATGGTCAAAACTTTGTTGTCGGTTTCTTTAGTAGCGATCTCCTCTTTGCTCGCCGCCGTCCCCGCCCATGCTATTTCCTTTACTTGGCAATTTACTCCCACTCTGGGTCCCGCAGCCACGGGTGGAAATCTCAATGTTGTCAAGGGAACGATTGATGGATTGGTGATCGGTTCTAACTCTGGTGCTGGAATTACGGCTACAGTCACCAGCACCCCTACAGGGCAATTGGTAGGAGGCGGTAGTTATTCTTTTGAATCCACAGCACTTGGTGGAGATGCATTCACAGTAGATAGTAGTGGGAATGTCATTGTTGCTGATGCACGTTTTAGCTCTACAACTGGTAACGTTCTCTTTTTCGGTGGGTTTGGAGGGTTTAGTCCTGTCCTGGATGACAATATTTCTATTGGATGGGTTGCATTATCTGGACAAACCACATTTAGCAGCGCACCCACTGCCGTTCCCTTCGACTTTTCACCCACTCCCGCAGTGCTGGTTTTGGGCGGTATATTCGCTGCCAAGAAGTTACGGAAAAAGCTAGTTAAGAAATAAATCTCGACGATGACGACTAGACAGAAATATCTTGTTACAAGATTCTTAACCCAAAAAACGAAAAAAGGTAGCGGTGATTCATGAATTGCCTCTACCTTTTTGCTGAACTTGCCAATGAAATCCCATAGCAGCCAACATTTGCCGCAATATCGAAAACTCAACATCCATACTTTCATAAGCCGCAAGAGTTTCAGGATTGGATAGAGCTTGAGCTTTTAGTTCAGCATGATTCATTATTTTTGACCTCCAATAGACGTGATCGAGCTTGTCTCAAGCTCAATTTCCGAAAACTTAATCTCAACTCTTTGATTAAGCACACCAGCAATCTTTTGCAACATTGACAGCGAATGCCCATCATAATCAGCATCCTCAAGTCTAGCGATCGCTGATTGCTTCGTACCA
The DNA here is from genome assembly GCA_037129985.1 of Pseudanabaena sp. ELA645. Lineage (GTDB taxonomy): Bacteria > Cyanobacteriota > Cyanobacteriia > Pseudanabaenales > Pseudanabaenaceae > Pseudanabaena. The sequence continues at coordinate 12,558 of JBAXTW010000008.1, read as the reverse complement.
ATGCGATCGGCAAGTTCCTTTTGAGTCAATCCTCTTGCAGTTCTTGCCTCATAGATAAGTTGAGCCACCACAGCATTAAGCGAAGCTTCCCTTACTAAATCCTCAAATTCAGGATCGTTGCCAGTCAAATTATCAATAATTTTGAGGGCATCACTAGTCTTAGCCATTATCTAAATCCTCTTGATAAGTATGAACATTTGGATTCTCCTCAAACTGACGCTTACGTTCAATCGCTCTCTCAATATCTACAATGGGAACTCGATCTGTATCTTTGGTAATTGCATGAGCGAGAATTGCAATATTTTGACCATCAAAAAAGTACAGAATGCGATACTGAATGTGAATAGTTTATTTGCAAACTATCGCATTAGATCTACCCATCCCAAATAATTGGCAGGATTATAAACATATTTAAGAGATTGCGCTGGCTTGCAAGGGTTAAACTCAATAGCTACACCCAATTCAAAATGTAGATGTCGCGTATCGCTCAGCCCTGAGTTCCCCATTTTGGCAATCTCATCTCCTTGACGAATTTGTTGCCCAATCCGAACCTGAATGCTGTCAGGAGACAAGTGTGAATATCTTGTAACCCACATTCCGCTCGTAATGGAAGCCTAAAAATATTTACAACGAGACAATCAGGGTTTCAGCGATTTCAAAAGAAATTAATGATAATAAATCCTATTAGTGCGTCCTTATTGACAATATTAAAATAGTGATTTTTGTGTGATTAAGCCTCAAAACACTGACTGTATAAGCATTTCCTTTCTAAATATTTTTTCAGTAAAATAAGAGCGGAATGTGGGTTGTAAACATTCCATTGCGATGCAAAATCACAACATGGTTCCCCCAATAGCCTCCACAGGCTCGCTTCGCAGTATTTTGCTCAAAGGGATAGGATTGTGGACAACCGAAACGAACATACACAACTTTGCCATCCGCCACCGATCGCACCGCAACTTGAGAAACAGACTGATCGGAATGAATGAAATCAATCCCTTCATGTTTGGCTAACTCATGGGCTTTGCCTGAAAAAGGAGTGATCTCTGTAAATTCGGCAGGTTGAGTCCAATGTAGTGCTAAATCGCGATCGCTGGCGATCGTTCCTACCCGTTGAAAAGGAGCCTTTTCTTCTAAATTTTCATCGCCATAGCCGTTCAGACAGGTTTGTCCAAAAGCTGGTGCTAACCAAACATTTAGGAACGTAGCAACTAAACCCAGCTTAAAGAGCAGGAGGTTCAAAATCAAAGGGGAGTTCGTTATTAATTGCCTGAATTTGTTGGGCTTCATAGGAATTCACCTCATTAATATGGGGAATTAAAATTTGCTTAAGCCGATCGCGATAAAAGCGATGCAAACTGTAATTTGGAGTCGCAGGAAAGCCGCGCCGTTTTTTATGTTGTCCCCCTGCCCCTGGGTCGAAACGTTTAATCCCCTGCGCGATCGCCCATTCGATTGGTTTGTAATAGCAAGCATTAAAGTGCAAACAATCAATTTCTTGCACCGATCCCCAATAACGTCCAAATAATTGATCGTCTTTACGAATGCAAAAAGACATTCCCACAGGTTGCGGATGATCCGCGATTTCACCTGCTACGAATACAAGGCGATCGCGAAAGCTATGGGCGAGATTTTCAAAAAACTTGCGATTTAAATACTTGCTACCACCCCAAAACTTATTGCAATGATCGTTATATAACTCATACATATAGCCATAAAAATAATGGGGAATCTCTTCACCTGTATAAACTCGCATCGTGATCCCCGTACTTTCGACCGACTTTCGCTCTCGCTTAATATTGCGGCGCTGATTGGCATTGAAATTTTTGAGGTAATCATCAAAATCCGTAAATTCTTGATTTTCCCAAACATAGCTATGGTGCATCCAAGTCGTGAAGCCCCGCGACTCCAACTCGTGCTTCCAACTGGGATCGACATACAAAAAGTTACAACCAGACATTTTGTGGCGGTCGCAAAGTTTGTCAATCTCGGCAAGCATCAGATCATAAATTTTTGATAGTTCATCAGGGCGATCGCTAAGTTCAGGATGTACTAAAAATCGATAGCCCACCGCAGGCGTAAACGGAGCCATGCCTAATAATTTCGGATAATACTCAATCCCCAATCGATAGGACAAATCCGCCCATTGATGGTCAAACACAAATTCGCCTTGACTATGCCCTTTCAAATACAAAGGTGCAGCCGCCACTAATACATCCCCTTGCCATACCAATAAATGACTTGGTAGCCATCCTTGTTGGGCGATCGCGCAACCTGAAGTCTCTAAATTCGAGAGCCATTCCCATTCAAAAAAAGGAGTTGCTAACGGCTTTGCCAGAATATTCCAAGCCTCAGACTTGACCTTATTTACCGTATCCACCCAAGTCGTTGTATAACGCGGAGATTGTTGCAGCATAAAAGTCTTGGCAATATTCTAGAAAAATCTTGTATACATATCTTAACAGATTCCTTTAGAGTAGCTAGGCATAATAAAACTTAAAAAGCAGAGATCAAGATCCCCGACTTTTTTCGTAAATTTGCAAGTTGTCTTTGCTTGCCTAGAAAAAGTCGGGTATCTGCGCCTTTACAAGTTCCTTTAGCGAACGAGCTAATACGATCAAGCAGAAAATCTGTTTTAGTTTTTGAACCTTTTCACAGATTAATTTGTCTGAACTAATGCGATCAATTAAGATTGCAAAAAATTTAAAAAGAACGGGATAGACAGGGAATTATTATGAAAATTGGAATCTGCACCTTAGCTCTCGGTCTACTGCTTGCTACTCCAGCATGGGCCGAAGAAGTAACGAGAACTTTCACTGGCGCGAACGGGAAAACTACCACTTCCACTTCCACGATTAATAGAAATCCAGAAAACAAATCTGGCGATCGCTCCACAATAACAACTTACCCCAACGGTAAAACCACATCCACTAACAGCACCTATAAATACAATAACAACGGTAATAGCACTTACAACGGAACCGTTACCCGTACCAACCGCAAAGGTGAGACTAATAACTACAGCGTTGACGGACAAAGAACTCGCACCGATAGTACTGTAACAAAGTCTGGGACAGTCACTGGCGCTAATGGAAATCAAGGCACTTACAACAATAATCGTACTTGCAATAGTGGTGAATGTACATTCAATCGCAATTCAACCTATCCCAATGGCAAGACCCGCGAAGTAAATGGCACAGCAACTCGCACTGGCAAGGGTAGCTATTCTGGCAATGCAACCGTTACAGGACGTAATGGCAATGTGCGATCGGGTAGCTTTACTCGGACAAGAATTAAATAGTTGTGGCAGTCTTGCCTGAACATTGGTTTAAAACTCGATGCGCCTCTTCAGTGCAACAACCGCAGTCTTTACCCAATAGCGTCAATTCCGATAGCATGGCGATCGAAGAAGCTCCTTTGTCCACAGCTTTTTGAATATCTTTTTCAGTTATTGCGTGGCAAATACAAACGTACATCTATGTTTTAACTCCATTTTCAAGAGTAAATAATGATAATTAATAATAACTTATTGCAATTAATTATCATTATTGTCGCCTAGATCGGTTAGATTAGTCAAGTCAATAATTTTCAACATCGATCGCTATGCAAGGACACCTGAACGTAAAAAGTCAGTTAAACGAAGCGCTAAAAGCCCAACTGACGGCAATTAACCAATATTTTCTCCATGCTCGCATGTGTAAAAACTGGGGGTTAAATCAGCTTAACGATCGCGAATATCGTTACTCGATCAAGGCGATGAAGCAGGCGGATGAACTAATTGAGCGCGTACTTTTCCTAGAAGGGCTGCCCAATTTACAAAGCTTAGGCAGTTTGCGAATCGGTGAGGATGTACCTGAATTACTGCAAAGCGATCGCACCCTATGCACGGAAATTCGCAATGGACTGCAAGCGGCGGTGTTAACTTGTGAGACTCAGCAGGACTATGTAAGCCGCGATTTGTTTGCCAAACTAATCGAAGAGACTGAGGAGCAGATCGATTGGCTAGAGTCCCAACTTTGGTTGATTGAAAATTCAGGTTTGCCCAACTTCTTGCAGTCCATGGTTTAGTTTTTGACAGTAAAAAAATTATTAAGTGAGAGAATCATGAAAGGTAGTGAAAAAGTTTTACAACAACTGTCTAAGTTGCTGAGTGGCGAGTTGGCGGCGCGAGATCAATACTTCACCCATTCCCGCATCTATGCTGATTTGGGATTGAACAAATTGTATGAACGCATTAATCATGAAATGGTAGATGAAACTCAACACGCCAGTTGGTTAATCGAGCGGATTCTATTTTTGGAGGGTACACCCGATCTGTCTCAGCAGGATGGACTCAAGATTGGGAAAACTGTTCCAGAAATGCTGAAGAATGATTTGGATCTCGAATATAAAGTGGTTGGAGATTTGAAGGAGGCGATCGCAGTTTGTGAGAGCGAACAAGATTATCAAAGCCGCGATATTTTGCTAAAGATTTTGATCGATACAGAACAGGATCATGCGTATTGGTTAGAGAAACAGCTAAGACTAATCGATCAACTCGGCTTGCCAAACTATTTACAATCACAAGCGTAGGATCTTTAAGGTAATTGGACACTCACTGCGCTGAAGCGACGGGGATTCCTGATTCAATAAAAATCTTTGTTTGACAATCTGTCTTTTGACATTTTGCCTTAGGCAACTCACACTAGTCAGTTGATCGATTGAGTTATCAATCTATATGTGGAGTTCTAAATTCACTATGTAGGTTGAGTCAATCGATTTAAGTTGTGAGGAGTGTAGTTGTAAATATGAATCTTTTAAAGTTGCTATTATTGGCATCTAGTTTTTTGTCGGCATTTTCGAGTTTTTCGAGTGTTGCTAGAGCTGAACTATCTGGACAATCAGTAGAAGAAATGCGATCGCAGGTTTCACAACGCAGTGCGGATTTATTGCCTTCTAATTCTGATGTCAGCCAGCCATCAAATAAACAGGTGACTGCTCAGGTTAAGAAAGATCAAGATGATGATGATGAAACCGAGATCCTAGTTACAGGTACGCGATCGCCTTTTACTCCTAGTTCTGCACCTACTTATATCGTTCCTAAATCCGAAATTGAGCAGCAAAATCCTAGTACTGCCGCTGAGCTATTACGCAACCTGCCTGGATTTGCGATTAACGATTATGGCTTCGGTGCTGATATTCATACAGGTACATTCCTGAGGGGATTTTCGATTAATCAGTCCTCATTTCAAATTAATGGGCGTTCCTTTGGTAGCAACGTTAGTACCTATCATGGTGGCACTGACCTCAATAGCGTTCCTGTTGATGCAATCGAGCGGGTGGAACTCACGGGTGGGACTAGCGCAACACTTTATGGTTCAGAAGCCTTTGGTGGAGTCGTCAATTTAGTTACCAAAAAAGAGCCTCAACCTCTTAAGGCAACGGCAGGCGTTGAGATTGGTTCCTATGGCTATCAGCGCTATCGAGTGGGCTATGGCGGTACTCTAGATAATGTCAATTTCCGTTTGGGATATGAGCGATTTAGTACTGACAATAACTATCTCGTACCCTTAGGAGCCGCTAACCGCAATCCTGCTGATGGTAAGTTGTTTAATGGCGATAGTCGCATTGACAACTTCTATGGCAGTATTGAAACTCGCCTTGATACTCGCAATTCCCTAAGCGTTGATGCTTATAAAACCGCTAGTCGGCGGGGACTGCTCTATTTTGGATTTCCATTACAGCGCGATCGCCTTGATCACGATCTGCTGAACATCGGCGCAACTGTAACGACCAAACTGGGGGATGGTGATAACTCCATTCTCAAAACCACGATCGGTTACAACCAAGATTTTTTTAATACTTACGGGCCATCAGGAGCATTCTTTCGGACTGGTTCTTTAGATTCTAAAGCTCTAAGTGGACGTGTGGAAAACCAATGGCAAATCTCACCCACCTACAAGCTCACATCAGGATTGGATATTAAGAATAGTTCCATTCGTGGCGATGTGTTTAGTACCAATCCTGCTTTTAGCGCTAATAACGGTGTGGTCAGTCGTGATCGCTTGCTAGTGGCTTTATTTGCCCTCAACACCTTGCAACTTGACGACAATTTTCAGCTAGAGCTAGGCTTGCGCCAAAACTTTACCAACGATTTTGGTAATTATCTCAACCCCACAGTTGGAACTAGATGGAATATCACACCCGATTTAATCTTCCGCAACAGCTTAGCCGTTCTTCAGCGTAACCCAGGACTCGATCAGCTATATGTTCCTGACAGCATTCATAGCTGGCTTCCCAATCCTAACTTGGTTCCTGAAAAGGGCGTGGCTTACACCGCAGGATTTGATTTGAATCTTTCCAAATCCTTTGTTGCCCAGTTGACCTATTTTGGTAGCAGTCTAAGCGATCGCCTTGGCATTATTGCAGCACGCTGGGAAAATGTGGGACAGGTGAATACCAATGGGATCGAGGCAGCCTTAAAGTTGCAGATCACGCCTGAGTTTTCCTCATTCCTCAACTACACCTACACCGATGCCAAAATTATAAGTAGTAGAACTGCTGCTGAAGTTGGCTTACAGCTAGCCACTGTGCCATATTCTGTCGCTAAATTGGGAGTCAACTATAACTCCAATGGTTATCAAGCCAATCTATTCTTTAATTACTATAGCGGTTCTCGCCGAGCGGTATTTGCAGCCACAGGGGTTAGCGCGACTGAGTTCTCACCAGCCTATCTCAGCCTAGACTTTAACGCTAAGGTTCCATTGTATAAAGATATATCTTTGACCCTCAGCCTAGAAAATCTAACTGATCAAAGCTACGAAAAAACTAATCGTATCTATCAACCAGGGCTAACCTATCGACTTGGCTTGCAAGCCAGTTTTTAAACTAAAAACAAGACAGGGGCGATCGCCTACAATTACAATTAAAGCGTAATTTAATCGGAGCGAAAACTATGCAAGTATCTTTAATCGAAGCTGCCACTAGACTCAGCGATCTAGTTGATGCGGCGATTGACGGCGAAGAAGTAATTTTGCTCAATGGCGATCGCCCTATTGCTAAAATTACTTCTATTGAAGTACGCAAGCGTCGTCCTGCAAAGGCTGGTAGTGCGAAAGGTTTGGTATGGATGTCGGATGACTTTGATGAGCATTTAGAAGAATTTAAGGAATACATGGAATGAGAATTTTTATGACACCCATTTTTTTATTTCGTATGTTCAGAGTAGTCAGCAGTTGATTTTGAATTAGGAAAAATGCTGTGAGAAAAACGCCAGTTGATTTATATCGCATGGGAAATGCTGTTACCGCTAGGTTAGAGAATATCCGAGTTAAAGATATTGAAATGTATGAGGATAGTGGTAAGACTTGGGTAGGAGCAAATTCAGGTGGTATATCAACTTTCTCTGTGCGTGGAAGTGGCAAAAACTGGTGGAAACTCGATCAAGGTTCTGAGATCCCAAATGATCTTCGAGTTGTGAATGATTATGGTAATCACTGGCTGTGGGAGCCAATCTATTCCATGCCGTTAAATGATTATCAAGAGGCTTTAAGATTGGTTGCCAAACAGTTTTATAAAGTAAGTTGAGAAATATCATGATAAATTTATCTCCAAAGGCAATACGGCTTGTCGTAGAAGCTTTAGAATTTCGGATTGCTGCGTATCATAACCAATTAGATACAGAAGCGATCTCTGATGATGACATTTCAGATTTGACGAACGATCTGATGTTTTTAGAATCGTTATTGCAGGAATTGCGAAAAACTTTGGATATACCTGTTGCTCAAGTTTTCTGAACCTATGGGATTAATACTGAAAACCGCAAAGGGAAATGACCAATATTTACGATCGCGATTTCAAGTTAGCAAATTAACCCAAACCGAAATCAAACTGAGATTATTATTTAAGTAAATTCAATTAAAGTTCAATGTCCAAACTGTTTGATACTCTAGTCGCAGGTGGAGTAACGATGATTCCCCTGCTGTTCTGCTCATTTTCAGTTGTCTCTCTCGCGATCGAGCGTTCTATCTTTTGGTCGCGAATCAGAAAACAACAGAAGCAAGTCGTCATCACAGCCCAGCAAATTTATCAGCAAAATCCCGCCCAAGTTGAAGATTTTCTGTTACAGCATATCAATTTGCCGATCGCCCGTATTTATTTAGAAGCGATATCAATACCCAATGCCACCCCCAACGAGTTTGCCCTTGCCCTCGATGCGCGTACCCAATCGGAAATGCCTCGGCTCAAGCGTTTCAATAATATTTTTGAAATCATTGTCGGTTTAGCTCCTTTACTCGGATTACTTGGCACTGTTACTGGTCTGATTGCTTCCTTCGGCTCACTAACCTTAGGAGATGTTGGCGGATCGAAGGCTCTCAATGTTACTGGTGGTATTAGTGAAGCGCTAATTTCTACGGCAACTGGTCTTATTGTGGCTGTGATGGCACTGATTGCCGCAAGTATTTTTCGAGCGCTCTATGCTCAACAAGTCGCCTACTTTGACGAATGCTGCACCCAATTGGAACTACAACATTTGCGATCGCACCGACAACTGGCAACACAAAAACATGAACAGGTAACCCCCCATGTCTAGAAGACATCGCCGCCGCCACGATGAAGATCTCTCAGATCAACCGATGGAAATTAAGAATGTAGTCCCGCTTTTAGATGTTCTATTTGCGTTGCTGACCTTCTTTGTAATGTCTTCGCTGTTTCTTAATCGTACCGAAGGATTACCTGTCAGCCTTCCGCAAGCGCAATCGGGAACGATGCAAAAAACACCTGCTCGCGCCACAATTAGTGTCAATGAGAAGACAGAAGTATTCTTAAATAAACAAAAAATTGGCATTACCGAAGTTAGCGATCGCGTCAAACAATTATTAGAACCAAATCAAGATCTCGTTGTCGTTCTCAATGCCGATCGCACTGTCCAACATGGCGATGTCGTCCAAATCATGGATCAACTCCGTCAAATCCCCCGCGTCAAAATGGCGATCGCCACTAAAAGTTAAGGCAAAACGTTTATACTTATGTTTAAACATATATCTTTGGGTTTGTTGCGATGACGGAAGTAGTACTCGATCTCAAAACATGGGGCAATAGCTTAGGAGTTCGCTTACCTGCGGCGATCGCCCGTGCTGCCAAACTGCACAAAGATCAAAGAGTAAAGCTATCAGTTGTCGAGGGGCAAGTAATCATTGCGCCAGTATTTAACGAATCCCCTAGCCTAGAAGAAATGCTAGAAAAATTTAACCCCGCAATACATGGCGGTGAAGCTATGCCCACATCGCAGAGACTAGGCGCTGAGCAATGGTAAAAGCCAATTGGATACCCGATCGCCAAGACATCATCTGGATCGATTGCAACCCACAAATAGGTCAGGAAATGCGAGATGTTCACCCCTTTTTAGTTCTATCTCCCAGCACTTTTAATAACAAAACCTCCCTAGTGATTGGCTTGCCGATGACTACAGCCGAATATAACGCTGAAAATCCCTTTGCTGTGGCAGTGGGTAAAGTATCAGGTCGAAAAGTTGCCAAAACCAGTTATGTACTTTGTCATCAGCCCAAATCCTTTGATTGGCGAATGCGTGGCGCAAAACCTCACCCATTAGGAGAACTAAATGAAGATTTGTTTTTACAAGTATGCGATCGGCTTAACAAAATTATTCAGCTTGCCTAATTAAAACCATACTTCTCAATTAACGAGGTAATCACTATGAAAAACATTTCTGAACTTGCTGATATCCAATCAAAAAAAGAGAACCGAGCTTTAACATCCTTATTATTTATCGGTTTTGTCGGTTCAGCTTGTGTTCATGCCGCCGCGATGATTACACCAGTTCCGAGTTTGTGGAAACCTGTTAGCAAAGACAATGACATAATGGAAGTTGTTGTCGATACTACCAAAATACCTGAAGAGAAAGCTCCCGAAATCGCTAAAGAACCAGAGCCAGTTGTCAAACTTGCCGTAAATCAACCTAGTGAAGAAATTGCACCAGCAGCGATCGCCCTAGCACCTGAAATTCAAACTTCTTTAAAAGAAGGTAAAGACGCGGCGGCTCCTGATAATCTGAAGCCTTTACTCACCACAGGTACTAGCGATACCAAAATTCAGCAGGGCGGCGGTCTAATTATTGCTAAAGATGGAATTGGTTCTGGTTTTGGCAATGCAAAAGTTCCTACGGGCTTTGTACTAGGCGGCAAAATTAATGGCAATCCTGATGGTAAAAAAGGTGGTGTAGTCGGCGGAGTAGTTGGCGGTGTAGTCGGCGGCAACCCAAATGGAAAAGGAACTCAAACTAGCACCCTACCTCCTGCAACGAATCCACCGATTGAGTCTAATGAGAAAAGACCGCTAAAGATTGAATGCCTCAGTTGTCCAAAACCTCAATATCGCGGTAAAGAAGGAACCCCCAGAGTTACCTATGATATTGCTCCCGATGGCAGAGTTACAAATGTTCGTTTACGTCAATCTAGCGGCGACGAGCAAACCGATCGCGAAACTCTTGAGGCAATGAGCAAATGGCAATTTAATCCCCAAACCATACCTGAAGGCGGGCGTACTGATGTCAAAGTAAGAGTCACCTTTCAAGAAGAAGGTTCTCAATTTCACCGTCAAAATGAAGAGCGTCGCCGTGAAGTTGAACAACAAAGACTAGCAGAGCAGGAACGTCAACAAAAAGAAGCTGAGCGATCGCTACCAGCCCCCAATGCCATTACACCAGTTAACAATCCACCTAGCGATTCACCGCCTCCAGTTAATCTGCCTCCAGAGCGATCGCCATCAATCACGACAACATCACCACTAGTTGATACAACTCCTGTAACACCCCAGCCCATACCAGTCGTTAATACACCATCTGTTGCGCCCCAACCTGCACAAGTTATTGATACAGCCCCACCTGCACCAGTCCTCCCTGATTCCTCACCTTCATTAGCGCCACCACCGCCACCATTAACGATTAAATTGGAAAACCGATAAGTGAAAAATAATTGGTGTTACTTTGTATCAATTGCAAAAGCGCGTAAATTTATGTAAACAAAATGTGCTACGCAATACCACCTGCGTTAATGTATATACAAGGCACAAGAGACAAACCAACTCAATCCCCAGCAAACCTAACTTTAACTACCTAAAAGTAAGAAAGGAGAAGCTCACAGAAAGAGTCAAATGTCAATCAGGATTGACGCTTTGTTGCTCCCCACGATTCTTCGATCTTTACGGGGCAGTGCTTATTCCAAAGATCGGTGTGATTTTGATAGCTTCGATAGCCTGTATTATTAAAAGGGTCTCTTAAACTTCTATCGCGATGTTTTTCAATTCCTGAACTTCCTAGCGACGATGAGACAAACTTCCTTGGCTTAAAAGAAAAGGGCTACAGCGTACAGTTAGTCAATGCTTACACGCTCCACTAAACCACTAGTAGAAACTTTAATTGAATTACTTTAAGACATGAGTCTAGCAGCCTTCTGCTAGACTCATTCAGTTTTTTGGGATAAAAATGGGGATAAAAACAAAGGGTGTCGTGAAGCGATACCTTTTGTTTTTAAGAGCCATTTTTCGGTAAACTAAGTAACAATTTATTATTTTTATAATCCTAACTCAGGGGTAACCGAGCCTTGCGTAAAATCGTTATCGCTGGCAACTGGAAAATGTATAAAAACCAGTCTGAAGCCAAAACATTTTTTTCAGAATTTCCCGCCTATCTTAAGGATACCGCCTCCCAAGCGGCGATCGCCGATCAGCAAATCCTCATTTGCGCCCCCTATACAAATTTGGCGATCTTACAGACAATCTTGCCAGCGATCGGTCAAGCAAACCTGAGTATTGGCGCTCAAAATGTCCATTGGACCGAAAATGGCGCATTTACTGGCGAAATTTCCGCGCCAATGCTAGTTGAAATGGGTATCAAGTACGTCATCATCGGACATAGTGAACGTCGTCAGTTTTTTGGTGAAACCGACGAAACCGTTAACAAAAGACTCAAAGCCGCCCAAGCGCATGGGCTTACACCGATTCTCTGTGTTGGCGAAAGTAAGCAACAACGCGATGCCAATGAAACTGAATCTTGGATTTTTTCCCAGCTAGCCGCCGATCTTGTTGCTGTCGATCAAAATAATTTGATCATCGCCTACGAACCAATTTGGGCGATCGGGACGGGTGACACCTGTGCATCCAGCGAAGCTAATCGTGTAATTGGCTTAATTCGTAGTAAACTAGCAAACCCTAACGTCACTATTCAATATGGTGGTTCCGTCAAGCCAGACAACATTGACGAAATCATGGCTCAACCTGAAATTGATGGTGCACTAGTTGGTGGCGCAAGTCTTGACCCAGCAGGCTTTGCCCGAATTGTAAATTACCGCTAATTTTTATTAAGTAGCCGAGCGTAATTAAATATAAAAGCTAATTCGCCTGCTTCGCGGGCAAATTAGCTTCTGGTTTTAAACACAAAGCTTACCAAACCATTACAATTTTTTCTTCACAATTGACTTTGTGAAACAAACTTTGTTATAGTTGTATGCTGTTGATTAGAATACACAGCCGCAGATATACCAAATCATCACTTATGCCCAC
>JBAXTW010000079.1:0-21851 GCA_037129985.1 Pseudanabaena sp. ELA645 | reverse complement strand
CAGCGATCGCCTCCGCATTTTGCTTAGCAATACGATCATGAGCAGCGATCGCCTCAACCACAACCACACGCTCCTCAGCCGTCAACAGCAAATTGCCGTCACGATCCCACCACCGTAACCAAGGAATCGTACCTTTTCGCTGAATCCCTAACTCCACACCCATAGGCGCGATCGCATAATGTCCACGCTGATTAGGCAACAGCCTTTCATACCTGCCATTGACAAGCTGATATACCTCCACTGCCGCCTTTTTTACTTCATAAATTGCATAAAAAGGAATCTTGATCGCTTGCTCGTATACCCAAAATTTCCCTGCTTTTGGCGGTGGCGTACTATCTCTCTCCTCATCCCCATTCCCAGACACAAATTCAATCGCAATTAATGGCAATACTTTTTCTTTCCATAACACATAGGATCGGCGATATTCACCATTGAGCAAGGGTGACACATTCGGTACATAAAACCAATCTGGTGCTTCTGCTCCCTTTTCAGGTGGTTGAGTTAATGTCCAGTAAATACCACTATCTTGACCAATACAATATTGTCCATCGGGATGCAACTGCTGTAAGACTGGTTCAATCGAACTCGTAAGAATTATACTTTGGGGATGTTCTTGAAAATTCTTCACAAAGCTTCCATCAGATTCTGGCAACTGGGTATGATCGGGCAGATCTTTTTCTAAGATTGCCTCTGACTTTAAGGTCACGAGTGCTGGAGTAGGGGACATATTAACTCCTATTATCTAAGCTGTATTTTAGACCATTTTGTCTGACTGATTAAACTAATGTGGAATCAACACCAAGCGATCGCAAATATGCCTCCAATTTTTCCTTTTGATGACGCTCATGTTGACGCGCATATTCTTCTTATATTTACTTACTGCATCCCTTAGCCAAATGGCAGACCTTCATATAGTCTCCCCATAACCAAGCTGCATCCGCACTGTTAAAAGAACCACTCGGCGGGGGATTTGTTACCAAAGCAGGATGGACAAAATTACCTAACCACACTCCAGTCGCTAATTCATTCGGAATATAGCCGATAAACCAGCCATCTTGATTATCACCGCTCGTACCTGTCTTGCCAGCAATATCCTTACCTATTATCGACCGAATATCGGCACTCCGACCAGTCCCGTCACTGACTACTCCACGCAATAGTTCTGTCATTTTATCCGCAACATCCTTAGAGATAACCTGCTTCTCAGCTCTAACATCTTGCTCATATTTATAGAGTAATTCACATTTGCTAAATTTTTGTGCAGTTGAATCACAATCCCCCTTATTTGTATTAAGATAAATCGCTCGGATCGCATGGGGGAAATTATACTTACCGCCATTTGCAAGTACCGCGTAAGCACCCACCATCTCTCTCAAAATTGTCCGATATTGTCCATACGCCATGCGTGGAGTTGGCGGATTCAAATTGGAACGGATTCCCATAGACTGAGCAGTCTCCACAACCTGACCTAGACTCGCGTAGTCCTTAACCGCTCGAAGCGGAATCAAATTATCTGACTGAGATACCGCAGTTCTAAGATCGATCGTCCGATTTCCCGCAGCACAGTAACTCGAATAACTAGCCAAAGGAAAGCTGTCTCCCTCATAGTCTAATAAAGATGCACAATTATAGACACGATTCATTGGCAATCCACCTTTTAGTGCTGCTGCATAGAAGAACATCTTGAAGGTGGAAGCAGGTGGAATCAGCTCTGTCGCAGCATAATCATACTGGTATTTTTGATCATGTGACTTTATCTCCCCAGCCAAAGCCAAAATCTCACCATTTTTAGGATTGATTGTAATCAAAGCCCCATGTGGTACACCTTTCTCATTCCATAGCTTTTCCACAGATTCTGCCAATATTCTCCGCGCATTGTTTTGTTTGTCTACATCTAAGCTAGCCACCACAATGTAGTTATCAAAAACACCACGACCACGGTCTTTTTCATCTTGCTTAGTAATCGATAAAACCTGCCGCAATTCTTCCCTAACTCTTTCACTCATAAACACAGGAGAGAATTTGTAATAGTCCTGAGATAAATTCGCACCTTGGCAGAAGCCTGATGTATTATTAAAAAGCGTATAGTTAGTAAGTTTTTTTGCCTTAGCTGCAACATCGCTGGAAATATAACCGCGATCGCGTATTACATTAATTAGCGTATTCCTTTTTTTTTGCAGATCGATTACATCATCTCTGACATAATCTAAGTCTGACTTACCATTACCTTTCTTTGCCATAGACGCTTGTATTGCATCTTCTATCTCTTTTTCGCTGGGTTCAATGCGGCGATCGCATAAGCTCTGGGCTAAAGCGGGTGCGCGTAGTAACGCCACTAAATTTGTAATCCTTGCAATGTCTTTAGCATCTTGCTCTTTGAGGTTTTGATCTTTAGTCTGCTGCGGGAGTAGATTCTCCACAGGCTTATTGAAATAGAATAAGCTAGCATCACTAAAACCACGAATACCCTCGCCTGTATTACGATACCCCAAATCCACACTATTCATATATGCCAATAAGATACTATCTTTATTGCGATAGGTAGAGTTAATCTTCAGTGCAATGCCAGCTTCTCGAATCTTGCGATCAAATGTATCTACCCTGCCTTTTTCAGGATCGTAATTAATCTTTTTACCCCAGATATCTTTAGCGTTTACCTCATAACTAAATAGAGTTCTAGCCAACTGTTGATCGATCGTACTAGCGCCAGCAATATCTTTTCTTGTCAAGTTTTCTAAGGCAGTTGTAAAAATTCTAAATGGATTAATTCCAGCATGAAAATAAAAATTTTGATCTTCAGATTCTATCAATGTTTGAACCAACAATCTAGGAAACTCTGTAAGCTGTTTTTTCTCTTGGTGGGGGGTAGCCTGTCCACCTGCCATCAAAGTTTTATTATCATTAGCATAAATTGCTAAAGGTGCAGGACTGCTAGGCAATGGGTCAACCACAACGTCATCAACACTTTTGATCAATAACCAACAGGCAAGAATATATATAAGAATCAGCGTTAGCAATCCCTTCGCGACAAAGATCCCCAATCTCACATACCAAATTGGTGGATAAACAAATTTCAATATTGGATTTGTAATTTGACCGTTTGGATCTCTTGCTGTAGGTGCAGCAAGAACTAACACATCCCCATGTCGAAGCTCAATCTTCTTTTTTATTCTCTTACATTTCCAATTGAAGAAAGGAATCCACATTGGCTTGTTTTGATAATCGCTGCTATTTTGCCAAAACAGCAAACTCTTCCATAATGGTTCTCTCTTAAATGTTCCATTAGTTGAATTTTCGTCAATCAAAAAATATTTATCTTTATTTTGACTATCTGTTTCTCGCTCAATCGATAAATGATGTCCACTAACCTGAGGATTATCAATAAAAATTGCCCGTTCTGGAGCCATAACTTGTAAAGATGTCCAATTTGTCCCTATTCTGCCCACCGCATACTTATCAGGTATATTGTGGAGATTATTGGATTCTCTCTTCGCTACAAGCTTTTTAGGGTCTCTGTTTTTAGAATATTTATTTTTTGATTGGGAAAATCTAGTGTTGATAATCACCAATGTAGGTTCAGTACGCGTTACGATCGTCTGTGCTGCATAGACAACGGTTTTAGATACTGTTTGAGTCACTCTTCTAGTAGCATTACCAGCTTTTGAAGCCAATTGATTGCTCCTCGTTTTCGATTGAGGTTTTACAGGTGTTTTGGGCTTTAAACTAGCAGATTTAGGGCTAAATATGTTGGCAATACTTGCAAAAAATTTACGCAATATTGAGAAAATCATAGAACTTTATCCCTGTATGTAGAAATCACTTTTATCCCAAAAGCTAGTCAAATAAACTAATTGAAATCTAATGTGACCATGAGATTAAACATACTTCATAATAAGTTCAGTAGTCAAGATCTTTTGCTAACTAACGTAATTAAAGGGATTGAATTGGCGGTGCAATTGATAAGAACTAACTCGACATAAATTTAGAGAAATGAGTGTCAACTAAGTAGGTAGTTAGGCGTAATTAATTGTTAGATAGTGCAGAAGACTTTTTGATCATAAACATGGACGCAATTCGGTAAAATTATTAAGACTTTGTAAAAAAGCAACTTTATATACTAAAAACTTAAAAAAATTATGGCGAAGAAAAATCTCGCAAGTCTCACTGCTGCTGACCTATCAGGCAAAAAAGTCTTAGTAAGAGTCGATTTTAACGTTCCTCAAGACGAAACTGGCAAAATCACCGACGATACCCGTATTCGCGCTGCATTGCCCACGATCAATTATTTGATCGAAGCTGGCGCTCGCGTCATCCTCACCAGTCACTTCGGTAGACCAAAAGGCGTTACCGAAAGCCTACGCTTAAATCCTGTAGCAGTACGTTTGTCCGAGTTGCTTGGCAAACCTGTACTCAAAACTGATGACTGTATTGGTGATGAAGTTGCCGCTCAAGTTAATGCGCTCAACAATGGCGATGTCGCGTTGTTAGAAAATGTGCGTTTTTATCCTGAAGAAGAAAAGAACGATCCTGAATTCGCGAAAAAATTGGCTTCCTTGGCTGATATCTATGTAAATGATGCCTTTGGAACTGCCCACCGCGCCCATGCTTCCACTGAAGGCGTAACCAAGTATCTCAGCACCTCAGTTGCTGGATTCTTGCTTGACAAAGAATTGCAATATCTCAGTGGTGCGATCGATAATCCCAAGCGCCCTCTCGCCGCGATCGTTGGTGGTTCTAAAGTTTCCAGCAAGATCGGCGTAATCGAAACCTTGCTCGATAAGGTTGATTATTTGCTGCTCGGCGGCGGTATGATCTTCACCTTCTATAAGGCTCGTGGCTTGAGTGTTGGTAAGTCTTTGGTTGAAGAAGATAAGCTAGACTTGGCGCGTGCGCTCGAAGCTAAGGCGGCGGCAAAGGGCGTAAAGTTCTTGTTGCCCACCGATGTTGTGGTTGCGGATAACTTCAATCCTGATGCTAATGCTCAGACTGTCAGCATTAATGAAATTCCCGATGGTTGGATGGGCTTAGACATCGGACCTGACTCGGTGAAGGTATTCCAAGAAGCTCTATCCCATTGCAAATCCGCAATTTGGAATGGTCCAATGGGTGTATTTGAGTTTGATAAGTTTGCCGTAGGTACTGAGGCGATCGCCAAAACTCTTGCTGACCTCACAGGCACTGGCACAATCACGATCATTGGTGGCGGTGACTCAGTAGCCGCAGTTGAAAAAGTTGGACTCGCTGACAAGATGAGCCATATTTCTACTGGTGGTGGTGCAAGTTTAGAACTACTCGAAGGTAAAATCCTTCCTGGTATTGCCGCGCTGAACGAAGCTTAAACATAAAAAAGCGGCGCTTCGCGCCGCTTTTTTAGTTTTAGAAATCTATAGTCGCCTTACCCGATCGCTTGTTAATGCCTTACGAAGAATATGTCGATTGGGAATCAACCCAAGAAATGCGCCACGAATACTCGATAATGCTTTCGCCGATCGCCCCTGTGAAGTTTATATAAATGATGTCAAAGTACAGGTGCAACCGAGGCGCAAATATTTCTATCCTGATGTGGTTGTCACTTCTGATGAACGCGATCGCCAAGACTCAAATTTTGTCGCTTTTCCTTGTCTGACCATCGAAGTTCTTTCACCATCAACCGAATCTTTGATCGTGGCCTCAAGTTTTCTCAGTACCGTAAATTTGAGACACTGCAAGAATATGTATTAGTGCAAGTCGAGCAACCGATTGACGAAGTATTTCAACGCAATGAACAGGGGCAATGGGTATTTTTTGAATATGGTGTTTAAGCGATCGCCTATTTCTAAAATCGGTAAATGTAGAAATAGCCGTTAGTGACTTATATCGACAAATTCAATTCGAGCTGTTCTAGATATTGATTTGTAATATTTGTGTATGGCGATCGCTTTGGTCTAAGACGCTAAATTGGTGATTTCCCTAATCCTAATGAATCATAGTCAAAGTTAAAAAACAAAAAAGAGGGCGCGTTGCGCCCTCTTTTTCAGAGTCTAAAACAATTAAAGAGCCGCAGCAAGCTTCAATTCATTAGTTTCCAAAATTTGTTGTAATTCCTCAGCATCAACGGTTTCGCGATCTACGAGATCCTTGGCAATGCGATCGAGAACATGACGGTTATCAATCAGAAGTTGCTTAGCACGGCGATAAGCATCAGCTACCAAAATGCCAACTTCATCATCAATCGTGGCGGCAGTTTCTTCGGAGAAATCACGCTCAGCCGCAATATCACGACCAAGGAACATATTCCCATTGGAACGACCGAGAGCCACAGGACCGAGTTTTTCGCTCATCCCGAAACGCATCACCATTTGACGCGCAACCGATGCAACTTGCTGCAAGTCGCTAGATGCACCCGTGGTAACTTCTTCTTCACCGAAGACGATCTCTTCAGCGATGCGACCACCAAGGGCTACTGCCATCTGGTTTTGCAAGTAGGAGCGGCTCTGCATTCTCTCTTCCGTAGGCAAGAACCATGTCAAACCACCCGCACGACCGCGAGGAATGATCGTTACCTTTTGGATAGCATCATAGTCGGGCATTAACGCACCAACTAGGGCATGACCAGCTTCATGGTAAGCAACTAATTCTTTGCGCTTTTCGCTCATGACGCGATCTTTCTTTTCGGGACCAACTAAGACGCGATCAACAGCATCATTGATTTCATCCATCGAGATTTCGGTCAAGTTACGACGCGCTGCCAGAATTGCAGCTTCGTTTAATAGGTTGGAAAGATCCGCACCTGTGAATCCAGGGGTACGACGGGCAATCTTTTCCAGATCAACATCCTTCGATAGAGTCTTACCGCGTGCGTGGACACCGAGAATCTCTAGACGACCTGCAAAGTCAGGACGATCCACCACAACTTGGCGATCGAAACGGCCGGGACGTAGTAGCGCTGCATCCAATACATCAGGACGGTTAGTTGCCGCGACAATGATGATGCCTGTGTTACCTTCAAAACCATCCATTTCGGTGAGCAATTGGTTCAAGGTTTGTTCACGCTCATCGTTACCGCCACCTAAACCAGCGCCACGTTGACGACCGACTGCATCAATTTCATCGATGAAGACGATACAAGGAGCGTTTGCTTTGGCTTGCTCGAACAGGTCACGCACACGCGATGCACCAACACCAACGAACATTTCGACGAATTCCGAACCAGAAATACTGAAGAAAGGCACGCCAGCTTCACCAGCAACGGCTCTCGCTAGCAAGGTTTTACCTGTTCCAGGAGGTCCAACTAGCAATACGCCTTTAGGGATTTTTGCGCCGACAGCCGTAAAGCGATCGGGATTTTTGAGGAAGTCTACGACTTCGGTAAGTTCAAATTTGGCTTGCTCAATGCCCGCTACATCGGTAAATGTGACCTGTGTTTGTGGCTCCATCTGCACACGAGCGCGGGATTTGCCAAAATTCATGGCTTGATTGCCCGGTCCTGATTGGGCGCGGCGTAGTAAAAAGAATAGTCCTACTAACAGCAAAATTGGCAAAATTAAGCCACTCAAGGTTTGAATCAATGCGCCATCGGTACGACGAGGAGCGACATCTAGTTCAACGTTGTTTTCTCTGAGGGTTTTGATGAATTCAGGGTCGTTGGGCAGGTTGACGCGCACTTTTTTCTTACCTTCAACTGCACTAGGTACAGTGGCTTCGGCAAAGGTGCGATCGGGACTAAGGGTAATGCGAGAAACGCCTGCGGGTTTCTTTCTTACTTCTTCGAGCAGCTTACTGTAGCGCCATTCGACTTGAGTAGTTGGTTGTTCTAAAAGGGTTGTACCTAGGGTAATAACGACAATGCCAAGCAATGCGTACAAACCAAAATTTTTCCACTTTTTATTATTATCGTTTTTATTATTGCTGCTTTTCACTACTACTGCTCCATCAATAGAGATGTTCTTAGATGATTTTGCCAAGAACGACTGATTTAATTAACTAATCTTAACGCAAGCCGTCTAGGATCTGCTCTAGCCCCACTAGAATCTCTCTTTAGTTCAATATAGCGTTACTCAAGAGAGTTGCGGCGCTTCGCGCCGCAACTCTCTTTTCGGCTTAGCTATAAAAGGAACTAATCAACACATAAACACCGCCAAGAATAATCCCGCCACCTGCGAGACGAACCAAACGATCTTGGAAGAGTTTGGTCATCAACATTGCCACACCTACACCTGATAGATGTAAAGCCGCCGTTGCCACCATAAATCCTGCGGCATATTGCAAAGCGATCGCTTCTTTAGGCATTTCCGCACCATGAGCGTAACCATGAAAAATTGCGAATAATCCGACAATGCTAATACTTGCCACCAAAGGTAACCGAGTTGCCATTAGCACCAATCCACCTAGCAGCAAATCAGAGGCAATTATTCCCTGCTCCACAAATGGAATTGTCAGACCATTAATCCCCAAGACTCCGCCCAGTGCCATAGCACCCACAAAAGTCAGTGGAACCGACCAAACCGCATGACCACCTAACTGCGCTGCCCAAAGTCCTACAGCAACCATAGCTAAAATATGATCTAGTCCACTAATAGGATGTTCGAGTCCATGCATAAATCCGATCGCTTCGCCATGTCCGATATCATGTCCAATATGGGCTTGGGCGATCGCAGGTAATGAGATGGCGATCGCAAAAGCTCCCATAGCTAGCAAAAAACGCCGTATAAAGTTGTTTGAAGTTTTAGTGAGCATTGTGTGTTTCTCTTGTGTATTTCTCTGAAGATCGAGTTTATGCATCGATTTTATCGTTAATCTAGGAAATACTTTAGTTCAGCAATATCAATAGTTAACCTTGAAAAAACATATTTTATTCATTCTGCCCTATCTCAATCAGGGCGGTACAGAAAAGCAAGCTCTCAGCCTTATCGAAGGACTAGGCGATCGCTATAAAATTTCACTATTAGCGCCCGATGGTAAGGGCGCGGCAAAGTTTAGAAAATTACCAATTTTGCAACGAGAATTTACACGCTGGGATTTTAATTTTTTTAAAGGTTTACCCGAACTGATTGCGGGAATTAAAGAAATCCAAAAAGAACAGGCGATCGATCTTGTCCATGTGCATGGCGCTCATGAATTAATGCTTCCTGTACGGTGGGTATTAGGGAAAGTACCGATCATATTTACGGTGCATGGATATCATGGCGAAGGGGCAAGATTTAGCTATCAAATGTCTTGTTGGTTTAGCAATTGGCTGGCGACTCAAGTGATTAGTGTTTGTGAAGCAGAATACAATCTGCTGCGTGAATTAGGACTAAATGAGAAGAAACTCCATTTAATTTATAACGGAGTGAAAGAACCAATTCTCGATGCAACAAAATCTATGGAACTTGCCGAAAGATTCCATCTCAATCCCGAAACTCAAATCATTCTCGGTACGGCGGCGCGTTTGAATGAGGCGAAGGGATTAACTTATTTACTAAAAGCTTTTGCTGCCCTCACCCCCAGCCCCTCTCCCATAGGGCGAGGGGAGCAAGAACTTTGCTTGGTGATTGCAGGTAATGGTGAATTGGAAGCATCGCTTAAGCAAGAATCTCAAGATCTCGGAATTAGCGATCGCGTGATTTTTACAGGCTATCTCGATGACTTACCAAACTTGATGCAATTATTTGACATTTTTGTACTGCCTTCCCTTCATGAACCATTTGGACTAGTCTGTGCGGAAGCAATGTCTCAATCAAAGCCTGTGGTTGTTACTGGTGTTGGTGGTCTCGCCGAACAAGTTAGCGATCGCCAGACTGGGTTCATTGTCATGCCCCGCGATCCTGATGGTTTAGCCGCTAAACTTGCGGAGTTAATTAAGGATCAAGAATTACGCGATCGCTTTGCCAAAACTGGTTATGCCCGTTATCGCGAACTTTTTTCTAGTGAAATCATGCTTGCAAAAACCTCGGATCTATATGATTCAATGGTTTGAAATATATAGAAAGAAATTTTTATGCCAAATAAATTCATCAAAAACCTTGCAGAAAAAATAGCTAAAGGGCATTCATTTACCAAGCATGGTCACGAGTTTAATATATCGACAACTGACGAACTAAGGGATATTGTTACCGCAATTATTGAAAATCCGACAGAAATAAAGGAGCTTTCGGCTGGTAGAACAATCTACTGGGATAGCAAGACTGGAGCAGTTGTTATCCTAAATCCCAGAGATCCTGATGGAGGAACAATATTTAAGCCACGTCGAGGAAAACTATACTTTGATAGCCTAACTTAAAGATTATTGTTATATTTAGAATAATATGATCAAGATTAGGAAAAAATCTTTTTCACCAATCTTGACATTTAAAAACCGTAGATATTGGCATCACTTAACCATGAAACCTTTAAACGTAAAAGAAAATAGTGATATCCACGTTAAATTCTCTCTAGAAGAATTGATTATCATTAATAACTCTCTGAATGAAGTTTGCTATGGAATTGATATGAATGATAATGAGTTTTTTAGTAGGCTGGGAGCCGAGCATGAAGATGCAGTAAGTTTGTTAAATAATTTTTCTACACTAATTAAAAAAATTCAAAATAGAGCTATACCCATTGCAAGTTAAAGAACTTAAACGCAAAAACGTGGAGGCAATTCATGAATTGCCTCCACGTTTTTTGCTTTGGGTTTTAAAAACGATTTGAACTCACTGGACAATTTGGTTTCTCAGCCGCTTGTGCAGGCGCAGGATCTGGCGGTAGTAGCGCCACAATATGTGGCACAGGACGCGGCTCGTAAGCCATTACTGACTTACCACGATAAGCGAGCGCCGCACTTGCACCCGAATCAAGCATGACCGCTTCTTGCAAACCCGCCTTAACTAAAATCTTACCTAAACCAACCGAATCGATCATTTCCATCGTCACGCCGATCACAGGTCTACCAGCGCGGTCAATACCCCAGAAGGCGCGATCGCGACTAGCATCAAAACCATAGAGCTTCCCAAAGGATTCCGCCGATTGTGGCTTACCATCACGAACCAACCAACCCGCGCCCACAAAGGCATCGGTCACATCCGCTAACTCGGCTCTGACACTTTCTAAGGAAACATGTTTCGCGGCATTAAAGGGAACAAACTTGATATTCGTGGGACTAATTAAAACCAAAGGACGACCATTGAGTAGAGGATTTTCGCCTTTATTCCCCGTATTAAAAATTCCTGCATTACTAGAAAATTGGCTCATCACAGGGCCAATCATCGTATTGCCATCAATGCGCTCTAGGGAGAAAAATCCACCATCAACAGCCGCGATCGCCCTAGGAGTCATGGCAAGGATTTCCACGACCTGAGCGCGTTTATCGGCATGAGTCGTAACCGCACGACCACCAGATACCAACGTTAGATCTAATCCATCAACGGTAACTTTACGTTTCTGGACTGGAGTGGTGAAATTAATCACACCACTACTAATTGTGGGCAGTAGTGAAAATTGATTTGCTGAAGCGCCACTAGAAGCTTGCTCGATCGCATCACTAAAGCGAGATTGCCCAAATCGCATAATTGTCAATAAATCTTCAGACTCATTTGCTGAGCGTTCTTGGCGTGGATCAAGACTCATCGAGAGTGCGGCTTTGTACCCAACTTCTTTAACCTTATCCTTAGCGCGTTCCGTAAAGTCTCCTTCAGGATAGGTAAAGTAATCGATCGCAATTCCCAATTCTTTTTCGAGAACTTTTTTGGATTCCAATACTTCCCGCTCGATTTCGGCATTGCTGAGATTCTTCATGTTGAGGTGATTAACCGTATGAGAAGCAACGGTGATCAGACCACTTTTTTGCATTTCCCGTAATTGATCCCATGTTGCTTTGGGCTTCTTGCCAGCCGTACCGACAAACTTTGTATGCACTGACCACACCGCAGGATAGCTATATTTTTGTAGTAACGGAAATGCATACTTGTACTGACCAATATAGTTATCGTCAAAGGTGAGTAATACAGGTTTTTCGGGTAACTGAGCGCCTGTTCGCAAATGATTGACCATCCGATCCATCGTAATGGGCGTATATCCGCCTTCTTGAAGCGTTTGAAAATGCTTTTCTAGCTCTTCAGGCGTGACATCCCAATCGACATCTTTAACTGCGGTGATGTCGTGATACATGATGATCGGAATTTTGGCGGCTTTGGCGCGATCGCTAATTTGTGGGAATGGTGCAGGGGTAAAACTTGCCATTAGATCAGCATTAAGCACACCACTTAAAGTTGATATGGTAGGTAAGGGATCATTAGCGATCGCATTGATCGCACGGACTTGATAGAGTGTGGCTGTTATTGAGTCAAGGGCGTTGTATTGACAAAAGGAGCTTGCCGCATTTGTTCTTACAGGGGTTGCTGTGGCAAGATTTGGCGCATCACTATTTGCTATAGGACTATTTTGAGGTGAATTAACAGAATTATTTGCAGGTGTTTCACTAGCCAAGTTCACAGATGATGGGCGATAGGTGACAAATCGTGAGGCGATCGCTGCTCCCATGCTCGTGCCGAAGACGACTAATGCTAGCGCGAGCCAAATCGTTTTCATGTTGCCGCTTTTGTTGCCGTTGCCCCTGCTCATAAAAATTTGTAAACTTTTTGATATTACCACCAGCTATTTAAGCAGACAGCCATGTTGAAATACAAGTCTTAAACCCGAAAATAGAGTTGCGGCGCTTCGCGCCGCAACTCTATTTTCGGGTTTGGGGCTGCGGATGCTGTTGGCAAATTTACCGTTTTCAATATTAGAGGAAATAAATATCGATTGATTGCTAGTATTTCTTATAGAACTCAGGATGTTTATATTAAATATGTCCTAACCCATGCTGAATATGATTCAGGAAGTTGGAAAAATGACCCTTACTTTAAATAAATTAGAATATGGAGCGCTCCTAGTTGATATTCAGCCTCAAGTCATTACCACTGAAGAAGAAAACGATCGCGCTTTAAATATTGTTGAAAATCTGCTAGCTGAAGAAAATCTATCTCCAGAAAAAGAGCAAATATTAAGACTTTTGGTTTCTCTGATCGAAAAATTTGAAGATGAACATTATCAGTTAGCAGCTTCAACGCCTCATTCTATCTTGATACATTTGATGGAAGCAAGAGGATTACGGCAAACTGATCTCGTTGGTATAATTGGCTCTCGTGGAGTTGTTTCTGAAGTCGTCAATGGCAAAAGACCCATTAGCAACGCTCAAGCCAAGTCGCTTGGCAGCTTTTTTCATGTTGATCCCAGCTTGTTTATCAGTTTGTAGTTTGATGAGTAGGCGATCGCTTACCCATCAAACTACAAACATCGATTACCAAAAATATCGTGGCGCAAAGCGATTAGCAAAAATATCGTGGCGCAAAGCGCCTCTATTCAATCTATTCTAAAGGCTCAACCGATACCCCACGAATAATCCGCGATAACTCTGACTTTTCATCGACAGATACTCTCGTTGGTGAACCGCTTAAAATGCGCTCAAAGCCTTGGAATGAATCCTTAATCTGTGCACCTTGATCGGTAATAATATATTCGCGAATACGGCTGTCATGGCGCGATCCGCGCATTTTGAAGACGTTGACAGCACGAGACATCTGACCGCGAATTTCCACATATTGCAACAGAATAATTGTGTCGGTAATTGTGGAAATATGCGATTCGGTAATCGAATGCGATCCCATGAACTGATCGGTGGTATTCGTGAATAAACCAGTAATTTCTTCCTGCTTCACATAGCCTGTTAAACCGATCACAAACTGACGAAAGGTATTGTTACTTACGCCACGAGCTAATGCCGAAAGGGAATCGATCGCAATCCGTGATGGTTTAAAAGACTCAATTTCCGACTTGATTACCTGTAAATGATCTTCTAAACCAGAGGATTCTGGATAAACACAGATAATTTTTAACAAGCCTGAACTTTCCCATTTGTCGAAATCTGTACCCCATGATGAGGCATTGCGAGTAAGTTGTTGCCGTGACTCTTCGTAAGCAAATAAGATTGCGCGTTCGCCATTTTCGCAACCATTTTCGATAAACTTGCTGACCATTAAGGTTTTGCCCGTACCTGTGGCTCCCGTTGTCAGAATAATCGAATCTTTGAAATAACCACCGCCGCACATTTCATCAAGGGTGGCAATACCTGAAGAAACTCTGGTATTTGATGATTTTTGAGTAAGACGCATCGCCCCCAAAGGAAATATATTGATCCCTTTACTAGTCATCGTAAATGGAAATTCACCCTTCATGTGAGTTGTACCGCGCAGCTTGAGAATTTCGGCGGTACGGTGGCGGCGCTCGCCATCAAGGACATTTCTGAGAATAATCACATTGTCCGAGACAAATTCTTCTACTCCAAATCTGGCGACAGGACCATATTCCAACTCGCGCTCGGTGGTCATGACTGTAGTAACCCCCAAAGACTTTAGACGAGCAACAATCCTAAAAATTTCGCGGCGGACTAGCCCTAGAGAGTCGTATTGCTGAAAGATGGCGGTCATTGAGTCAATCGAGATCCGCTTAGCTTTGTATTTGATAATCGCGTATTGAATACGCTCGATTAAAGCTGATAAATCAAAATCGCCGACTACCTCTTGACCTTCGGGATCGGGCGATGCATCGAGGATAAATAATCGACCTTGATCGATTAATTCTTGGAGATCCCAGTTAAAACTATGGGCGTTTTTAATGATGTCGGAGGGGGATTCCTCAAAGGTGACGAATACGCCATGCTCATCTAAGCCTGTAATGCCGTTGTAGAGAAACTGCATGGATAAAAGCGTTTTACCAGTACCAGAAGTCCCACTTACAAGCGTCGATCGCCCTTTAGGTAATCCGCCGTGAGTGATGTCATCTAATCCCTCAATCATGGTTAGAAGCTTCTGGACACCTAGCTCTTGTCGTTTGTTGTCTTTGTCGTCGTTTTTATTTATTTCGGATGAGCTAGTCATTGCCAATTAGTTCCTCATATAGTAAATCTAGTCCTATCAAAACTTTTTCGCGATCAGAAAGGTCGCCAATGATTTTTCGCACGGGTGGAGGCAAAACCTTGGCTAAGGTGGGGGTCGCTAATATTTTGTCCTCTTCGGCGAGTTGGGGATTTTTTAATACATCAATCACTTTTAATGTATAAACTCCCTGAAACTCTTTTTCGAGGATGTCATTGAGCATTTTTAACGCCCTGACTGAGTTTGGCGTGTTGCCTGCGACATAAAGTTTAAGGACGTAAGTTTTACGAATCATTTCATTAATTTGGTATGCTGCGGCTATTTGTAATTAATCTTTTAAGATCTGGGAATGGATCGGCGATATAGCTCGCAAAGATGGGCAATCATATCGATCAAGGTAATGCGGTAATCAAGCAAAATTTCATCATTTCGCCCTTCTAGTCGTAATTGTTTAGCAAAATCATCCATTAGTTCCATATGAATTTCTAACACCTGAGAAACTGAAATATCGGCAAAAAAAGCAAGGTTGACAAATTCATCGATTGTTTGGTTTAAATCGGGACTCTTTTCAGAAAAGTACTCTAATATGACTGACCGATATAGGCTTTTTAAGCGTCCGATATACTCCTTTCTATCTTCAGGAGATAGGTTCCGCAGAAATAGCCGTGAATCGCGTTTATAGTACACACCCAAATAACCTAATCTCTCATTGAGTTTATCAGCTAGTCTTTGTTGTTGAACAGTTAAAGATTCTGAAATTGGTGCATCAGGAATATTGACATAGACTTGATGTCTGATTTGTGGCGAAATCTGGATAAAGGTAGCGATCGCCTGATCGATAATCGCTGGCAAATCTTGGATCTGATCCAAGTTAATACTGACAATAGCCCGATAAAAATCTTGAGGTTCGCTTTGTTCATAGTGAGGCTTGCTCAGTTCACAATCATTTTCTAGCACCAATATGGTCGGCATAAAAATACTTAATCTGCCGAGATGTTTGACTATAGACTCTACACCTCGCTTGCCATCTTGCCCCACATCTCCAATGGCATCTCCAAATATAACTAGACAATCTTGTACATTTTGAGGTTTTGTTAATAAACTTACAAGAGCTTCTAATTCTGAAACAACTGTAATTGTGTATCGATCTGCTTGCAAAAAATTTGTGAGAGTCGATTCGGTCTGGTTGGCTTTGTTTTCAGACTCCAAACAGCATACTTGTAAATTAGTCACAACAGGCTCAGTCTATTCGTGATTTTAATAGCTCGAAGGTTATCTTAATCTTTATTTTCGCACTTAAATAGCAAAATTATGTGAGATTAATGATTATAACTTTAGTAATTTCTATTTATGAATAATAACCCGTAAGGGGCTTAGTGTATGGACTCCCTTATTTTAAATCAGTCTTTAGAAATATATGGACAGTCCCTTGTCGCAATTTGCCGATCGCCCGCGACAACTTCTGAAGCATTAAATCTTCTGAAAAAAGGGTGGTCTAATGTTGTGGTTTTGGATCAAAACGACCAGCCACAGGGGTTGTTTAATGCGCGGAGCTTATTAAATTGGCAATCTAGCTCTGATGCTTGTATGTTTGTTGCACCTTCGATCGCCTTAGCGGATATCGATCTAGAGCCATTACCATCGATCGATTTCTCTATGACTGTTGCTGATTTTTTGCAAAGAATTTCACAATATCGACATTCAGCCGATATTTGGGCGCTGGTAGATGGTGATGGCAAATTTATGGCGATCTTGGAGGTGGTGAATCTGCTGCGATCGCTGGTGCAAGCAGAGGAAAGTATGCGACCAGCCGCCGCCTCAATGTTGCTGCCCTTAATTTATCAATTGCCATTACCTGTAATGGTCAGCGATCGCAGTGGGGCGATCATCGGCATGAACTCGGCGTGGCGAAATAGCTTGCACGAGAGTCTGCCTCAAAAAAGCCCAGACGAATCTAGCTTAGTTGCTTCTACAACTAATATCAACAAAAGTCTCGTTGCCATTAACGTTCAGGATTCAGCCCATTTACTTGCGCCAAATTTGCCAGAAACCCATCAATTCTGCACGACTGATGGCGAGTCTTTGACTTGGCAAGTAATTAATGTTGCGCTCCAAGGGAGTTTACAAGGCTTAGAATTAGCGATCGCCTACGACATTACCTCTCAAAAAAATCTGGCTCAAGAGTTATCTGGGCTGAGTCGGATTAAAGATGAATTTTTGACCTGTATCAATCACGAATTAAAAACGCCATTAACTTCTGTCATCGGTATTGCGAGTTTGTTAAGCAACAATACATTTGGTGAACTGAATGCTCACCAAATTCGCTATGTAAAAATGATCCATCAAAGTGGTCGGCAATTAGTTGCGATTATCGACAATATTTTTGATCTTGCCAAAGCTGAGGCTGGACAATTGGAGCTTGATGTAGAGATGATTTCCGTAAGAGATGCTTGTCAAAAAAGTATTCAACAAGTACAAAAGTTGGTTATTCAAAATCCGACTTTATCTCGCAATCATAATTTTGAAGAAGGATGGCAGCTCGATATTCGATTGGATATTGATCCATCTGTACATTCAATTATTGCCGATGAAGCGAGATTGCAACAAATGTTAGTCAGTCTTTTGTCAAATGCTTTTAAATTTAGTGTATTACCATCGGAATTGGTTAATGATGTTCCATCCCTAGCTCCCCAAATCGGCATTTCTGTGGGTTGGTGGGAAGGTTGGTTGGCGATCACGGTCTGGGATCAAGGAATTGGCATCCCCGAAGAAAAGCAATATTTGGTATTTCAAAAATTTCAACAATTGGAAAATGTCATGACCCGCCGCTTTGAAGGCGCTGGGGCAAGTTTGTTATTGACGAGACATTTGGCTCGCTTACATGGGGGAGATATTACTTTTGTGTCACAGGTGGATGTGGGGAGTCAATTTACAATTTTGTTGCCAACTGAGCCAAATAATCCTAATACGAAAACTGTCAAAGTAGCTCCTACTGACAATCGATTGTCTAGTCGATTAGTATTGATTGTGGAAACCTCTACGGAAGCGTTAGATCGTCTCAGAACAATGCTTTCGGATTTGCAATATCAATCGGTCGTGGCACGAACGGGTACAGAAGCCTTAGAAAAAGCTAGGCGTTTACAACCATGTTTAATTCTGTTAAGCCCAAATTTACCAATGTTGTCGGGCTGGGATGTCTTGGCTTTACTCAAAGGTGATGGGCTAACACAGCATATTCCGATGGTGATGATGAAACATGCTGATGAACCGCAACTTAGTTCCCATCAAGCCAATGGCATTTTGCTCAAACCAATTAAGGCGATCGAACTAAGTGGATTTTTGCCAGACTACATTTCCTTGCCGAAATCAATGAAATTTCTATATCTAAACCAAAATATCCCAAATTTTGCCATTAATCTATTTCAAGAACTTGGACATTCTGTGATCGAAGCCGATGACTTAAATCAATGTGATGTGTTGTGTCAAATTTGGCGACCAGATTTATTTCTGCTCGATGGCGATAATGAGTTTTTATTGACTTATCTTGATAATATTAGCCAATTAAATGTGCTGTCCGATTTACCGATCTTGATTATTACGCGATCGCCAATATCTAAACTTGAATGGCTTAAAAAACGTTTTACCAAGTTAAGTTTGTATGACTGCGTGGGATTAGAATCAGAGCGATTAGACACAAACCGTTCCGAGATTTTACTCACGCTAAATCAGTCAATCACTAATGCGATGTGTTTCGCGAAATCGCCTGTTCTAAACTAGTTATTCTGCCCCTTGAATTTAGGTTTTCTAAATTTGGGTCATTTCGCTTAGCATAATTGGGGATAAAACACGATAGATTAAGATCTAAAATCATTGGAGCAACCCATGATGATTCGAGAAGCAAAGTCCTTAAATATGGAAAATTCTGAGACTGATGTTATCCGAATCGGAATTATGCATTCTCTGACTGGGAATCTAATTGCTAGCGAAGGTTTAGTCAAAGAGATTGTCTTGATGGCGATCGCCAAGATTAATCAATCAGGCGGAGTCCTCGGAAAAATGATCGAGCCAGTTATGGTCGATATTGGCTCCCAAGAATCGAGTATTACTGCCCAAGCTAAATATTTGCTGTCGGACTTAGAAATTAGACATTTATTTGGATGTGGGAGATCGGCAACTCGTAAAAGCATTATTCCCCTCCTCGAACAATATCAAGCTCAACTCTGGTATCCCTACAATTACGAAGGAATAGAACTTTCAAAAAATATATTTTATACGGGGGCTTGCCCAAATCAGGTAGTACAACCAGCGATTGATTGGTTATTACAACGTGATGGCGATCTTGAACCGAAAAACAAATGTATCTACTTGATCGGTACACATGATATTTATTCGCATACCGTCAACAAAATTATTCGCGCTCAACTCAAGCAGCACAATGCTCAATTAGTCGGT
Organism: Pseudanabaena sp. ELA645; assembly: GCA_037129985.1. Lineage (GTDB taxonomy): Bacteria > Cyanobacteriota > Cyanobacteriia > Pseudanabaenales > Pseudanabaenaceae > Pseudanabaena. The sequence continues at coordinate 2,487 of JBAXTW010000079.1, read as the reverse complement.
GAATCTTGTATTGATCCCGACTCAGCTAATTATCAAGACGCGATCGCCAAAATCAAGGACATGACACCTGATGCTGTCATCAGCACCTTATCGCCAGAGCAATCCATCGAATTTATCCAGCAGTATGCCGCCGCAGGAATCAAGGCGCAAGATATTCCTGTGTTGTCAATGCGGTTATCAGAATTGGAATTACAACAAATCATCCAAAATGTTGATATATCATCGCTCTCAGGGCATTTAGCCTCTGCTAATTATTTTCAGAGTCTGGATACAGCCCACAATCAAGATTTTTTGCGTAAGGCAACAGCTTGGTTTAGATCTTCTGCATATGAGCAACTTCCCGCCGTGAATGCGGTAATGCAATCCGCATATATGCAAATGTTTTTGTGGAAAATGGCGATCGAGAATGCAGAGACGTTTAATCCTCTAACAGTTCGAGAATCTCTCTATAATCAACAAAATAATCAAAGCTTTTTATCGCCTGCGAGTAGAATTGTCCTCGATCCAAATCACCATGTTTGGACAGCTTGTCGGATTGCGAAAGTAGATCTCACGGGTAAATTTGAAATTTTATATACCATCGATCCGATTAAACCAAGTCCTTGGTTGGGAATTGAGAACTTAAATTCAGATGAAGCGAATGTATTGACTGAGTTGTTAGCGGAAACGACTTCTTCGCTACAGCAACGCTGGCAATTAGAAAAAGATGCACAAGAGCTAGAATGGATAACCGCAAAATTAATGGGGAAACCCAAGGGGCGAGGCCGGAACCAACTTGCACCTGAAATTACTCGTGCGGTCATGTCCAAAATGTTTAATGCGAATCAAAGATTGACCAAAGCACAGTCTGATTTGTTAGTTGTAGAAGGAGCCTTGCGCGAGGCAAATGAATCTCTAGAGCAGCGCATCGAACAGCGCACGCTCCAGTTACAAAAAACAATCAAACGTTTACAGAATGAAGCGGCTGAACGTCAACAAACAGAAATGTTATTGAGAGAGAGTCAGCAGAGATTTTCGGCGATCGCGGCTAACGTGCCAGGAGTAGTCTATCGTGCTGTATTGCATCCCAATGGTGATGTATCTATGCCATACATTAGCCCCCGCACTCATGAGATCTTTGGCGTATCCATACAAGATTTTTCTGAGCATTTTGAGTGGGTGTTTGATATGGCTCACCCTGAAGATCGGGCTGAATTGAATGAAATTGTGCGTCAATCGGCTGAGTCTATCAGCTTTTTTGAACATGAATATCGCGTCTCCAGTCTCTTTGAGAAGGTGAAATGGGTGCGAATTATTTCTCAACCACAGCGACAAAATAATGGTGATACAGTTTGGGATGGCGTAATCATTGATATCACTCATCAAAAAGAGATTGAAGATTCGCTCAAGGTTGAGCAGGAAAAATCAGAAAATCTGTTATTGAATATTTTGCCGAAGGCGATCGTGCATCAGTTAAAAATTGGTAACAATACGATCGCTTCTCGATCAGAGAATGTCACGATTTTATTTGCGGATATCGTCGATTTCACAGCGCTTTCCACTAAAGTTTCGCCTAATCAATTAGTGAGTATGCTCAATGAAATTTTTTCCTGTTTCGACGTTCTTGCGGATCAATTTGGGTTAGAGAAAATCAAGACCATTGGTGATGCATATATGGTGGTTGGCGGTTTGCCGACACCACGCGATGATCATGCTGAAGCGATCGCGGAAATGGCTTTGGCTATGCAAAGAGAAATTACAACCTTCAAACGTGATGATGGCAAGTCTTTCCGCCTACGCATTGGCATCAATACGGGGCCAGTAGTGGCTGGAGTAATTGGCATTCGCAAATTTATCTATGATCTTTGGGGAGATGCAGTTAATATTGCTAGTCGAATGGAATCTCATGGCATCGCTGGTGGCATTCAAGTGACGACCGCGACCTATGAACTATTAAAGGAGCAGTATTCTTTTTGGCATCGCGGCAAAATATATATTAAGGGAAGAGGTGAATTAGATACTTATATGTTGTTGGAAAATTTGAAAAATAAGGCTCAATTGGAAGCCTCTCAATCTGTGGAATTGCCAGAATTATCAGAAGTAGCAGAACATGACTTCGTTTTGATTCCATGACTAACAATATCTATTTTCTAAAGGCGATCGCTATTACTGTGAGTTGTGATTTCTAGGCTTAATGTTGATTGTGTCTGGGGCGATCGCTGGTTGATTTTTGATGTGACGACTTAACTCAAAATCACTAATACCGACTCAGAGGGACTACTACCTAGCAAATAGATTTGTTCCTTATATTTAGTGATTAGAGCCACGAGAATATCACGATTACAATTGCCAATCCTCAACCAGACAAGCTTTGGCGGATGCCCATAAAGCATACTCCGTTGATAAAAATCTGAATCCTTAGAAACTATTGTAAATCCATTATTTCGAGCATACAATGCGTGTATTAATTATGCAGGGCTTACCACTGCGAATATTTGGACTGATGCG
>JBAXTW010000078.1:0-22043 GCA_037129985.1 Pseudanabaena sp. ELA645 | reverse complement strand
GATTTGAGGACTCACGCAAATCCTGAATGCTAAGTCTTTGCTGATTTGAAGACTCATGCAAATCCTGAATGCTAAGTCTTTGCTGATTTGAGGACTCACGCAAATCCTGAATGCTAAGTCTTTGCTGATTTGAAGACTCGCGCAAATCCTGAATGCTAAGTCTTTGCTGATTTGAAGACTCGCGCAACTCAGCTACCGAGTTAGCAAAATGATCCAACCGTTCATCAGTCCACCTCATTCGTTCATCACCATTTGTACTCATAAATGACCTTCCAGTGATTCTAAAACACTATTATGCTCTAATTAAAGCACGTCCCTACTATGTTTATCAATTAGGGAAAATCCGTAAGCGACGATTTGGTTCCGCACCGTAGCTTTCCGATCGCAGTTGATAATGCTCGACTAGCTCATGTTGCATACGGCGAATCACCGATGAACGGGGCAGTAACTCCACAGGCTGACCTTTGGGAATGACAATCTGTTCCACGGCGAGACGGGTTTCTTCGAGAGCTTCGATTTCATCTTCGGAATCACCATAGGCGAACATGTTCAAATCGCTAATCGTATCGGTGGGACTTTCATCGATATGCAATACTCGCCTCAGTGCGCGGGTGATTTGGGGAAGAGTGCTAGTTTTAATTGCATGAATGGGAATCTGACGGGATTCAGCTACTTGACGCACTTTGGAGCTAGTCCGAATCTGCGATCGCAAAGCTAGCACTAGATCGGCTTCATCAAGATCTTTGGTGATTTCAATTGGTAAATTAATGGATTGAATTACCTGCTCCGTTTGATGGCGACTAACTCCATAGAGATAGACATTCATTGTCCCAAAGCGCTCTCGCATCGCCGCATAGGAACCTAGTTCGTTCACATCTTCTTCATCGTCTTCAGAGAGATTTGATTCAATGATTTCAGATGCAGAACTATTAACTTTGCCATTGAAGTCGGCTATATCACTCTTTACTTGCAATTGTGGATCAAGGGGAATCGGCTTCATCCGTCCAGAAGAGCGCCAGCCTTTAACGACAGGGTTTTTGACAATTTCAGGATTTTTTGGCTTTTCATCACTGGTGGTGACTTCACCTATATCACTAACGGAACGGATTTGTCGCCCTGGATCGCGATCGCGGAGTAACATATCAATCGTTCCCGCCACATCATCATGCACCGCCCAACGGTAACGCTCCCACATTTCCACCGCAATATCAAAGGTGGGTTGCGCCTTACGTTCCAAAATACTCTTTTGCGGTAAGCCGCGCCGCCGCATTTCTTCATCACCAAGGGTTACGGACTGAATGCCGCCAATTAAATCGGAGAGCGTCGGATTTTTGATTAAATTTGCTAATTGATTGCCATGCGCTGTGCCGACAAGCTGCACACCGCGCTCAGCGATCGTCCTCGCGGCAAGAGCTTCCAGTTCTGTGCCAATTTCATCAATCACTATGACTTCAGGCATATGGTTTTCCACCGCCTCGATCATCACTTGGTGTTGCAATTCAGGCTGGGAGACTTGCATCCGCCGCGCTCGTCCGATCGCAGGATGGGGAATATCACCATCACCTGCAATTTCGTTGGATGAGTCAATAATCACCACCCGCTTATTCAAGTCATCGGCAAGTACACGCGCAATCTCTCGCAGCGCCGTAGTTTTGCCCATCCCTGGTTTACCGAGCAGTAAAATCGATTTACCAGTTTCAACTAAATCACGAATCATAGCGATCGTGCCATAGACCGCCCGACCAACACGACAGGTTAGCCCGATAATTTCGCCTTTACGATTACGAATGGCACTGATGCGGTGCAAGGTGCGCTCGATACCCGCCCGATTGTCACCACCAAACTCGCCGACTTGATGTACACAGAGAGCCAGATCTTCCTTGGTAATCGGGTCATCGGTCAGATATTTAGTACTGTCAAAATAACGTGCTTCTGGCAACCGCCCTAAGTCCATCACGATTTCGACAAGTTGTTCTAACCCGCCGCAAAGTTCGAGGCTAGTTTTGATGCGTGGTGGCAAAATATCGAGGAGTTGATCGAGGTTGTCGGTAACTTGCTTGCGGATGGATTCCATTAGGCTTTTTAAGGTTTTACGGTTAGGGTTTAATTTGTGAAACTAATTGTCTAGCGATCGCTACGGCTTGCCAGAGCAGACAAGATTTTTCTTCAAGGTGATCGGGAATTTCTTCTCCTAAACCTTCGAGAAAATCTAAGATAATCTTACGCGCATAGCTACCGTAAGCCACACCAGCAACTGGAATAGCTGCCTGACGCAATTTGGGAACCGTACTGGCATTTGTCCCACCTGCCAATTGAACAAAGCCAAAAGGCAACTGAAAATCGAGAACCTTTTGACCAAGTTGCAGTGCTGCACGGGTTGCGCCATCACCAATATCACCGCTCATCGGGCGACCATCGGTTTGCCAAATTAGCGATCGCGGTTTTGGAGTCATTCCTGCTAACAAAGACTTGAGGTATTCGTGCAAATCTTCGCAATCAGGAAAACTGACCGCCATTAATTTAAGTGAGGGGATAATCGGACTCAAACGTTGCCAAAAAGCCGCGAATTCTACAGTGCGGTTGGGTTGCGTATGAATTTCGATCGCATCAACTTGCTGCTTAAGTACTTGCTCAAAAATATCTTCGGGGACATAAACCTGTTCGCGAGTATGAATAATTTGCACTGGACATAGCGGCAAACAACGACCGCATCCATAACAAAGATTGGAGATAATCCCATTGTAATCATTACCAAACTGGATTGCATTGGTAGGGCAGACTTTTTCGCAAGGTCGGGGGCAATCTATTGCACAAAAATCAGAATCAAAAATTGCTTTCCGAAAATGTGGGTCTTCGCCATCGTTAAAGCTGACCATCACCAAAGGCGATCGCGTGGCTCCTAAGTCCATAGCTGCATTAATTCCCTCACGGGCGGCGGAGATCGTGGCAGGATCGGGAGCCATATCAATGCAATCGGCTCCAGCTAATGTATAAATCAGCGCCAGATGCCGAATCGCGGGTAAATGTTGATAACTCGCACCACAAATTAACTTGAACCACTGACGCGATCGCAAAGCTGCGATTTCCATTTCGATCATTTTTTCTTGTAAAGAAGCATATGATACGCGAAAAGCTCGGCAGAAAACTTAGCAAAAAAAACAGCGAAAAAATCATCGTAAAGAGATGTATGTTGCTACTAATGAACAATTATTTGTTTAATTGCTCTCTAACTTGTAATCTCAGATCAATTAGTTACTAGCTTTTTAATCAAGCTGATTTAGATAAAATAATGGGAAATCTTCAGGGACGCGATCTTCTTAGCTTGGCAGATTTGCAACCAAGCGAAATCCAGGACTTACTCACACTAGCCAAACAACTCAAAGCAGGAGAAGTCCAGTTCGACTTTCAGCGTAAAACCCTTGGCTTGCTATTTCGCAAAGCCTCGACTAGAACGAGAGTCAGCTTTACGGTTGCGATGCATCAACTGGGCGGTCATGTAATCGACCTCGATCCCAATGTAACTCAAGTTAGTCGTGGCGAACCAATTCAGGATACAGCAAGAGTCCTCGATCGCTATCTGGATGTGCTTGCCATTCGTACCTTCGAGCAGGCTGAACTAGAAACTTTTGCCAAATTTTGTAAAATGCCAATTATCAATGCTCTGAGCGATCTAGAGCATCCCTGCCAAGTCTTAGCAGATTTGCTAACCGTATTAGAAAATTTCGGCACTTTAAAGGGTTTAACCCTGACCTATCTCGGTGATGGCAACAACATGGCGCATTCCCTGATGATCGGTTGCGCTCTAGTTGGGATGAATGTACGCATTGCTTCACCGAAAAATTTTGCCCCTGATCCCACGATTGTGGCTCAAGCCAAAGCTCTAGCCACTAATTCTGAAGTAATCGTAACTACCGATCCCCAACTGGCAGCCCAAGCCGCCCATGTCCTCTATACTGATGTGTGGGCAAGTATGGGACAAGAATCGGAAGCAGAAGATCGGGTTCCAATTTTCCAACCTTATCAATTGAATTCTGAACTAATGGCTTTGGCAGATAAAGAAGCGATCGCTTTACATTGTTTACCTGCCCATCGTGGCGAAGAGATCACTGATGCTGTAATGGAAGGAACTCAATCACGGATTTGGGATGAAGCTGAAAATCGTCTTCATGCTCAAAAAGCACTATTGGCTAGCGTTCTGTCGTAAAACCGAAAATCATTTCGGCGGGCAAAGCTCGCCGAAACGATTTTTGGCTTTATTAATTAGTTATGCTTTGAAGATGATTGAAAATAGTCGTTGTAAAGGCTAAGAGATTTTTTTGCATTTGTTCGATATCCACCGACACAACCCGATCGAGTGATGTGTAATAGGTTGCAGCTAGCTTCGGACGATTACCTGTTTTCATCATCCACAAACCATCAGCCAAACTCGCTCTGATTTCAACGGTAATATCCTTATTTTCTGGCAGAGTAAAATGATTTGAGATTCTCTGAAAAGAACGAATCTGTTCAGATTCATCACCTTTGATCCAAATTGTCGCCACGAGAAAAGGACTTACCGACTGCAAGTCGTTATGTTGTACTGATCTAGATACATACATATAGAGCAATTGCAACCAAGGCAGTGGATAGCTAATTTCTAAAGCACTGTAACCACTATGTTTACAGCTTATTCCCAATTCTTGTAAGTGGTTGATCGTCAAGTTCCATTGCTGGCTAAAATCATTTGCCACATCAGGATTCAGAAATAACTGTCCCCACATACTATGTTGCCAAGGCTGCATATCCATAAAATGCATATACTCAGCAAACTCATGGGCTAGGTGCGATCGCTTTTGGGACACGAGTGCATAGATATCTTGCCAACAAAAATAAGGCATCGAAGAATTAACATAATCAAGCGGCTGAAGATAATATCGTTTCGCCGCCTCGCTCTCTAAGACTTCCGTATCAATTAGACAATAACTGTTGCTAATCAAAACTACATAGGTGGGCTTAGTTTGAAACTTTGCCAAAATGAAATATGCGTCTAGGGAATGCTTGCTTAATTCACTTTCTAGTCGATGTTCACAAATAATGTCAAAATCTTGACACTTTAAAATAAAGTCTGGCTGAACGTCTGGCGACAAAAAAGGGTAGCCAACAGCTTTGATAAAGGTTGAACTGGGTTTTCCCGATCGCTGTGTCAGAAAATCAACGAAATCCTGACCTAAATCTGGAGTATTTTCCAATAAATATTCCCAAAAAGCAGCAAAACGCTCTTTATTATTTAGATTTGGCGGAATCAAGAAAATATTTGTCATAGCTGGCTGGGCGTTGCTTAGCCTAGTTTTGATACATTGTATAGTCTATTTGCTGACAAATTTGTATTAGAGAAATAAGAATTCTACTCTTGTAGATGAATGTAAGCATGGCTAAATTTGGGCAAGATAGTCTGTGGGGATCAACCAATCTAATTTTTAGTGAAAATCCAAAGAGTAAGAGGGATATGAGAGTGAGTAGCGATCGCCAACCAACCAAGAAGCATCCTAAGAAGCATCCTGACAAGCCTCTCAAAAAATACGACCTGCGAGCAGGTAAATATCTCCAACAATGTCGCATGGAGCATGTTAACTGGTTGCGATCGCTTTTGCTGATTGCCAGCGATATTTGGGGCTTAGCGATCGCGTGGAAAACCTCATTGACCTTTAATCAAGTTTTTTCACCATTGCCACCCGCCCTAAATTGGGGTGAATTTTTGGGACTAACAGGTTTATTTTGGGCTTTTGCGGCGGTGATCGTGACGGGTTTTGCTTACCATAACTTTTATCGGGGTGAGTCTCAATGGCGCAACTATGTCAAACAAGCGCAATTTATCAGCACAGTTTATTTATCGTCTTTGGTCGTTAGTTACTTTTATGACCCCACCATTGACGCGCCGCGATCGCTATTTTTTCCTGCATGGATTGGTAGTGTGGTGACAATTATTGGCTTGCGCTTGTTATTGACTTTACTATTCGATCAATTTCCGATCGCCCGTACCCATACCCCAGTGTTTATCATTGCCCCTAGCGATCGCCTTGACTATCTAACGATAATCATCGAAAAACGCACAGGCTATCGTGTTGTCGGTGTTTTAGCCTCTTCACTGGCGAATAGTTCACACTCTATGCAATCAATCATTAACTCTGGCGCAAAAGAAGTCATCGCCGAAGGATTGCCCGAAACTCAACTTGCTTCACAATTATATTGGCAGCTTCGCAATGCAGGGATGGGACTGCGGTTAGTCCCATCCAGCCTTATGCTGCTCCATCGGCGTGGTAATCCTGAAATTTTTGCCTCCATGCCGATGATTCGCATTGAGTCGTCCCTGCTTGCTAATTGGGAATATATATTCAAGCGATGTTTGGATTTTGTGGCTTCACTGTTAGGTTTGATTGTCCTATCACCAATATTTGTGGCGATCGCGATCGCTATTAAAGCAAGTTCTCAAGGCAGTGTTTTTTATACTCAAGAGCGCATTGGACTACAGGGGCAATCATTTCAGATGTGGAAGTTTCGGAGTATGTTTATGGACGCGGAGCGCCGTCAAGCAGAGCTAGAGCATCTCAATAAAAGTAGTGATGGTGTGATGTTCAAAATTGAACGCGATCCCCGCATTATTCCGATCGGTCATTTTTTGCGCGGTACTAGTCTGGATGAACTGCCCCAATTGTTTAACGTATTGCTAGGACAAATGAGTTTAGTTGGTCCCCGCCCTCTGCCTGTACGCGATGTGGCAAGATTTACCAACTGGCATCACAATCGTCATTTAGTAATGCCAGGAATTACAGGGTTATGGCAAATTTCGGGGCGATCGGATTTAGATACAATCGATGATGTAGCAAAGTTGGATTTATTTTACATAGATCGCTGGTCTTTAAACTTTGATTTAGAAATTCTCGTTGAAACCATTCGACTTGTGTTATTTGGCAAAGGCGCATATTAATTGCGATCTCGCAAAATATAGCTGTCGCCAGTCTTGTTATGACATAAAACCTGAAGACGCGACGGTGCTTCTTGGGTTTTATGTTAGCGTAGGGCGCTGTATTCTAAAAAACAAGGTTTTTAAACCCGAAGGACTATAATTCAAAAGCTAATCAATAAAAATTCTACACAGCAAATAACAATGAGTATGGAAAATCTAGGACTTGGTGGATTTGTAAGCGGATTACAGCAAAAAGCTGGCGAAATTGCTGAGGGTCTCAAAGATCAAGCAGAGAAAGTTGTCGGTGAAGAAAACGTCAAAAAAGTAACTGATGTTTTGGGGACTGATGTGGGCGAGATCGCCAAAGACTCTACAGGCAAAGCCATTGACGCTCTGGAAACTGCTACTGGTCGTGATATTGACGGAGATGGCGACATCGGAGGCAAGTAATCATTACAGCGCCAAGCGCCGTAGAATCTAACATAAAAAAGAGGAACCACTAAGCGGCTCCTCTTTTTGTTTAATATGCGCCATTTCCTTTCGGAAAAATTACGACCAAAATAGTTTTAAAAATTAACCAGATATCTAGTCCTAAACTCATCCGCCGCACATAGCTAGCATCCATCACCACCCGCTTCGCATAGGGAATGTCATTCCTCCCAGACACTTGCCATAAACCCGCAATCCCAGGGCGCACGCTTAATACTCGGTCGATCGCCGTGCCATATTTAACCAGTTCATCTTGAACCAATGGGCGAGGACCAACCACACTCATATCACCGACAAGTACATTCCAAAATTGTGGCAACTCATCTAAACTAGTGGTTCTCAAGATTTTACCGATTTTGGTAATGCGCGGATCTTGTTTAAGTTTAAAGAAAGCTTCATACTCAGCGCGACTGATGGGGCAGGAGTTTAAATAATCTTCAAGGGCTTGGTCTGCGCCGTTAATCATCGTTCTGAATTTAACGCAATTAAATTGCTGACCATGTAAACCAACCCGTGGATGAATATAAAAAATCGAACCGCGAGAACTAATCAAAACTAATAAAGCGATCGCTAAATAAAGTGGAAAGAATATCGTTAAAACGAGAGAGGCAAATAGAATATCAAAGAATCTTTTACCCCAAATCGAATATTGATCTGCATAATAATCTGTACGTTTTGTAACTGATTTTGCAAATAACTTTGCGATTGGTTTCGCAATTGGTTTTGCAATTTTTTTGGAAGTACCGAGGCTCGTTTGAAAATTTTCCTTGCTTCTAGTAATCATCAAATCTCTACACCACATAGTTGAGCTAATCATACAGACAATCCAGTAAGCTGGCAACTCAGAATATTTAGACTCAGGAGAATTAAACAATGCCTGTTTGTTTTTATTGGGGCGATGACGACTACCAAATTTCTCAAGCCGTAAAAAAATTAATTGATAACTCTGTCGATCCAATGTGGCGTGATTTTAATTACACAAAAATCAATGCATCGGGAGATCTGGAAGTAATGGATGGACTAAATCAAGCTGTCACTTCACCTTTCGGGATGGGTAGTCGATTAACTTGGCTTGCGGATACCGCGATCACCCAAAAATGCTCAGAATCTTTGCTAGCAGAGCTAGAAAGGACGTTTAAAAATTTACCAAATGACTCCTACATCTTATTTACATCAGCAAATAAACCTGATGGTAGGGCAAAGTCTACCAAACTAATCCAAAAATATGCCAAAGTTTTAGAATTTTCTTTGATTCCTCCTTGGAAACCTGAAGCGATCGCTCAATTAGTCAAACAAGCTGCCATAGAAATTGATTTGAAAATATCTGCCGATGGCATTGATTTGCTAGTTGATACGATCGGTAATGATACGCGCCGCTTGATGATGGAATTGCAAAAATTGCAACTATCTCATCATGGTAAAACTAAGCCAATTACTGCCAAAGAAATCGCCCCTCTTGTCCAAGCGTCAGCCCATAATAGTTTGCAATTAGCTGGCGCTATTCGCACTGCAAATACCAGTCAAGCACTGAGCTTAATTGCAGAATTACTCAGAAATAATGAAGTGGGTTTGCGGATCTGTGCAACTTTAGTAGGGCAGTTTCGCACTTGGCTCTGGATTAAGTTAATGCAAGAATCGGGTGAACGTGATGATAAAGCGATCGCTGATGCTGCGGAGATTGGCAATCCTAAGCGAGTATATTTCCTGAAGCAAGAGGTGCAGGGGTTGAATAGTCAAAAATTAATGCGATCGATGAGTATCTTGTTACGTCTAGAAGCCGATCTCAAACATGGCAAAGATGAAACGGCAACGCTCCAAACCGCAATCATTGAATTATGTCAAGCAATGACCAAATAACAAAAAACGGCGCAATGCGCCGTTTTTTGTTTCTCCAAATCACTGTTAACATAAGTAACTAAGACCATTTATTTAGAAATATGCCCGAAAATTCTGCAACTGTAACGGTTGCGCTCAATAACGATTCGCAGCCTAACCGCAGCTATGACATTGCGATCGCCTCCCATAGCCTCAAAAATTTAGGCGAAAAATTGTCGGAAATTGGTTTAGGCAAAAAAAGTAAAAAAGCTTTGATTGTCTCAAATCCAGTTATTTACAAGCATTATGGCGAAACTGTTACCACATCACTAACTAATGCAGGTTTTGATGTTGCCAATTTAATTCTGCCTGCTGGTGAACGCTTTAAAACCGCCATATCCCTGCAAAAAATCTATGATGCAGCCCTAGAGCATCGCTTAGAACGTTCTTCAGCAATTATCGCCCTCGGTGGTGGAGTGATTGGCGATATGTCAGGCTACGCCGCCGCGACTTGGTTGCGTGGCATCGAACTAGTGCAAGTACCAACTACGCTTTTAGCAATGGTGGATTCGGCGATCGGTGGTAAGACGGGGATCAACCATCCACAGGGTAAAAACCTGATCGGTGCATTTTATCAACCGCGTTTAGTCTGGATTGATCCCGAAGTATTAAAAACTCTACCCGCCCGCGAATTTCGTTCGGCAATGGCGGAAGTAATCAAATATGGGGTGATCTGGGATCGCGAGTTATTTGATTTATTAGCTGAATGCGATCGCCTTGATCAATTGCGTTATGTTTCATCTGAGCTTCTGCAAACTATTTTGTATCGTTGTGCTAAAGCCAAGGCTGAAGTCGTATCCAAAGACGAAAAAGAAGGCAATCTCCGCGCCATTCTCAACTATGGACATACAGTCGGTCATGCGATCGAATCCGTCACTAATTATCGCCTCTACAATCATGGTGAAGCTGTTGGTTTAGGGATGGTCATTGCTGGCGCGATCGCTGTTGATTTAAATCTATGGTCAGCCGAAGATCAAGCCCAACAACTTGCCCTAATTACCAAAACCCGTTTACCTCAAACCCTACCTGCGGACATTGATCTTGATGCGATCGTCTCAGCGATGTCCACTGACAAAAAAGTAGAAGCTGGTCAAGTTCGCTTCATTTTACCAACCGCGATCGGTGCTGTAACTTTAAGCGATCGGGTAACGGGCGATCTAGTTAAACAAAATTTACGAAAAATACTGGTATAATACTTGACACATTAAGGTGTAGTTCGTACTATATTTAAACGTTTATGTCAAGCATAATTTTCTAAGCACCTCGGCATAGTAAAAAAAGAGAACCCAGAGAAGCTGATCTGCCCGCTTCGCGGGCAGATCAGCTTCTCTGGGTTTAGTTTTGGTATAAATTATATTGATTTTAATTTCGTGCTTAGAATCGATATACATTTGTAACACGTTAACCCCTAGTAATTTAAACCCATAACCCCAAAGAGTCTAGACAACAGAGATTTCATGACTAAAAAGCCAATTAAAGACCTCCCCCAAATCAACGAACGCATCAGATATCCAAAAATTCGAGTTATTGATATGGAGGGGGAGCAACTCGGCATCCTGACCCCAAAAGAAGCCATGAAGATGGCTGAAGAAAAAGAGCTTGATCTTGTTTTAGTCAGTGATAAAGCCGATCCACCTGTTTGTCGGATCATGGACTACGGTAAGTTCAAGTTTGAACAAGAGAAAAAAGCTAGAGAAGCGCGTAAAAAGCAACACACTTCCGATGTTAAGGAAGTGAAAATGCGTTACAAGATTGAAGAACATGATTACAAAGTGCGGATTAATCATGCGGAGCGCTTTTTGAAGGAAGGCGATAAAGTCAAGGCAACGGTTATGTTTCGCGGTCGCGAAATCCAACACGTTGATCTCGCTGAAGTTTTGCTTAATCGGATGGCAAGCGATCTGGAGTCTGTTGCCGAGATTCAGCAATATCCTAAGCGTGAAGGTCGTAACATCACTATGTTGATGGCTCCTAAGAAATAAAACTAAAAGAGAAGCCTCGCTGCGCGAGGCTTCTCTTTTGATTGATTATCCTTAAAGGTTTTTAAAATTAAAAATGGCGTAGCCATTTTTAATTTCGGTATTAGTTGCCTAGTGTAGGCAGAATAAATGCAGGAGGTTCAGTTGGCTTTGAGGTTGGAGATGCAGATGTGGTCGGTGTAGGGGTTTGAGCATCAGTTTCGCGGCAGTTACAGGCAAAGATCCGACAGGACGAAAAACTTCGACAAACTTCGACTCCATTTTGTTGTAAAACAACGATTGGTGGCTCTGAGTTCGTATCAATGCGTTTAACCAGTACTTTTCCGTTAGAAATTAACTGCCCTGCTTTCACATAGCGGGCTGTGGGTTCATCGGGAGCAGTCAAAATCGCATAGATTGAACCTGATATCTCTACAGTGCCTGTAACGCTAGTAGCATCAGCAGCTTTTGTGTCGGGTGGTGGTGGTGGTGGTGGTGGTGGTGGCGCGACAAATTTACGCGGTGCAGTCCTGACCACTACCGCCGCTCTTAATTTTGGCTGCTCCTTTGGCTTAGCCAAAAGAGTTTCTAGTTTTGGCACTGGATTAATAATCGTGCTGGTGAAAGGATCACGCGATTGCTTCGAGTCAACGTTAATTTTTTGTTCTAATTCTTTGACTCTAGCTTGCTTATCGGTAGTAGGGATCAAATCCTGCGCCTTTTGTCCACTTACAAATGGAGCTTTAAAAGCAGCCTGAACCGTAGCGGGTTTCGGCTTCGCTACAGGTACATCGTTTGGATCGACAAGTGTGGGCAGGGGCTGACCTTCTTTGGCAAGCTTTCTCATCGCTTCGCAATCCGTCCCTGACGCGAATTTAAAGGTTTTGGGTATGAATTCTTTGTTCTCGATCGTACATTCGGTCGGTACACCCTCACCACAAGCACTAATAGTCGTGGCAACAATAAGAATCAGGCCAGCTAGGTTATAGATACGCATAAAAAGTTCCTCTGCTGCCTACTTGTTTTTCGGTACAGCGTCATCCGAATTTTTGTCGATTTTGACTGCAAGATAATAAAGCATTATGGCAATTTTGGCAATTACCAAAATTTATCGATTAAGAACGATCGGCGAGTTATCTCAAATACTTGGCGCGATCGCTATAATTTTAGTAATTGCTTTAGTAATTGCTCTTGATGGTAATGGAGATGCTTGTGGAAATTATGCCCGAAGTTTATCAGGGTCAGTTTGGTGAGTTTACGATTACAAAAGACGATCGCCTTGGGGTGATTGTGTATCGCAGTGCTTTGGCGATCGCCGCTTTATGTTTTAGTTTAGGTGCGCTGTTAGTCCTAATTCAGCCGAATAATCCCGAATTTGTAAATTGGTTAACTTGGTTATATTTCGGTTTCACTCTAGGTTTAGGCGTTGCCCTATGGACAATTCATATTTATTTTGAGTTGTTGCACCGCGTTTTGCAGGTCTTTTGGGCAATCGGCGCGATCTCCTCTGCTATCGTTGCTGTATTTTTTTCTGAACCTTTGGCGATCGCTATTTATGAGCATCCAGTAGCCTTAATTGGTGTAGGTTTTAATTTTGCGGCGTTGACAGGGATTTTCTTTAAAGAGACATTTTGTTTCGGTCGCTTTGAAACTAAGTTTTTAGTACCCCTTTTGCCTGTGCTGATTCTGGGACATTTGGTTAGTTTTTTATCTGTAGCGATCGAGCGTGGTCTATTAGGAGTTTGGGCAGTTTTATTTATGATTTTTGTAATTCGTAAGGCAATTCAAGCAATTCCCCCAGATATTGGTGATAAATCGGTGTTTGATTATCTCGCCGCCGAAAAACAAAAAAAATCGCGATCATCTTTATCATCATAATTATAAGAATTGTCATCATAAAAATTTTGATCGTTATATCGCCACTATTTTTGAGGATGGGAAATCATGTTTGCGGCTCCTGTGAAGACATATACGCCCGAAGAGATTAATTCGTGTTTTTAAAGACTTTATTTCGTACCAAATAGACTAAATATCACAATCGCTTTTGCAAAAACATGGAACCTAATACTATCAATGAATTGACTGATACCTTTGAAGCACATTCTCAGAAAACTGAAAACGGAATTGAATATTGGCTCGCTCGTGATCTTCAGGAGCTTTTAGGCTACTCAGAATGGCGTAATTTTGTGGCAGTTATAACTAAGGCTAAGACTACTTGCGAAGCCTCTAATCAAGCTGTTCTAGACCATTTTGTTGAAGTTAACAAAATGGTTGATCTCGGCTCTGGCAGCCAAAGACAAATAGATGATATTATGCTTGACCGCTACGCTTGCTATCTAATTGCTCAAAATGGTAATCCTAAAAAACAGGAGATTGCTTTTGCTCAAACTTACTTTGCAGTGCAAACCCGCCGTGCAGAGTTAATTGAACAACGATTGCTGGATGCTGAGCGTATTTCAGCAAGAAAGAAGCTATCAGAGTCAGAGAAAGAACTTTCTAAAGTGATCTATGAGCAAACAGGAAGCGATCGCAATTTTGGCTCGATTCGCAGTAAGGGGGACAGCGCTCTTTTCGGTAAATCTACTCAAGCAATGAAAGCCCAATGGAAAGTACCTGATAACCGTCCGTTAGCAGACTTTGCCCCAACGATTATCCTTAAAGCTAAAGATTTCGCGGCAGAGATTACAATTTTTAACTCACGGCACAACAAACTAAGTACAGAACCAGAGATTTCAGGTGAACACGTTACCAATAATCAGGCTGTAAGGCAGACTTTGCTTGACAGAGGCATTCGACCTGAATCGTTGTCTGCGGCTGAAGACGTGAAGAAAGTTGAACGCCGCCTCGTTTCAGATGAAAAAAAGTCTATGAAAAATCTAGATTCGCTTAATTCTTAATCAAAAAATTTCCAATGACACCCCAAAAATCTTTTACTTCTCAGAATGATGAATGGACTGCGGCGATCGCCCCAGTGCAGCAGCGCTACGATCGCGAATATCGTAATGAAGCATTTGATTTGCCCGCCGAGGTGGAGTCAATGCCATTGTTTCGGGAATGGGTGAGCCACACTTTATCTGGCAAAATTGCTTCGCCTTTTTGGGAATTGGCGCAATTCCAGAAAAATCAGCGTTGCTTAGATATTGGCTGTGGGGTCAGTTTTTTGATTTATCCTTGGCGCGATTGGGATGTATTTTTTTATGGTCAAGAAATTAGTTTTGTGGCGAAGGAGGCGCTTAATTCACGGGGATCGCAGCTTAACTCGAAATTGTTTAAGGGCGTACAGCATGGAGCCGCGCATCATTTAAATTATGAAAATGCGATGTTCGATCGCGTGATTGCCACTGGATTTAGTTGCTATTACCCTTTGCAATATTTGAAATTATTGCTGCTTGAGGCAAAGCGGGTATTAAAACCGAATGGGGTAATGATTTTTGATGCGATCGCCCCTGACTTAGAATTTGCCGAAAATTGGGCGATTTTAGAAACCTATTTGGGCGCAGAGGTTTTTCTCACACCGCTTGATGAAATTACTGAGCTTGTAAAGTCTCTGGGCGGTAAAATCACGGCGAAAAAAGATGGGGTACCGTTCTGTATGTATCGCGTTCAATGGTAATTTGTTGAGAATAAAATATTTGTTTTTTATTTAGAGACTGTTTGAAAAGGTGGATGTGTCTGGAAACAAGCCTATAAGAGACCCAATTTATAATAAGACCAGCATACGATGCAGACTCATTAAAGTTTATTCTGGATATTTATTATTGTCCCGTGCATAAAGTACACCAAGCGTTGAAATAGACATGGCAAAGAGTCAGTTTTCCTACTTCATTAATTTACACACTTCATCCAAAGAAAAGAAATTTGTTGAAGTCAAGTATAAATTGATACCTGAGAAAGAAACAGTAGTAGGTCGAGAGGCTAACTGTCAAATTGTTGTGGACTCAGAGCAATACCCTACGATATCTCGAAACCATGCAAAATTTCAGTTTTGTGAAGATAGTTCAGAAATCTCATGGAGAGTCTGTGACTTAAATGCGGCTAACGGAACTTATTTAAACGGTCAACGATTACAGGGTTGTCAGACCTTAAAAGTCGGCGATCGCATTATGCTGAGTAAAGGTGGCCCCGAATTTATATTTGAGCGCGAAGAAATAGTTGCTCCATCGGTTCCTCAAGATTTAGTAGAGAAAACTCCCCAGATCAACCAAATCATCTCTGAAACTAAATCTTCTGCTCAAGCACCTCCTATCTCCCATCCTCCTATTGCCCAACCTGTTCCTGCTAAAGTTGAGCCTTATTCACGAAGAAGCTTATGGGATTTGGTGAGAGAGGAAGATATCACAGTTTTAGCGGGGCATAAAGATTTAGTGAAATCGGTTACATTTAGTCCTGATGGCAAATATCTCGCTAGTGGTAGTGTGGATAAAACCATCAAAATTTGGGATCTCGCCCTTAAAAAAGAATCTAATTCTTTTTCAGGACATAAGTTAATGGTTAATGCAGTTGCTTTTAGTCCAGACGGTAAACATTTGGCTAGTGGCAGTGCCGATAAAACTATTAAAATCTGCGATCTCTCAACGGGAGAAAGTATACAGGAACTTACTAGTCATGGCATGGGAGTTAATGCAGTTGCCTTTAGTCCAAATGGGAAATTTTTGGTTAGTGGCAGTGCTGATAAAACTATCAAAATCTGGAATCTCGCAACGGGAGAGAATTCACAAACATTCACGGGTCATAAAATGGCTGTAAATGCTGTTGCGTTCAGTCAAGACAATCAATTACTGGCTAGTGGTAGTGCCGATCGCACAATCAAACTATGGAAAATAGAATCTGGGGAAGAACTATCGACTTTGCCAGCATTTCGATCGGCTATTAATGGATTATTCTTTAGTCCAGATGGTAAATTTCTAGCTATCTCTACTGATGACAAAATGCTGCGTTTCTGGAATCTAGAAACAGAACAAGAAATTAGATCGCTATCGGGATATAACTGGCAGGTTGGTGGATTGGCAATTAGTGCAGATGCTCAAATGCTTGCCTGTGGTAGTGAAGATAAGACGGTTAAGAAATGGTTTGTTTAAATGAGAACAATCATCATAGAGACTGAATAGCTTGTTTGATTTTCTGAAATTCGACAAGATCTTTCTCAGTTTTAAATTGCCCAGATCGCTTCATTTCATTGACCTGAGACTGAAGTTGTCTTTGTTTTTCATCTACTTCTGTAACATAGTCGGCATAACTCTCTTTAACATTATCTAAGACATCACGAAAATTTTTGTCTTCGGCATCCAATAATAAATTTATACGTTGTGACAGGCGATCAACTAGCATTTTAGTGTAAGACTGATAATGGCTTATTGCATCTTTTTGTAGTTTCTCAAGAGCGTCATGAACTTTTGCTTCTTTTTCTCCTTTATGAGTAAAAAATAATGACAAGGCAACTCCAGGCAAAAGGACAGTAATAATTACTCCTTTCATCTCAGGGCTAATTTGACTAATACCACTACCAAAAAGACCTATAACCCCCACGGCCGAAATTACTTGTCCTTTTATATTTTTAAACATATAACCCCAAAAGCCGTTTTGTTTATAGCGCAACTCAAAAGTAGGTTCTACTTCTGTGAAACCAAGAACTGACTGTACATTTAAGGTCTGTGAACTTACAAACACACTCTTAGAAATCTTGACTTCAGGGATAAAATTTAGGGTCTCATGACTCTTCTGAAGTAAAGTTCTAAAACCACCATCAAAATACTCAGTTTGAATTTTCTTCCACTCTGATATTGACCATTTAGTCATCTCGTCATGACAAAGCTCTACTGCCATAGCATGAACATTACTACCAGATTTGTTCTTGCTCGAATTGTTGGCAACTCCCAGACTAACGTATCTAAAGCCTCCCCGATCAGAGATTTGTGGCTGCAAGCTTTTGGTGAACTGTTGGATTTTATAGGAAATACTGCTTTGCTTGAATTCATTTAGCAAGTCAGCTTTAGCGAGGGTGAGATCGCTGCTCTTTACTTGTTTAAAAAATAAATCACGTTGATCATCGACTCGTCTCGAAGCTCTTTCAATATTTTTTTTAAGATTGTTTACAGACAGTTCTTTTAACTGTTCTTCGTTTTGTTGTAAATTGTCTTTAACAGTTGCGTCTTTTTGAACTAGGATTACTTCAATCTGATTAGCGATCGCCTGTAATTTTCGAGTTGCCGATTTGGCTAGTGTAGGTTCCGTTTCATTTTTGGCAAACTTTTTGAGATCATCACAGAGTTGCTCAAATTCGGGTTGAGATTGGGGGGCGAGTACTGTCGCTCCTGAGCTAGGTGTAAAGGGTTTTAATATTAAAGAAATTAACTCGAAGTTACTATTATTTAGTTTTTTTAGCAATGACTTTTTGATAGTATCTAGGCTACGGTTAAAGCTATCAATATCACTTATTCCAGATCTATCAACAATTATCAATAGTTTAGCTATGCCTGAGTCTTGAGCTAGTTGCAGAAATCTTTGAGTTAGCTCAGATAAAGTCTGAGGTGAAATGACTAGACAAATAATATGGCTATTCAACAGATTTTGGACTTCTACATAGCTTGAATGAACATCATCTTTTGTAGGCACTTCAAATGCCAAAATTGCACTACCTGTTGCTTGAGAAGAAGATCCCAAAACAATTTGATCGTTAGGCTTTAGAGTCTGCCATTCTTGGGGTTTGAGTCGTTTGCCGTTAATCAAAGTACCATTACTGCTGTCTAAGTCTCTAATTTGCCATTGCTCATCTGTCAAAGGTTTGATCTCGATATGTCTGCCACTGATCAGATTCAGTCTATCTGGTAATAAGATTTGGGTGGCGGATGGGTTACGCCCAATAACTTGAGACTGTCTGGCTATAAGTTTGTATCGCTCAGGCTGATTTGTTCCAGAATTTTGCAAAACTAGAGTAGCCACAGGTGCAGCATTTGGATCAGGAATGTCTGGTAGGGTTGAAATTTTGATTTGATAGGGGTTACATAGTTCTGCATCTGCTCTTAGCAGCTTATGAAATTCTTGTGCTGATGATAAGTCTTGTCCTAAGATTTGCAAAACAAGTTTGCCAGCTTTGAGGGAGTTAGATAGCTCTTTGAGGTTTTCGGCAATATTAATGTATGACTGATCTTGCGAAAGGCGATCGCTTACAAATTTTGTAATGATATCAAGTTGGTTTGAAAGGCTAGATTTGTTGAGTGTCATGGTTTATTTAGATAAAGTTTTTTTATGTCAGTCACTAAGTAGCCAGATGCAATTAAACATAAAATGGGGTGTGGGTATCTTACTCGTTAATTTAAGATCTGCCCATTAGTAATTTCTCCCAACTTATTGACTTTGTATATCTAATTTTTTTGCACTTTATATCTTCTATTTTTCGGAGTTATAGATTTGCCATTTGTTCAAAGAATCATTCCATCTCAAGTATGGACGTAGAAATTCGGTCTTTAGCGGCTTACCGTTTCTGAAATAAGTTAAATTTGTATCTACAGTTGCAGTACCTGTATTCCAGTTGGAATTAATAATTTCAAGACCGACTGAATCTAGAGACAACCACCAATCACTATAACTTTTATATCCCTTAGCCTTATCATTTTGAAATTCAGGCGTTAACATTTGAAAAGCTTGATCAATTTGACGATTGTTAATCAGTTTGTAATATTCTGTAACACCAATCTTGGGATCATAAACTGATGTAGATTCAGGAGATTTGGGAACAGTTTGTTGAGAAGTAGAAGATGCTTGCGGAGATGTTACTGTAGACTGTGGTCGTAAAAGATAAACACTAACTACACCTATTATGAATAGCAAAACACCAGCAAAAATAACTGGGTTGTTAAAGCCTGAAGAACTCCTTGGTGCAACTTGAGGTGCTGTGGGTCTATTCTGCTGATTTCTCGCTGAAACTGACTCACTGACTTGTACAGTTGGCGCATGGACAGGACGAGTCGGCTGAGGAGTGACTTGGACAGTGGGCTGATATGAAGGAGAAGTAACTTGCACAGTAGGTGTATAGCCAGACTGTAATTGGTCAAGAGCTTGCAAAGCCTCTACCGCCGAAGTATAACGCTCTTGCGATCTAAACTTAACCATCTTAGTGAGAATAGCCGCCAAATTAGCACTAACTTGCACCTTGTCCTGCCAGACTAACTCACCCGTGTTGTGGTCATAGCGAAAACCTGTATCCGTATCCTCCTGTTGTGGTGAAGGACTTAAACCCGTTAGTGCTTGAATCGCAATTACACCAAGCGCGTAAATATCACTGCTCGGCTTGGGCTTGCCAATTGCCTGCTCACTAGGCATATAACCAGGAGTACCGATCGCAATGGTTGCACTCAACATCTTTTGCCCCATTGCTGTCTGGTTCCTTACCTGTTTGACAGCCCCAAAATCGACCAAAATTAATTGATTATCTGACTTACGCCGAATGATATTGTCTGGTTTCACATCGCGATGAATCACCCCATTCTGATGTACAAAAGCTAAGACCGATAAAGTCTGTTTGAGCAGGTCAACTACTTGGTTTTCTGTCCATTTTTTACCAACTTGTAGTTCAGCGCTGAGTGTTTGACCATCGATGAACTCCTGCACCAAGTAAAATTCTTGATCTTGCTCAAAGTTTGCTAATAGTCGCGGGATCTGGGGATTTTCTCCCAGCTTCTCTAAAGCCTCTCCCTCCTCACGAAACTTCCGTCTTGCAGTTTCTAAAAAGCTAGGATCGTTACTAGCGGGCTTTAGCTGTTTGACCACACATACTGGATTACCAGGACGTTGAGTATCTTCAGCAACAAAGGTTTGACCGAATCCACCTGCGCCCAATATTCTTTGTACTTTATAACGCCCACTTAGCAATTGACCGATCATTTACAAATATCTCCACATCCTAAACTGACTAAAAATACCTATTTCAAATGATAGCTTGAATTAAGTGAAAGATGTAGAAACAACTGGTTTTTTATCTTTTAACAGATGAGTCGTTGTTATCAGGAATTACGTTTGATCGAAATATTTGGGCTAGGAATGAATGCGAGTGGTACTTTATTGAATTTTTTAACTTCGATTTTTAAAAATTTCTTTTGCTTCATTTGAACTAACAAATCGCCAATGCCAAGGTTCATAACTTACACCTTGTGAGTTGTTCTCAGGAAATGACATTTCAAATCCAAATTCTTTGGCATGAATAGTCAACCACTTAAAGGCTTCAGTGGTAGCAAAGTTATAAGTAATATCTTGCTTTGGGAATCTACCATCAGTTACATCAATTGCATAACCTGTATGATGTTCGCTATAGCCAGGAGGAGCGCTTAACTTTGCGGCAGCTTCGGGAGAGCCACGGCGTTGAATTTGTGCATCAAAAAGTTTTTCTTGATCTGAAATGTTGCGAAAGCCTGACACAGGAACAATCCAAACTCCATCATTCCTTGCTGTATAAATTAATTTTAGCAATGCCAGTGCTGCATCTGGAGCAAGTCTCTCAAATCTTTGATATTCGCCTGTAGCATAGCTAGCAATAGTAAGCATTTGATTATAGTCACCTTCCGCAAATGGGAAATGTCCTAACTTGGATTTATCTGATAATGCTTGATTTGTTTTGCTTGACAAAGGAGATTCAGCAGAAACTTTGCTGGTCGGAGAAATCTGAGTTGCAAGACCTTGTTTGGAATTCAATGTATCTGAACTCTGTTTAGCAGATTGACTGACTGCATAAACATTAAGAGCAACACCTATTGCAATTCCAATTAGTGCAAGAATTATAAAGAAATGGAACCGATTCCATAAACGTTTAATCATTTTAATAAGCTAAAAATATTGCTAATTGTTAATGTCAACATACTCTCATTAATGAGAATAACTTTGGATTTGCCAAAACTGTCTACAGAAATACAATAGACATCTAGAGCTTTATTACCTCGTAGGACATGGTTGCTGACAATATCCAACGCCTCGATCGCAATCAATAATTTGACATGCCATCCAACCGTCTACCCCGCGTGAAGTTCGTATTTTATACCAAGGATGATTATCTCGGCTAAAACCTACTGCCGAAATTTCCACACGTTCTCCAAATCCAATTTCCGCAATTACTTTTTTTCCATCAACTGCATTACGAACATACTTTGTACCAGGATCTCCTCCAGTAGCTGCATTGCCAAAAGTGTTAGTGACAGATGGATTAGTACTTGTTGTATTAGTGACAGATGGATTAGTACTTGTTGGATTATTAGTAGGTGGCCGAGAAGTTGCCATTATGTAGAGGCCCCCCGCAGCTATAAATGTTGACAGTAAAACAGTGATGAAAATCGGCAAATTGTTTGATTTTGCAGTGGGTTTTATATCAGGTTGAGGCTGAGATGTTTCTTGCCGATTTCCAGTTTGATTTGGCTCGCTAACTACCGTGGGCGCATGGACAGGACGAGTCGGCTGAGGCGTAACTACATTAGTTTGCTGATAGGACGGAGCAGCAACTTGCACAGTAGGCGTGTAGCCAGACTGTAATTGGTCAAGAGCTTGCAAAGCCTCTACTGCTGAGGCATAACGCTCTGGAAAGTGGGGCTTAACCATCTTAGTGAGAATAGCCGCCAAACTAGGACTAACTTGCACCTTATCATGCCAGACTAGCTCACCCGTGTTCTGGTCATAGCGAAAACCTGTATCCGTATCCTCCTGTTGTGGTGAAGGACTTAAACCCGTTAGAGCCTGAATCGCAATTAGAGGCTGTTTGAAAAGGTGGGTATACCTAGGAAAAAGCGTGAAGGGGGAAT
>JBAXTW010000077.1:0-22281 GCA_037129985.1 Pseudanabaena sp. ELA645 | reverse complement strand
TCAAGGCAACCTTCAGAAACAAGCACAAGAGAATTTTAATTCATTAAATTCTAGAGTTGAAGAATTGACCGATAAATCAATAAGTTTGGATATTAATCAAGGCAACCTTCAGAAACAAGCACAAGAGAATTTTAATTCATTAAATTCTAGAATAGAAAAATTATCAAACTTAACTGAAATAGTAGAAAATTTAATTAATAAAATAAGTAAACTGGAAGATAACACTAACAATAACTTTAATGAAACAAAGAAAATACTTAATAAAATTGAGCCTCATAGATATGAGTTAATTTATGGTCGTCCTGATATTCGATCTAAATTATTCAGCGCATTAAAAGAAACTAATCAAACTTTAATTATGGTATGTCCTTGGATTAGTCAAAATGCAGTTGATCCAGATCTGCTACAGCACATTCAACAAGCATTAAAGAACAATAATGTTACAATACATATAGGATGGGGAAATCTCTATGATATAAATTCAGCAAAAAAGTCTGCTCAAGTATTATTGGCTAAAAGTAGCTACAATGCTTTTAATAGCTTACAAAAACTTCAGTGTATTCAATTCAAGCTATTAGGAACTCATGAAAAATTTTTAATATGTGACGATAAATGGGCGCTAATTACAAGTTATAACTTTTTATCTGCAAGTGATTTTAAGGGAGTTAAGGGAGAGAGAGAAATTGGATTACTAACTTATGACAAAAATATTATTAAAGAGTTGAAGGATCACTATGAAAAATCTCCAGAGTATTCTTTCCCCTAAATCTCAAGTTAAATTAATTTGTGTTTAAAATTTAAATTTTTAATCAAACTCTAAACCCATGACAAAACTAACCCTTGATTTAGAAACCTCAGCCGAAGTATTAGGCACAACCCCAGATCATTTTTTAGCATGGCTACAAAATGAACAACCTAGCGGCATCATCACCCTAGACAATCAGCCCCAAGTGTCTATCTTCACCCTTGCCCGTATCCTTGATACAACAGCCCAAGAGTTACTTAACTTGCTATCAATTTCTAAAGATAGAGATTTATTAGAACCACCAGTCAATTCATCAATACAAGAAATAGATACAGAAATTCCCATTTGGGAAAGTTTTACAAATTTTGCTCATTCCCTACCTCCAGAAGTTCTAGATCGCTTACCCACCGATGGAGCCGCCAATCACGATCATTATTTGTACGGTTCACCGAAGCAATCTGTATAGAGAGATATGAAACAAATTTTTGTCGATACTTTTTACTGGATTGCACTATGTAATCAGCGCGATCAATGGCATCAGCAAGTTGTCAGATTCAGTCAACAACTAAAAGGAACAAAACTTGTAACTTCTGACGCAGTACTCAATGAATTGCTCAACTACTACGCCCAATTTGGTTCAGAAATGCGCTTCGGTGTTTCTCAAAGAACCAGAGAAATCCTCAGAAACAAAAATATTCAAGTCATAACCCATACCAGAGAAGTTTTTATCGAGGGACTAGATCTGTATGCTAATCGTCTTGACAAAGGCTATAGTCTCACTGATTGTATGTCAATGATCATCATGGATCGTCTCAAAATCACAGAAATCTTGACCCACGATAAACATTTTACTCAAGAAGGTTTTCTAATATTATTTCAAGGAGAGAGCAATGTCTAATTCCGTAGAATATTCAGAAATTCTCAAGAAAGTGGTAAAGGATGCAACCATCCATCAACCAAGTATACAACCGATTAAGCTTTATCCAGTTTGCGATCTTGAATCTGGTCAGTTTATTGTTCTTGCGACAGGTTTTGACAAGCAAAAAAGGATACATTTTGTAGTATTTCATGCGCGACTTGTTGAGAAAGATAATAGCGATCGCCAAATCATCATCGAAGAAGACAACTTTGAAGAAGGATTAGTTAATGCACTCATCGCCGCAGGGATCAAAAAAGAAGATATAGTCACCAGTTGGCAACAAGCGATCGCCTCCTAAAAATTGACCATGACGCTGATTATAACTAATCGCGATCGCGCAAAATATAAAACAGGTTTAGGTAAAATAGGTTTAGCTCATATCGCCATGAAACTATGCCCGTACCCGTAGAACAGTTACTTAACTCCGAAATCCTTAAACCAGCCCGTTATCTTGGCAACGAGTTTGGCGCAGTTCGCAAACCTTGGGAGAATGCGATCGTGCGTTGGTCGCTGACTTATCCTGAAATTTATGAGGTGGGCGCGTCCAACTTGTGGCATATCATTCTTTACAGCATTATTAATTCTAAGCATGAGCAACTCTGCGATCGCGCTTATTTACCTGCACCTGACTTATCCACAAAGTTACGCGAAACTAAAACTGATTTATTTGCCGTTGAATCAAAGCGATCACTACGGGAATTTGACATTTTAGGCTTTAGCCTCAGCTATGAGCTAGGCGCAACCAATGTTTTAGAAATGTTGGATCTAGCCAATATTCCGATGACATGGCAAGAAAGGAGTGAATTGAGTATTGCAGATTGTCCTTTAATCTTTGCGGGGGGACAGACGGCAACTTCCAACCCTGAGCCATACGCCGACTTCTTTGATTTCTTTGCTCTTGGTGATGGGGAAGAATTATTGCCTGAAATTGGGGATGTTCTCAAAGCCTCTAAATTAGCAGGTAAAACCCGCCGCGAGACTTTGTTAGCGCTGGCTAATGAGGTTGATGGTGTATATGTGCCTGAATTTTATGACATGGATATCAAGACTGGCGCGATCGCCCCCAATCGCAATGATGTCTCGCCTCGCGCCTTGCGTAGGGTCGCCACACCGATGCCTGAACATAGTATTGGACTTGTTCCATTAGTGGAAACCGTTCACGATCGCCTAACTATCGAAATTCGGCGGGGCTGCACTCGCGGCTGTCGTTTTTGCCAACCAGGGATGCTGACTCGTCCCGCCCGTGATGTCGATCCTGAAAAGGTTGTCGATACGATTGAGAAAGCGCTACGAGAAACAGGCTATAACGAATTCTCTCTATTATCTCTCTCTTGTTCCGATTATCTTGCCCTGCCATCGGTGGGCGTACAGATTAAAAATCGCTTTAAAGATGAGCATATCACTCTCTCATTGCCTAGCCAAAGAGTCGATCGCTTTGATGAGAATATCGCCCATATGTTACGCAGTGGTGATGGTCGTCAACAGCAGGGACTGACCTTTGCGCCCGAAGCAGGGACACAGCGTTTGCGTGATGTGATTAATAAGGGCTTGACCGATGAAGAATTATTGCAAGGGATTAAAACTGCCTATACTCAAGGTTGGGACAAGGTGAAGCTCTACTTCATGATTGGCTTGCCGACAGAAACCGATGAAGATGTAATTGGGATTGTCGATACGGTGGCATGGTTACAGAATGAATGTTCGGAAAAGGGGCGCAAAAAATTATCGGTGAATATCACTATTTCTAATTTTACTCCCAAACCCCACACTCCTTTCCAGTGGCATACGGTTTCTAGTGGTGACTTTGTGCAGAAGCAAAAATTATTGCGCCAAGAGTTTCGCCGTTTATCTAATGTCAAAGTCAACTACACCGATATTCGCATTAGTGCGATGGAAGATTTTGTCGGACGGGGCGATCGCCGTTTGGGTAAAGTCGTGTATCGAGCATGGCAACTGGGTGCGGGGATGGATTCATGGTTTGAGAATACAGAGAAAGCTTTTGGAGCATGGACTCAGGCGATCGCGGAGGCGGATCTGGTTTGGGATGCGCCATCGTTAAAAATGCAAGATGATTTGCCTTGGGATCATGTTGATACGGGCATCGATAAGCAATGGTTGATTGAAGATTGGGAAAGGGCGATCGCTGCCCAAACTATTCCAGATTGTTCCTTTGGTGGCTGTTCTGCTTGTGGAGTATGTGGTCCCGCCTTTGGACATAACATCGTAATTCCACCACCCGAAATTCCGCCTATTTCCCTAGAGAAGCCGATTGTTCCGCCCAGAGTCCAGCGTGTCCGTCTCAAGTTTGGCAAACTGGGCGATATGAGTTTGATATCCCATCTTGATTTACATCGTTTCTTCCAACGTGCTGCTCGCCGTGCGGCGATACCTGTCGCCCATACGGAAGGTTTTAATCCATTACCGCGTATTTCCATTGCTAAGGCTCTACCCCTCGGTCAAACTAGCAATGCCGAATTTGTGGATTTTGAATTAACGGCGCATATTCCTATTACCGAGTTTCAACAACGCTTTAGTGCGGAACTTGATAGCGACTTACCTATTTATGCGATCGAAGAAGTAGAAGTACATTCACCATCTTTAGATTCTATTCTCGAAGTTGCGGAATATACGCTCACGCTTGCCTTTATTACGCCTAAAGAACGTAACGCTGCGGACATCATGGATCTGCTTGAAGGTGCAGGTTACTGTGTACTCGCGGCAACTTCTATTCAGATGCCAAAAGTGTCAAAATCAGGTCGTAATCAAATGTTGGAATTGCGCGATCGCATTTTTGCAATCAATGTCACTAATCCCGATCCTGAGTTTCCTAAAATTCATTTTATGGGTAGTTGCAAGCCAGACAGCAATCTCAAACCTGAGTATGTTGTTTACATGATGAACAAATATCTTGCGGAAGAAAATGAAATCAAATTAGTCAAAGTTCATCGTGAGTCGATGCGCTAGACCAAAAAACAAGGGGCTTAAGCCCCTTGTCTAAATATCACCGATAGGACAAATTCAAGGTTCTAATATGGCTAAGCTAGTGATTTTTGAACTTGCCTAAAACTGGCTTATAGCCTACAATTCATAAAATAGATACTCTGATTCGTAATCAGCAAGCCGTGAGTTCAAATCTCATTATTTGCTTTTTGGGTAATTATATTGGCACCGAACGCCGATGTAACCATAATAAATGTCTTTTTTGTGGGGACAAATTCTTGGTACTAATATGATTAAGCTCAAAACTTTAACAACATCCTTGAAAGCATCTGTACTTACGATCGCTTTATCAGGATTAGTAAGCAATTTACCGAATTGGGGGCAACAACAGCAGGCGATCGCCTCCGATTCATCATCAAGTTATTTTAATGAAATTCAAAAACGCGGCAAATTAATTATTGGGATCAAAGATAATTTGCCTCCTTTGGGATTTCGCGATCGCGATGGCAATCTTACAGGTTTAGAAATTGACATTGCGCGTGAATTAGCAAAAGAGCTAAATATGGGGCTTGAGTTACGCGCCGTAAAAAATCGCGATCGCCTATCCCAGTTAACCAATAATCAATTAGATATCGCGATCGCTCAAATTACCATCACCAATAACCGTCTACGTTTGGTTGATTTTTCATTACCCTATTACACCGACAGCACGATTGCGATCGCCAATCGAAGCACAACATCCTCAGACCTTGCTCGACCATCTGTAATTGCCGTAATTAAAAATTCCGATGCGATCGCCGCGATCCAATCAAAATTCCCAAAATCAGTAATTGTTGGCGCAAATTCCTATGCAGATGGCTTAGCTGCACTACAATCAGGAAAAGTGAAAGCATTTGTGGGCGATCGCACTAATCTCCATCAATGGTTAATCGCACATCCTGATTATGCAATTATCGGTCAACCCTTGGCATTCCATAGCTTAGCGATCGCCTTACCGCGTGGATTACAGCACCAAGAATTACGCGATCGGGTATTACCGATTGTCCAGAAATGGCGACAAAATGGCTGGCTTCAAGAAAGAATCAATTATTGGGGGCTTACCAACAGTTTGAGATAGTCGGCGCGAAGTGCTGACCATATTTATAAATCCTAGAAACAACGACAAAGAGAAAAATATGCAACTAGATAATCGCTCACGCCCAACACATGGGGGAAATCGTCAATGGGCGGCGAATATGGCTGGAATTACGCCAGAAAATATTTTGGATTTTTCCGCTAGCATCAATCCTCTTGGTCCCCCAAAATCAGCGATCGCGGCGATCGAATCTAATTTAAAAGAACTCAATCATTATCCCGATCCAGAATATACATTGCTAAGGGAAGCTTTAGGTAAGTTTCATCAACTATCCTCGGATTGGATTTTGGCAGGAAATGGAGTGGCGGAACTATTAACTTGGGTGGGACGAGATTTTTCGCAATTATCAGCAACAGTAATATTTACACCCGCTTTTACGGATTATTATCGCGCTCTGAAAACCTTTGATAACAAAGTCGAAAAATATTCACTTTTGGATAAAGAGGTAGACAAAGAAGAATCCTTTGTTTTAAATCCAGAACTTCCAGAAATCAAAGACTCTCACCAAAAAGGAATATTAATCAACAATCCCCATAATCCCACAGGACATTTATTTTCTAGAGAGAGCCT
The DNA here is from genome assembly GCA_037129985.1 of Pseudanabaena sp. ELA645. Taxonomy (GTDB): domain Bacteria; phylum Cyanobacteriota; class Cyanobacteriia; order Pseudanabaenales; family Pseudanabaenaceae; genus Pseudanabaena. The sequence continues at coordinate 15,972 of JBAXTW010000077.1, read as the reverse complement.
ATTACCCTATCTTGATCGCTTTGCGCTGGTGGTAATTGATGAAGCATTTATGGATTTTCTATCGCCAGAATGCCAACAAAGTCTAATCGACTTAGTGCCTTTGCATTCTAACTTAGTAATTTTGCGATCGCTTACCAAGTTTTATAGTTTAGCAGGCTTGCGTCTTGGCTATGCGATCGCTCATCCCGAACGTTTACAGCGCTGGCAAGCTTGGCGCGATCCTTGGAGTGTGAATTCTTTGGCGGCGGCGGTCGGAATTGCGATTTTAGAAGATACTGAGTTTCAACAACAAACATGGGATTGGCTAAACCTTGCAAAACCACAGTTATTCACAGGCTTATCGCAAATATCAGGCTTAAATCCATTGCCGAATTCAGCCAATTATTTATTAGTGCAAACAAAAATAGCAGGCTCGCTTTTGCAAAAGGAGCTATTACAAAATGATAAAATCTTGATTCGTGATTGTTTGAGCTTCCCAGAATTAAGCGATCGCTATTTTCGGGTAGCTGTACGCTTAGAAAGTGAAAATCAACAATTGATCACCGCATTGATCAATTATTCAGCGAGTATTTCCTTAAAATAATTTTGGAGAAGTGATTATGACTACAAAATACTTTAATGAATTAATAACGCATTTCGATAAATGGCTTTACTTTTTAAAGAACCTAGAAAGTTTTAATCATATACCCGCTATCCTGAATGAACCCATCTTTCAGAAGGGATTTGAGATTGCAGAGATATCACACTGCGGTTGACGGTTTTTTACGGCGTTTAGAAAAAGCCGAGAAACTGCTGTGGGAAGGCGATGTGGAAAAGGTTGTCAGCCTTTTCTCTGACTGTAAGTTTAAGCGAGCTGTTAATTTTGTGGACTACATCACCAAACATCGTACACGCATACCTGAGTATGGTTATTTGCAGTTTATCGCAATCGTGTAACTGATTTTGATGATCGTCTTATGTTGAATGCTGCTGGTTTATGGAACTTCTATTTAGATTCTGCTTAACAATGGATAGAAAGAGTAAAACCCGTTCTGCACTTTACTTTTATTTCCCAACAGGTCTAATTAATCTGCTTTAAACTTATTCCGTAATTGACTGCTAAGAGTGTCAATTATTGTTACAACTACCAACAAAACTAACATCATCGTCATTGCTTTATTATATTCAAAACCGCGAATGTAATTTACCAACTCAAAGCCAATTCCCCCTGCGCCCACTACACCTAAAACTGACGCAGCACGAATATTGTATTCAAACATATAGAGCGTATAGCCCAGACATAGCGGCAATACCTGAGGCATGACTCCATATTGAGCGATTTGCCACCATGAAGCTCTACTCACTTGCAGAGATTCAAGCGATCGCTTATCCACAGACTCGATCGCCTCTTGATAGAATTTTGCCAAATAGCCAATCGTATAAATCCCCAACGCTAAAGTTCCTGCGGGTGCGCCCAAACCTGTCGCCGCCACAAAAAACAAACCTAAAATAATTGATGGAACTGAACGCACGGCATTTTGGAAGAGACTAGCCAGCGATCGCAACCATAAGGGTGAAAGATTTCTTGCAGATAATAAAGCAATGGGAATGGAAAGAACCGCGCCAATCGTCGTACCCCAGAGCGACATCTGCACTGTCTCAATCAGCGCCTTAACCGCGACATCGAAAATACTGAGATCGGGTGGCCATAATCGCGACAAAAAATCTGTCATGTAGGGCAGACTTGTCTGGATTAATTTTGGATCAATTTTTAAACCCTGTAATGACCAGATATAAGCCCAACCTAAACCAATGATCACTAAGCCTCTGACAATCCAGACTTGATTTTGGTTAGAGATAATTTTAGAGGTATGGGAGCGAATTCGATCAAGAAGTTTCATTATGCGGCTATAGCGGACTGAAGTTGAGACTTGCCTTGCATTTGGGTAAATTGCAATTGAGCAAACTGTCTTTCAATATTTTGACAGTCCCCATCATACCAGACCTTCCCATCTTCAAGGATGATTGCACGTTGGGCATACTGTGCTGCAAGAGCAAGATCATGCAATACCACCACAACTGTCAATCCTTGGCGATGCATTTCCTGTAAATTGCTCATCACCTGTTTAATGCCTGATACATCTAAGCCCGTAGTTGGTTCATCAGCTAGTAAAATATGGGGCGACTGGATTAAGGTACGGGCGATCGCCACTCGTTGACGCTGACCGCCACTAAGTTGTTTGGCTTTTTGATAGATCTGTTCTTGCAATCCCAGTTTTTGTAATAGCTGCATGGCAACACGGCGATCGCGTTTGGGAAATCCCCAGAGACTCTGCCATGTGGTTAGCTCTCCTAAACATCCGCACAAAACATTATCTAAACAAGAAAGCTGATCGACTAATCCGCCACCTTGAAAGAGAAAACCCACATTTTTACGAACTTCCCCAATATGCTCTCGATCAACTTTTGTACCGCATATCTGGATTTCACCTTGGTTCACAGGTACTAATCCCACAAGCGATCGCAAAAATGTTGATTTACCTGCTCCATTCAATCCCAGTAAAGCCACAAATTCGCCGTGTTTAATCTGCACATCAATGCCATTGAGAATGGGGCGCTTCAAAGTTGATTGATAATCGGTACGAAGATTGCGACAAGCGATCGCGGGTAAATTATTCTCTGATAAAGGTTCCATAATTTTAAAAGTTGTGAATGTATTTGGAGTAGTAGAGGCAATTCATGAATTGCCTCTACTACGTTCTATTTATGGCTTCAAACCAGCACGTTGAATAGCAGTACGCATACTCGCCAAATGTTCCTCATGATCAACCTTGACCAGTTGAGTTGAATTGTAGAGACTACGGAACAACTGATTATTTGCAGGTTCGTTCAGTTTTAAAAATGCATTAATCAGCTTCTCACGGGTTTCCGTCGGTACATTGTCATCAAAGGTGATCCCATGAGCAGGGACTTTGGGAACAGCATGGAGAACCCGCAGTTTCTTGCCCTCTTCCGCCGTAATCCAAGGTGGTAATAAGGCATATTCAGAGACAACAGCCACATCAGCCTGTTCGCGTAAAACCGCTTGCAAAGCACTACTGTAGCCATCACCATAGGTAACTTTGCTAAAAAATTGCTCTAAGCGATCGGGACCATCCACAAACTTCAACCCGACCAATTCACTGACAGGAAAGACAAATCCCGATCCTGATGAGCGTGAAGTAAACGCCATGCGCTTACCGCGTAACTGCTCTAAGGTTTTTTCAGGGGTTTCTAAGGGGCGCAAAGGACTATCTTCAGGCACGACAAACACCGAGTTATAGGTTTTACCACCCGAATAGTCATCACGCACTTCGGCTAAGTACATTTTTGCACCCGATAGCTGTTCGGCTTTGAGCGCGGCGCGACCACTGACAAAAGCAACATTAGCTCGATTTGCCTTGAGCGCTTCCACCGAGGCAGTTTCGTCACCAATCACCCCCTTGATCGTCAGCCCTGACTCTTTCGATAAAATTGCCGAAACTTCGTCAACCTTACTTTGCAAATCTTTTGTATCACGGCGAGTAGCAAAAGCGATCGTTACCTCCTTCAGGGGAGCTTGTACGGCTGTGGGAGATGAGGCAGGTTTTGTTTCTTTGCTTGCAACTGCCTTAGTTGCTTCAGGCTTAGTCGCTTCAGGCTGAGATGAGGGTTGAGGCTTATCAGAACTACAAGCCGTTAAGGCTAACAAACCGATCGCTACAGCCAGATTAATCGGCGCAAATAGATTTTTTCTAAAGCTTTTTTTCATGAATTTCTGATAAATGATCAATACACTAAAAGGAATTACTTTCAATAACTATTGGATATAGCTTAAACCTATTTGAGAATTAAAGTCAATAGATTAATATTTTTTTGTTATTATTCAAGAACAAAAGGTGAGAGAATAACTTCTTGTAATGCTTTTGAGTCTACTCGTAATACCAATTCACGAAAATGTGACAACACTTTTATGAATTTAAAACGAAATCTAGTAAGGGTTTTTAAAACTAAAAATGGCGTAGCCATTTTTAGTTTTGGTATAAAGCATAATTTTTTGGCATAATTTGGGGGGGTATCATGAGCCTCAAAATTAGGTAATATAGCCTAGTGGGATATAGTGTACAAACCCGTAATTATCCTAATTATTATTTACTAAATGTCCATCAAGAATAGTAGATACGTCTGGAGAGAATACTTTGCGTCAGCTTAACGTACTTGGAATGCCCGTTCATGTACATAAAAATTATAGTGAGTGGCTAGCACAGAGACTAAAATCCCATCAGGGCGCTCATGTGGTAACGATTAATGCTGAAATGACAATGCAAGCTCGGCAAAATCAAGATTTAGCAAATATCATTCAAAAAGCGGATCTGGTTGTCCCCGACGGCTCAGGCGTTGTTCTGTATCTACGATCGCAAGGTGAAAATATTAATCGTTGTCCTGGTATTGAATTAGCTGAGTATATTGTGCAGATTGCTGCTGAAAATCAAAAGCAAATATTTTTAATCGGTGGCGCTCCTAATATTGTGGATATAGTGGCGAATGGGTGGCGGAAACGGTGGGCTGATATTGCGATCGCGGGAATGCATCATGGTTATTTTGATGAGGCGATCGAGCAGCATGTCTGTGAGCAATTGCAAAGTTCTCAACCTGATCTGATTTTGGTGGGCTTAGGTGTACCGCGCCAAGAGTTGTGGATTCAAAAACATCGTTATCTCTGCCCGAACGCTGTATGGATTGGAGTGGGTGGTAGCTTGGATGTTTGGGCTGGCAAAAAAAATCGCGCTCCTAAATGGATGAGCAGTAATCATCTAGAGTGGTTATATCGTCTATATCAAGAGCCTTGGCGCTGGAAGAGAATGCTCTCACTTCCACATTTTGTGTGGTGCGTCACCACAGAATCTTTGCTAAACCCCAAAAAAGCTTAGGATGGCGCTTTGCCATCCTAAGCAAATTGACTTTATGAGACATCACCACACCTCAATTAAAACGGCGGATATTTTTCAAGCGATCGCTTTCTATGAAGCATTAGGTTTTGAGGTGACAGAAAGATTTACGGCAGGGATCACGCTAGCCTGTTGGATGCAGGGCGCAGAGACAAACCTTGAATTGATGCAAGTCCCCGAACCCAAAAATATGACCGATCCCTTTGGCGATGAATATTATGTCGGTTACTATCACCTATCGTTTCATGTCGAAAATCTCGAAACTTGCTTACAAGAGTTAGTTAATAAATTAGGTAAGGTTAAATTACTATTACCGCCACAGGAACAAACCATCGGCGATCGCATTTATCAAGTCGCTTTTATTGCTGATCCCGATGGATTACCAATCGAATTAATGCAGTAGAGTGCTTTGCGCTGACTTAAAGTAAAAGCGCCGCAAAGCGGCGCTTTTACTGATTTATATGGTTTTTACCATTTTTTATAAGCCAAGAATTTACCGTTCATCGTCACCTTGATGCGATCGCCTTTGGGATCTTCTACCTTGTCAATGTCAAGGGAAAAGTCGATCGCACTCATGATCCCATCGCCAAACTTTTCTTGAATGATTTCTTTAATCGGATATCCATAGACCTGCATGATTTCGTAAAATCGATAGATCAATGGATCTGTAGGAACAACAGGTCCCAAACCTTTACTAGGATAAGCGGTTAAATCAGAGACAATATAGTTTCCCAGATCTAAGGCATCCGCAATTTTCTCAGCTTCTTCGATGGATGCACTATTCTGACCATAAAAGACCGAGGCAATCCATACTTCATCACGTCCAAGCAGCTTTTCAAGATCGGCGAAACTCAATCCTTTCTCTTTCTTCGCTTCTAGCAATGTTTGCGTAAATTCAGGAAATTCCACTGGCATATATTTAAAACATATAAATTTGTAGACAAGGGGCTTTCGCTCCTCACTAATATCCTAAACTCTCGTTAGGTTTATTTTTGGGTACTTCTGATACAGTTGAGGGCACATCACGCTTCGGGCGCAGGGGAGCCGCTTGCAAAAAAATTGATTGTTCGGGGCGTTCGCGCACGAGATCGCCTGGTTTGTTCTGAACCGATCGCAATAGATTGTTATCAAAAGAACCTTCAGCACTCGTCAGTTGGCGTTCTTGCCGTTTCAACTGTTCGAGTTTTTTATATTGTTGATTCCATTGTTCTTGAGCATAAACAGTCCAACCATAGATCGCAAATACAGAAATTGTGAGGATTATGGTCACAGCGATCGACAGCTTTTGGGTAGACATCAATACCCGCAACCATAGAGGCAATGGCAACCCGTTAGTGCGAGGAAGACGCTTAACGTTGCTATTGGCACTTTTGTTGGTGTTTTTGTTCGTTTTCGATTGGCGACTAGACAGGCGCTTATTTTTTCGATCAAGAGCCCGATCAAGAGGTTGAGGGGATCTCTGTGGCTCAGGGCTTCTGACTCTGCTAGCTGTCATCTTCTTAACTCTTTTTTCACTCAAGATCCACCACTGCTACTTGTATCACTTTCATGGACAAATTACCAAGTAGTTTCTGAACATTTTTGCTAAAGGTACTGCGAAGCAGTACCTTTAGCAAGGGAATTACAAAATTATAATTATCATTGATTTTTTGGCAACAAGAAATTGATGGTTATGCGATCGCCTTCTTGTAAACCCAGCTCCTTCGTGAGTCCTGCTCTGACCTCCAGCACATTATCAGCGACAACCCCATTTTCAGGATAAATCGGACAGGGATCAGTTTTACAGGTTGTGGCATTGCGAGCGATCGCCTTCACTTCACCATCGAGCAGAAAAATAATATCGAGGGGTGAAGGCGTATTTTTCATCCAAAAGGCAACGGGACGCGCAGGCGTAAAGGGAAATAACATCCCGCGATCGTCGGCTAGGGGCGGACGAAACATTAAACCCTGCGCTTGCTGACTGGGGGTATTGGCTACCTCAAGCTGAAGTTCCCGTCCTACAATCATCGCTGTAGCTGTAATTGGCAAATATTGACCCAATTCTTCGATTGGTTTGATTTTGACGGGTTTGAGAGTAGTTGGTGATGGCGTAGCGGGTGTGGGACTCGCGATAGGCTTGCTATCAGATACAGCAGGTGAGCTACAACTAATTATGCAAAGTCCAATGGCGGCGGTACATAGCCTTACAGAAAGTTTTACAGAAAGTCTTTGGATTGAACTAGGAATAGGTGTGTCACAATTTCTAAAGGCATTGCTTCTAGTATTTCTAAAAGCTTTTCTTAATATCTGTCTAATCATATTGCCAGTCATTCTATGTCTTTCCCTCTACATATTGCATTTATCTGGCATCAACATCAACCTCTTTACAAAAGCGCGATCGCGGGCAAATATCATTTGCCTTGGGTGAGGTTGCATGGCGTAAAAGATTATTTAGATTTGGCGTTATTGTTGTCAAGATACCCAAAACTACATCAGACTATCAATCTCGTGCCATCTCTAATTTTGCAATTGCAAGATTATGTCGAGGGTAAAGCATTTGATCCTTACTTGTCGCTGACTCTGACTCCCGTTGATAGCTTAACGCGATCGCAAAAGCATTTTGTTGTCGAACATTTCTTTGATGCCAATCATCCCACGATGATCGAGCCGTATCACCGCTATGCTGACCTATTCGCGCAAAGGCAAGCCTATGGCATCGAGTGGTGCGTAAACAATTGGCTAGCTACCGACTTTAGTGACCTCTTGGCATGGCATAACCTCACTTGGATCGATCCCCTCTTCCGTGAAGCTGATCCTGAAATAGCTGAATGGTACGATCGCGGCAAAGATTTTACCCTCGCTGATCGTCAAAGAATTTATAGCAAGCAACGTGAGATTATTTCCAGAATTTTGCCTCAACATCGGCTAATGCAAAGATCTGGGCAGTTAGAAATCACGACTTCGCCTTATACTCATCCGATTCTGCCACTGTTGGCTGATACACAAGCAGGACGGATCGCCGTGCCGCAAATGTATCTTCCTAACACCAGATTTCGCCATGAGCCAGACATTACGCTGCATCTAGAAAAAGCCAAAGAAGTTTATCGGCAACACTTTAGTAGCGATCCCAAAGGCTTATGGCCATCAGAGCAGTCGGTTAGTCCCGCAATTCTCCCGCATATCTCCAAACAGGGCTTTTCGTGGTTATGCTCGGACGAGGGTGTATTAGGCTGGAGTTTGGGACATTATTTCCGCCGCGATGAACGTGGCGCGATCGATGCACCGCATTTGCTCTATCAGCCCTATCGTTTGGAAACCGTTCACGGGGACTTAGCGATTATTTTTCGCGATCGCCTCCTCTCGGATTTGATTGGTTTTAGCTATGGCGCATTATTACCGCAAGCCGCCAGTGATGACTTGTGCGATCGCTTGATGACAATCCAACAACAACAAAATGAATATTTAGCCGCCCATCCTGAAGGACAGCCGTGGTTAGTAACGATCGCCCTTGATGGTGAAAACTGCTGGGAATTTTATCCTCAAGATGGCAACCCATTTTTACAGACCCTTTACGGAAATCTTTCAAATAATCCCAACCTCAAACTAGTCACCCCTTCGGAATATTTAGAAAAATATCCACCTATCGAAAAAATCCCGCCACACCAACTCCATAGCGGCTCATGGATTGATTCTAGCTTTACAACATGGATCGGCGATCCCGTCAAAAATCGCGCATGGGAATTACTCGCTGAGGCAAGACAAGTTTTAGCAATGCATCACGAGGCAACTCCCGAAAATAATCCCGAAGCATGGGAAAGTCTGATGGCTGCCGAAGGCTCTGATTGGTTTTGGTGGTTTGGCGAGGGGCATAGCTCCAATGACGACGCGATGTTCGATCGCTTATTTCGGGAACATTTGCAAGTGATTTACCGCGCCCTGAATGAACCTGTCCCCCATGCCCTGCTCTATCCTCTAGAACCTCATAACGTATCTACTAGCGATCGTCCCACCAGCCTCATTAATCCGAGCATCAATGGCAGTTTTGAAATTGATGGTTGGCAAGGTGCTGGTAAAATTGAAGTCAGTGGGGCGCGAGGAATGATGCATCAAAATGCGCCCGTGAAGCGTCTATGGTATGGATACGATCATTTCTATTGCTACATACGGCTAGAATTTAGTAATCTAGAGAGTATCGCCCAAAGTAAACTACATTTATTGTGGTTTTATCCCAGTCGGATTCATCCCAATAGCCCTGTCAAACTTTTTGATATGCCTGATGTATCACCGCTAAATTATTTGTTTCGCCATCACCTAGCGATCGATTTTGGCAATAAGTCAGTCAAACTTCAAGAATCCACAGAAAAGTTTCAGTGGGAAACGATCGCAACTCATACGAAAATAGGGCTTGAGCAATGTTTAGAAATTGCCATACCTTGGAGTGATTTGGCGGTGAAGCCACAGTCTGTGGCGAGAATGGTGATCATGCTTAGTCAAAAAGATCATTTTCAAATGTCTTTGCCTGAATATACGATCATTCCCATCGAAGTACCTTAGTATTGCGTGATTTTAAAGAGATAACCGTGGAAAAGCTAACAAAAACCAGTATTGAGTCGATTGTCGAACAGGCTTTGCAAGATGGCTACCTTACCCCAGCCATGGAGTCTGAAGTGGGGCGGATTTGTGATAGTGCCTTTGAACTCTCGGTGGAAGAGTATATGGCGCTCGATCGCCTCATGGGCGCTTTGCTAACTGGGGAAGTCGTCGCTGTCCCCCGCAAGCAGTTTATTAATGTAATGGAAGAATTGGTGCTTGGTGAAGCTGTGGCTAGGGTCGCTGAGATCGAGGCAAGCAGCAATAAGGTTCTCGATTTGGGGGATATTGCCGCCTATGCACTCAATCGGTTGCCACCGTTATACGCTACCACTGAGCAGGGTGCAAATTACCAAAGAGAAAGGGCGATCGCTGATCTGCAACATTTGATCGCTCAACAGGTTAAAGAAGCGATCGATCGCAATCTTGATCGTCCTGAGTTTTTCCCCGATCGCTCTAACTTTGGTTCAGTGAATAAGGACTCTGTACTTTCTCAACTCAGCAATCTCCTCCAAGCCTATGCACCCGACTATGAGGAAAAAGCTTAGAAATTAAGTTGAAATTAAGTTTTATGATCAAAGCATGAAGTTTCCTTATGATTTTTTTGTATTACAAGTTATTTGTGAAACTAAAAATCGTGAAACCTTAGTTTGTTTTTGTAAAAATATAGAAAATTAAATTTCAGCTATTAATTTATTCCGCAAGTGATCGTCTCGTGAAAAAAATCACTTTAGCGAGGGTAACTAATTCAGGTTAGTAGTGATAGCTGATTTCCTGTTTTCGCTAGAAATATCAAAATTTCTGGTTATTGTTTAATGCCGACTTGTAATGGACTGAGTATTTCTGGTTTAAGTATCACGAGTTCCGAGTAGTTTCTGTCTCTCTTTCTTGAAGATTTCAATTTCATCGTCTAATTGTTTCGCAATTTCTTCATCACTCTTTGAAGGTGACGGAGAAGACTGCATGATATTGAGTTTGAGGGTTACTTGTTTGATCATGAAATCTTTAGAATCAACGTCAATAGTAACTATTTTACTCCCAAGAATTTTCTCCAATTCGTTATTCACGAGCGATTCTGTTATACCCTCAACAATGCTGTCCATTGCCAAAACATTCTTTTTCAGTAGGGCTTCTATATTTCCAAATTCCAATAATTTGGCTAATTTTTCGGCGATCGCTAATGACTCAGAGCCAATTACTTGTCCTAAAGCAGACTGCAAATCAAATTTTGATATTACTTGCTGAACTAAAGATTCAGTTTGTGGCTTACCAAGCAGGGAACTCTCAACTAAAGGAATAATAGATAAAATCGTATCTGATAAATTTGATAATCCATCAGGCTTAAACTGATTGACGTAAGCGTTAAGTGTATTAAGTACCTGATTTTCTAAGGACAGATTCCATTGATTGACCTCCTGAACCAATCTTTCGGTAGTCGAGTCCACAACGGAATTTACAACAGCTTTTACATCAAACTGATTAACTACCTGCTGAATCTGTTCTGCATCAAGAGATATACCACCACCTTGTTTTTGCTGAAATGTCAAAATCGAACTGGCGATCGCAAGGAGGTCTTCACGAGTGTTAGGTGTTTCAAAATGCTTCGCATAAGCATTAAGACTTTCTAAAAGCGATTCTGTCGTAGAAATATTAGTCATAGGAGGCTCTTTAATAGATTTGTTTGATTTCAGGATGACTTGGAATACAAGAAATTTTCGTTGGGCAGATCATAAATCTAAGGAGTGAAATCCTTATTTGTTATCAGTCTTGGATACAGGTCTACTACCTGTATTTCGCACATTGATAAATAAACCTAGAAAGTCAAACCAGAATGGAGCGCCCATCATAATTGCAGTTGCTGTGACCAGCCAGCCCATTATCATAATTACGACTGGATGGACGGAACGACCGAAAAATTTGGCTTTTCTTCGTTCTTTTTCTTTTTCTCTTTTTTGTTTTTCTTCTAAAGTTTCATTCTCTTTAATGGGAGTGGGAATTTGAAGCTGTTCTTCTAGAATATTATCGTTCCAACCAATCGGTAAGGTTATTTCAGAAAGTGATTGATCGACATTATCTTTTACTCGCTCAATTACATTTGGATTTGTAGATTCTACATTTTGAACTAATTCAGTAGAAGTGCTTACAATTGAATTACGCAAAGCATCATCTTTTGAAAGTCTAGAGATTATATAGAAGGTATCGGCATTGAGGGTAACTGCCAGCACAAAACCAATCAAAAAAGCAAAACCTCTAGCATTACGTTTGTATACACCTGACGATCGCTCCATAGAGCGATCGAACCATGTTTCAATTTCTTTCTTAAAATGATCTAGTTGGTTTTCTATATCTGAAGCCTTGATACGCGATCGCAAAGCTAATTCATAAAGACTTTTACGAAGACTTTCTGGAAGGCAATTAGAAATTTCGCTAAAACGGTCTTGAGCATAGGTGAATGATTCATATAGATCAACTACTTCAGGATCTTTTGATTTAGCTTTTTCCTCAGATTTTCTTAAATCCAATTGAAAACTTTGACAAGCTAAAGGAAAACCTTGATATGGCAAAAGTATATAATATTCTTCAATCTCTATAAATAATTTATATAGATCATCAGCATTTTTTGATTTAGCACTAGTTTTTTCTAGCACAACTTTAAATATTTGATAATCCTTTAGTTTCTCATTCTTGCAAGTCTCAGGTGATATCAAGCAATCTAAAATCTTAGAAAAGTTTTCTCTGTGAGATTTATCTAACTCATATTTGTTTTGAAAAATGAAATCAATAACTTGATCAAATTGATTCACTGTTCTATCTTCACGAGACTTAATTTTAGAAGTGTTCGCTGGCATCAAAAGCTTCAAAAAATTACTCAACCTTGATCTAAAGCGAACTTCCAAGTCACTGTCAATTTTATCAGGTGTAAAGATGAAGTCAATAGCCTGACTGACTGGCTCAAACGTCTCTTTTGGAGGAGGTATCAAAAGATCTAGAATCGTAGTCAGGCTGGGTCTCAGGCGACTAACTAAGTCACTGTTATTTTTGTCAGGTGTAAAGATGAAGTCAATAATTTTATCAATTGGGTTTTTGATAGGTTTAATAGTCTGGGCAGGAAGTTCATTAGCTTGATTAGCTTGGGTAAGAAGGTTAGGTGGAGATTGAGAACTTTCTTTAGTAGCAAAGCATTCTTCAGTTTCTCTTTTAAAAGTTTCAATTTGAGTTCTAAGGCGAATTAACGTTGAAGACAACCCATATCTTTCCATCTTGTAGTCATCAAGTACACTTACCAAGCATTTTTTAAGCTCTTCATAAGGTTTTTTTATTACATCTTTTTGATACTGATTAATCTCTCTGCCTACTAATAGTTTGTCGATTTTATTGTAAATTTCATAATGAATTAGTCTTTTAGCATTAAGCCACGTCAAAACTCTGGCTGCTTTGGGAATATCTATCACGGATAAGATAGTTGAAGAGAATGTCTCAGCAGGTAGGTATGTGGGGTTAATAGTATTTCGATCTTGTTGATCCTGTGGAATAAACTTCTGTATTATTGGTATTTTTGCCAACCATGAAATGATTTTTTTTGTACGTGGTATGGTTTTTTCTAGCCATGAAATAAACTTTTTCGGAATTGTAGCTGTCCATGATTTTGATGTTTGGTTTAAATTCTGAATCAGTGGGTTTTTAAAAAGTTTATCAACTAAGTCAATACTCTTCTCGTTCTCTTTCTTAATTTTTGAGTCAGGATCTGTGTCACCTAGTACCAAATTTTCAATTCCTCTTGTTAACTGCTCTGCTCTCCATTCCAAAATAGTCGCAATCACTTCTTGGATTTGAGAAGCCAGTAGACTGAGGACTAAATAAATGAAGATAAGCCCGATCGCAATGTTAAAAATTGTTGGCAAATTCATGTGAGACTCTTTGATTAGTGCAAGTGAAAATTTAGCGAATTTTGTTTTTCCTATTCTAAATTAGTGATTGTATTTTGTCACTTTTTATCTTAAAGTTAGAATACAGAATACAAAAAATTCTAAGTCAGCGCAAAGCGCTATATAGCTTTCTGTCATCATTTCATCAAATTTCGATTGTTTCGATAACATTTACCATTGAACCATAAAGCACATTTGAGACTTTTTTAATGAACCAATCAAATCGCCCCGAAGCATCGCAAATAATTTACGCTCAGGCGGTAGTGCGTCCTAAAAATGGCAATTCATTGCTACTTTCTTCCAAGATTTTAGCGATCGCATCCGCTAAATCTTGATTTTCTTGAATTAACTTTTGCAATTTTTTCTGTAAGAATTCCTAACTTTAACAACGAAGGCAAACAAGAACTAATCAGAGCCGTCACTGCCATAATGTCCATTTCGATCTCCGCCGTTACATATGTCTAGATAATTTTCGGTCAATAAATATTATTACATCATCTTCACTCATGACTATAAGGGAAAATTGCCTTGTCGAGCAAAGTTTGGTGACGAGAGCAACTTTTGGAAGAAGTGGCGAAAATCGATCTCGACATTGTTGATTTTTAGCCAGATTGCGATGGAATTAATGGTCAAGCAGAGAATTCCCAAAAACATAAGAATAAAAGTGGGAGCCATCACCACACCAACAATGAACCAACTAAGGACGTGCAAAATCATTATTGATGCATAAGCGATCGCCATAGTACTAATAGTAAAAATTTGGAGCGGCGATCGCTTTAAGAAAGTAAATAATATTGTTTGGGAAGTAGCAATCAGGTTCGCAGGGACAAGAAACGCACAGATCTCGATACAGTGCGATCGCGAAAAATCTCCCAAAACAGCGCCCATACCCAAGCCCATACAGTGCAAATCAAACATTTAGTTAATCCTTGGTCGATTCCCTACTAAATCCATGATGGAAACTACCTTTAACCTAACATAAGCCGATCTTTCCGCAAGCATTTGTTACTATTCGCAAAATATGTAGCGCTTTGCGCTCAAACTCGAACGAAGTCTTGAGAATGTTGCAAAGCAACATTCTCAAGACTTTATTCACTATGTTTTAGGCTTGATTTTTGGGCCTGACAATTCCAAACACCGAAGTGTAACCATGCAGAAATGTCGTTCCACCCACAGGACCAATTTCACCTGAACAGAAGAAACCGCTAAAGGGAATTAAACCCACATGCTTTTGTAATAACGCCGAATCAAAATTAGGATTTCCATACAATCTTTCACCGCGTCCCATACAAGAAAACATGAGAGCCGCCGTGGGTGAGATATTTGGCGCTTCCAAATTTAGTTGATTGGTGTAATTTGTTAAGGCTTCGTCTAAATCTTCGGCTGAGGCTTTACCGTCGCGTAAATGCAGTTGAATTCTCTGTCCAGGACGCATCCGATCGCCGATCGCGATCGCGCCAGAACGAGGATCGACACCGATAATATTGCGAATTAAGAAATCTCCCTGCGATGGATTTGCCTTGAACTCATTCATCACCACGCCAATAAACAGGGAATGCTGAGCAAGTTCGCGATCGCTTTGACTTAAATCGCCCACAGTGTCTTGTAACAAACCCAGTGGCGCTTTACCTTCTAAACCTAAAATCAAATTGCGCTCGCACTCAGAAACCTGCATGATTTTGCCAATCGGTCGGCAACCTTGCGACACAACAGGATCAATCGTGACATCACCCCATAACGCGACACCTAACAAACCTGTTCGATATAGCTTGTATTTATTCGCATCATGGAAACAAAAGAGGGCATTAGCACCCATGCCGCCGCTACTTGCCAAACCGCCAACTTTCACCGCATTAGGATAGGCAAAATCTAGCCCTTGGATCAAATCATTAATTGGGAAAGAAAAGGGATCGCCTAGTAACACAAAACTTGGAGAACTCGCAGGATCAATGGTGGTTAATTGCGCCCAGCGATCAGGCGAACTGTCGAGATCGGGGAGTTCATCATCATCTAAGTGAAATATTTTGGCTTGAGCATTGGGTAAATGTCCGACTAATAGAGCGATCGCAGGTTTATCTTCAAACTCACGACCATTGCCAACAATGCCGCCACCAGAGCAGCCAATTAATTTTTGGATCGGCAATTTTTCCGCAAGCAATGGCAACAGGCGCGGATAGTCGCTGGCAAAGGCTGTGGATACAAACAAAAAGCCCAAATCTAGCGATCGGTCGCCAAGCCCCGTCAGTACTTGCTGAGCGAGATCTTGCACCGCAGCTTCTAGAGATATTTTTGTCGAAAGACTAGTAACCCAATTCATATGCCTAGCCCAAAATCAATTTCACTTACAGTCATGTCTATATAAAAACTACTGGAAAAGAACTTTGCCAATTCCTTTGAGTATTAAGCTATATATTAAGCCCAATATTAGACTTAGTATCTAAGCTTACATTGCCGCGACAACATTCCCACATTTCTATACAGGGCAACCGCACACGTTTCTTAACAAAAAAAGACAAATATCTTAACAATCA
>JBAXTW010000076.1:0-22496 GCA_037129985.1 Pseudanabaena sp. ELA645 | reverse complement strand
AAATACATCAATCTTTCCATCGCTTTACGATAGCCAGAAATTCGCACTAAATTTTTAAGATCGCGCTTGCGAGTAGGATCGAGAAGTTGCGGATCTTCCACGCCCAGTTCTTCCAAAAGATTACGGTGTTCGGCATCGGAAACATCTAATTCCGTGCGTAATTGTCGGAGTACTTCTAAGCTACTCGATGAGTTGGTATAGCCCTCCTCTAAAGACTCACGCAATACGCCTTTATAGGCTTCATAACGTTTTTGTTTCGTAAATCCTGGTAAAACTTTTGCGAGTACATAAACTTCATGGGGATTGAGTTCTTCAATATCTTTGCCTGTAAAATATTGTTCTAGAGGAAAATTCATCTTGATTAACTGTTTGCGAAATCTCCCTGCTAGCCCTTCTTTGGCATATAGTTCAGGATCACGTCTAATCGTCTGATAGAGCCATAAAGTACTAAATAGAACAATAATTACATCAATGGTTTCTTGGAAAAAATTTGGCAATAAACGAATAAATGGGCGACCGCCAAAAATGAAAAATAGATTAAAAGCGATAAAAGTACAAACGCTAAATAAATGATGTCGAATCAGAGTAATAGGTGCTTTCTGCTTATTGAAGTGTAAATAAGCGCGATAGATGCGTTCTGAAAGATGACCTAATACATAGCCCAAACCTGTAAACAGCGCTAAGGTAAGCGGAACTGCGATCGCTTTAGGTATCGGGATGACTTGCCCGTACAAATAAAATCCAGCAGACAAGAGCTTTTCAATCGAGTTACCTTCCATCGCCCAAGCACCAGAGAAGTAATAGTCCCAGTTGCCAGCATAAAGATAGTAATAGAAGAAGTAACCAACTACTAGTCCTAAATAGCAGTAGTAGAGAAATTTTGATTCTGGCTTCTCAATGCCATCCCAGTATGATCGCTCTGAATCAATATCAATACAGGGATTTTGACAAGCGACACAGGCACTTTGTTCTTTGCTATCGGTGACTGTCCGACACATAGATTGAGTAATTGGGATGTCACTCATGTGGGCTTTGCTTGTCAATAGTCCTCCTGGTTCTGCATATACTTTTTGAACTGGAGCCATTGGACAGAAATAATTGCACCAAGTTTTGCCGCCATAGAGAAAGCCGACAGTAACTGCGGCGGCAATTGTGCCTAATAACCAAAGCCCTAAAGCGATCGCATTGCCATTGATAAACAGAATGCGGCAGCATAAGCCCACAAACAATAAGCCGAACTGAAGATAGAAATAATTTTTACCTAGCCAAGAATCTTTTTTTACCTTAGGAATTTCATAGCGGATTTTTCCTGTTTTGCTATCGGTTCGTTTGATTTGTCTTTGCCATCCCAAAGCGCGAGGAATCTGTGACAAAAATGATAGCGGACAGATCCGCCGCCATAACTCATGCCCAAAAACCAGCAAAATGAAAATTGCACTGGGTACGACCATGCCCCAAAAAATAGGAGCGCCAAGGGGATAGGGTTGCAAATCAAGGCAAACATTTTGCACAGGGATACAATCCTCTGGCTTAATCCGAAAAGGACTCCAATATTGATTGGGGGCAGTAATCAGGGGCGACAGTGGATCGTAAAAGAGTGAGGCGATGAGTAAAAGCCAAGCGCAGATGAGTACCCACCGCACGCGATGCATTTGTTGTTCGGATATGCGAGAAAACATTTTTTTATTTGGCGATCGCCAGTAAAGATCACAAGGTTGATACTATCAAAGAAATGCATAGATAAAATACTATCTTGATTATAAGAATAATAGACTTTACTCTATCAAGACTTAACTCTAAGATACCAATAGCAATCAATCAATTGTTCTAAATAAATTCTTAAACATTAATCGCTCTTTCTGCTTTTCCCTGCTTTTTTTAAAGAAATGAAATTTATGTCTAATTTTAATCACAACATTTCACGGCGACGCTTTATCGCTACCGCAGGGGCAACGGCTCTCAGCGCGGTTTTACTCAAAGGCTGTCTGGGTAATCCACCCGAAGATACCCCAACCATTACTTCACCCAAAGCTGCCAAAATTGTTATTCCTCCTGAACAAGTGCCTGAGATTACGAAAGTGCGACTGGGTTACTTGCCAATTGTTGAAGCTGCACCATTGATCGTTGCCAAAGAGAAAGGATTTTTTGATAAATATGGCATGACTGATCTGGAAATATCCAAGCAAGCCAACTGGGGATCTGCTAGAGATAGCGTCAAAATTGGCACTTCCGCAGGTGGTATCGATGGTGGTCAATGGCAAATGCCCATGCCCTATTTAATTACCGAAGGAATTATCACCGATAATCTCAAAATCCCGATGTATGTGCTGTTGCAGTTAAATACACAGGGCAATGCGATCGCGATCGCCGATAAGCACAAAAACAAAGGATTAACCCTCAAAATCGACAAAGCTAAGGATTTCTTTGAGAAGGTTAAATCTGAAGGTGCGAAATTCAAAGCTGCCTACACCTTCCCAAAAGTTAATCAAGATTTTTGGCTGCGCTACTGGTTAGCCGCCAATGGTGTCGATCCTGATACCGATATCGAATTGCTGACCGTACCTGCGGCGCAAACCGTAGCCAATATGAAAACTGGCACAATGGATGCCTTCAGCACAGGTGACCCCTGGCCCTATCGCATCGTTAAAGATAAGATCGGCTTCATTCCTGCTCTGACTGCGGAAATTTGGAAAGGACATCCTGAAGAATATTTTGCAATGCGATCGGATTGGGTGGATAAGTATCCTAAAGCGACAAAAGCGATTCTAAAAGCAATTATGGAAGCGCAGCAATGGTGCGATAACTTTGATAATCGTAAGGAACTTGTGCAGATCTTAGCCACGCAAAACTACTTTGGTGTTGATCCTGAAATCCTGACAGCGCCAATGATGGGCAAGTATGACATGGGTGATGGGCGCATTATTGATGACAAGAGTATGGCTACTCTCTATTGGAAAGACTCAAAAGGGAATGTTTCCTATCCCTATCAAAGTCACGATCTTTGGTTCATCACCGAGAGTGTGCGTTGGGGCTTCTTACCTAAGGAATCTCTAGCAACTGCGAAGGATTGGATCAAGAAGGTCAACCGTGAGGATATCTGGCGTGAGGCGGCAAAAGATGCTGGTTTCCCAGTTGCCGACATTCCGACTAGTACTTCTCGCGGTATTGAAGAATTCTTCGATGGTACAAAGTTCGATCCTGAGAATCCTCAAGCTTATCTTGATGGATTGAAGATCAAGAAGGCTTAAAGACATAAAAAAGCTAAAGATGCAGAGTTTAAGATCCCCGACTTTTTCTTTGCAATCATAGATTAGTTCTGCTAGTCACACAAAAAGTCGGGGATCTGGACATTTAAAGACAATTGAATTTAGGAGTAAAAAATTATGGCAGCAAGTATTGGTAATCGTAATTCATCAAATGCCCTTGCGAAGTTTTGGCAGAAAAATGCTCAGAATTGGGCGCTCCCAATCATCGGCATTTTGGGATTCTTGATTGTATGGCAGATTCTTTCTAGCATTGGCTTAGTCAAATTGCCAGGTCCAATTAATATTATTTCGGAAAAATCCACTCGCAATCTGTTGCTCTATCCCTTCTTCGATCGCGGTGGTACTGACAAAGGATTATTTTGGCAAACTCTCGCTAGTTTTGAACGGGTTGCCAAGGGTTACTCATTAGCAGCGATCGTCGGTATTAGTGTTGGAATTCTAGTTGGCACTAATGCGGTTATTGACAAAGCGCTCGATCCGTTGTTCCAATTTTTGCGAACTGTTCCACCGCTTGCCTGGGTTCCGATCGCTCTGGCTGCACTTCGTCAAAATGAACCTGCTGCATTGTTCGTTATCTTTATCACAGCTGTATGGCCAATCTTGTTAAATACTGCGGTTGGTGTGAAGCAAATCCCCCAAGACTACCGCAACGTTTCGCGGGTGCTACAACTTTCTCGCCAAAAGTATTTCTTCAAGATTTTGATTCCCTCGGCACTGCCTTATATTTTTACTGGACTACGCATTTCTATCGGTCTCGCATGGCTTGCCATTATCGCCGCCGAAATCATCATGCCAGGTATTGTTGGCATCGGTTTCTTCATCTGGAATTCCTATACCAATGACAAAGTAGGCGAAGTTATCTTGTCTCTAGTTTATATCGGTGCTGTCGGCTTGATCCTTGACCGTGCGATCGGCTGGCTTCAGAACGTGATTTTGCCTGAAGAACAGAAGTAAAGAGATCCCCCCTAGCCCCCCTTGTAAAGGGGGGAAAAGAAAATTATCTTCTTCCCCCTTTTTAAGGGGGATTGAGGGGGATCTTTAGAACCTAGCGCCATCAGCAGATTGATATTTAATTAAAGGAGAATTTTTAAAATGAATAGTTTTGTTTCCGTAGATCAAGTCGAGAGAACATTTCCCCTAGGCGGTGGCAAAGAGTATATCGCCCTCAAAGGAATTGATTTACATATTAAAAAAGGTGAATTTATTTCCCTGATCGGTCACTCTGGCTGTGGGAAATCTACCTTACTGAACATGATCGCAGGATTAGACCTCCCCACTGGCGGCGTGGTCATGCTCGAAGATGAGCGCGTCACCCGTCCAGGTCCCGATCGCATGGTGGTTTTTCAGAACTATTCGCTCTTGCCTTGGCTATCGGTACGCGATAATGTGGCTCTGGCTGTCGATGAAGTTCTATCGAATTTGTCAAAAGATGAACGTCATGCTTTAGTTGAGCGTTATGTAAACATGGTGGGTCTAGCCCATGCGATCGATAAACCACCCACACAGCTATCAGGTGGTATGCGTCAAAGGGTTGCGATCGCACGAGCTTTAGCAGTTCGTCCCAAACTATTACTCCTTGATGAACCTTTCGGAGCATTGGATGCTCTGACCCGTGGCAATCTGCAAGAGAAATTAATGCAGATTTGTAATGAAGATCAAATTACGGCGGTAATGGTTACGCACGATGTTGATGAAGCTGTCTTGCTGAGCGATCGCATTGTCATGCTCACCAATGGCCCATCTTCAAAAATTGGCGGTATTTTGGAAGTGGATATTCCTCGCCCTCGCCAAAGACTAGAAGCAGTTAAGCATCCTAGCTATTACAGCTTACGCAGTGAGATTATCTACTTCTTAAATCAACAGAAGCGCGTTAAAAAGCTGAATGCGCGTACCGTAACTACTGTGGCGCGTCATGGTCTAGAAAAAGTCAATCTAGAAATCGGCTTCGTTCCTTTAACCGCCTGTGCGCCGATCGCTGTGGCTAAAGAAAAAGGCTTCTTTCAAAAGCATGGACTTGATGAAGTTTCCCTCGTTCGCGAAACCAGTTGGCGCGGAATTGTCGATGGTATCGCAGGTGGTTATCTGGATGCCGCGCAAATGCCTTCAGGCTTGCCGATGTGGATGACTCTCGGTGGTGCTGGTGCTTGCAAACCCATTGTGACCGCCCTAACCATGACTCGTAATGGTAACGCGATTAGTCTCGATCGCCGCTTTTACGATCGCGGTATTCATACTCTCCCTGATTTTAAAGAGATGTTGCAAAATACACGCGATCGCTCTCACCGCATGGGTGTAGTCCATCCGTCTTCAATGCATAATCTACTCCTGCGTTACTGGTTAGCCGCAGGTGGCATCGATCCCGATCACGATGTTGAGTTAAAAACCATTCCCCCCGCGCAAATGGTAGTTGACCTCAAAGCAGGCAGTATCGATGGTTTCTGTGTCGGTGAACCTTGGAACTTCCGTGCTGCGATGGAAAATATTGGCT
This sequence comes from Pseudanabaena sp. ELA645, assembly GCA_037129985.1. Taxonomy (GTDB): domain Bacteria; phylum Cyanobacteriota; class Cyanobacteriia; order Pseudanabaenales; family Pseudanabaenaceae; genus Pseudanabaena. The sequence goes on along the minus strand of JBAXTW010000076.1, from coordinate 16,742 downwards.
TTACCGTTGCCACTGACTTAGAAATTTGGCAAGGACACCCAGGCAAGGTTCTCGGTGTGCGCGAAGATTGGGCTAATGCCTATCCGAATACGCACATCGCTCTCGTCAAGGCTTTACTAGAAGCCTGTATGTATTGCGCCGATCCCAACAATTCAGAAGAGATTCGCCAGATCCTCTCTCGTCGCGCCTATGTCAGCACCAATGTGAATTACATCCATTTAGGTAATCCTGATGATGTCACCTGCGCGATCGACTCACCGATGCGCGAACCTGCTCACCATCAGTTCTATGGTGCTGGTGTCAACCGCCCCAGCCGTTCTGAACATCTCTGGCATATTACCCAGATGGCTCGTTGGGGCGATGTTCCCTTCCCTCGCAACTGGGTAGAAGTTCTCGAAAAAAGCTGTCGGGTGGGAGTCTTCAGTACGGCGGCGCGTGAGCTTGGTCTAACCGATATCACCTATACCCGTAATGCGATTCAACTCTTTGATGACATTCCCTTTAATGCCGAAGATCCGATCGCCTATCTCAATCAACTAGAGATTAAGCGCAATATCACAATGGCAGAGATTGGCATGGAATCTATGCGAATGGTTGCTTAACCGCCCAACTGTAGGGGCAATTCATGAATTGCCCCTACAGTTATACAAGAATTTTTATAAATTGAGTGCAAGAAAGAGTAAGAAAATGACCCAAACAACCCTTAATCACAGCCCGATCGCAACCATCCCCCCTCAAGAATCCTTCCTTCGCATTGAAAACGTTTCTAAAATCTATCCCACGCCAAAAGGTGAATATGTTGTTCTGAAAGATGTAAATTTACATATTCAAGAAGGTGAATTTATTTGCCTTATCGGTCACTCTGGCTGCGGTAAATCTACACTGTTAAACATGGTCGGCGGCTTCTCAAAACCATCGATCGGCGAAGTTTTAGTTAATGGCAAACTGATTACCAAACCAGGTCCCGATCGCATGGTCGTATTTCAAGGTTATGCCCTCTTGCCTTGGCTTACAGTATATGAAAATGTCATGCTGGCGGTAGATTCAGTTAATCCCAATATGTCGAAAGGCGAGAAAAATGATATCGTTCGCCATCACCTCGCGATGGTTGGCTTGAGTGAATCTGCCGAGAAAAAACCAACGCAAATTTCAGGTGGGATGAAACAGCGCGTATCGATCGCTAGAGCCTTATCCATCCGTCCTCAAGTCCTCATCCTTGATGAACCATTTGGCGCTTTAGATGCAATCACCAAGGAAGAATTACAAGAGGAACTATTGCAAATTTGGACAGAACATCGTTGTACGGTATTAATGATTACCCACGATATTGATGAGGCTTTATTCCTAGCCGATCGCCTTGTGATGATGACCAATGGACCCGCTGCGAGTATTGGTGAAGTCTTAACGATTCCCTTTGCTCGACCACGCGATCGCGCTCAAATCATGGAAGATCCTTTATACTACGATCTGAGAAATACTGCGCTTGACTTTTTGTACAATCGTTTTGCTCACGATGAGTAGGATTGGTGTCTTTATCTGAATTAGGACAAATCACAATACTAGTGGCGGAGCCTCCCACTGCCACTAGATAATTAAGACAAATAGCACATAATCAAATATTCAAAATATGTTACGCTCTTCTTTCAAATATAGATTGATTTGGTCTGACCTTAAAGTTATATCTAAATTTGAACTGATGTTTAGTGTTTATATCTAAGAATAATTGATAGTATGAATGAGCAAGGTTTCTTAAACAAAAGATTTTTGGGATTAGTTTGTAGTACTGGATTTGCTAGTTTATTGGTGATATTTGGGAAACCTGAATTGAGTAATGCTCAATCACAGCTACAAATAGAAAGAAGTCGGTACTTGCAAGTCGAACAGTTAGTTGGCAATGTATTTATTCGTTCTCAAAATGCAAATAGACCCGCTAGAAGAGGTGATCTCATATCAAACGTTGGCGAAGAAATTGTTACGGGTAACGGATCAACAGCCTTGCTCAGTATCGATACGGGTATTGGATTTGTAAGTGTTTCGGAAAATACAGTTGTCCGTGTCAATTCTTTACGGGTCACTAACAGTAATGGAAGAGTTACCAGTTTGTTGATCCCCAAAGGTAAAGTACGACTACAAGTTAGGCGATTTAGCAATACCAGTTCAATTTTTAATGTTATAACTCCAGGCGTTGTTGCAGGAGTTCGTGGTACAGAGTACGTTGTTAATGTTAACAATGAGGGGCGATCAGTAATTTCGACATTTGATGGAGCAGTACAGACAGAAGCGCAAAATGTTGGGGTACTTGTTAACAAAGGATTCCAAAATCAGACGCTTTTAGGTGAGCCACCTTCACGACCCGTCCCAATTCTAGATAATACCGAATTGGACTATCAAATCCTAAAACTATTTGAATATAATGGTCGTCAAGTGATTTTAGTTGGCAAAGTTGATTTTGCAAATACAGTTTCAGTTGATGGAGTCGAGCAAAATGTTGATCGCAATGGTCAATTTAGAGCGGAACTAATGACTAATTCAGGCTACAGAGGTGAGGTTAGAGTAATAGTCGAATCAGCGTCGGGCAAACAACAGACCTACAATCTAAATGTATACTAATTAGGAAGACTTAATTATTTATAAATGTGTTAGTGCAACGTATAAAGATGTGCGATCGCCTAGCGGTAATTGCAACAATGCATCGTAAGGAATTAGCGATCGCGCCAATTTTAGAAGCATCATTAGGCGTGAGAGTTGTCGTACCTCAAGATTTTGATAGCGACTTGTTTGGCACATTTACTCGCGATATTGATCGCCCTGCTAATCAAATTGAAACCGCGAAGATTAAGGCGGAGAAAGCTTTAGAACTAATTGATGCTGATTTAGCGATCGCCAGTGAAGGTAGCTTTTTTCCGCATCCGATGCTAGGTATTCCCTTCAATCGCGAAATTGTGTTTTTACTCGATCAAAAACATAACTTTTCTGTTTATGGCGAATTTCTCTCCACTGATACAAACTTTCGCCATCAAGAGATTTCTAGCTACGAACAAGCCTATGAGTTTGCGCTCAAAGTTGGCTTTCCCGATCATGCGATTGTGTTGATGTCAGATGCTAAAACTTCAGCAAAAGAAGCAATTTATAAAGGAATTAATTCGGAAGATTTGCTCAAAGAATCTGTTTATGAATTGCTAAAACGATCACCACAAATTCATATTGAGACAGATATGCGATCGCTCTACAATCCCACTCGCATGAACAATATTGCCAAAGCTACTGAAGATCTAGTACGAAAATTACAGCAACTCTGTCCCAATTGTAATTTTGTGAATTTTGATGTAGTCAAAAAAATAAAGGGTTTGCCATGTGAACTTTGCAGATTGCCCACCCAAGTTACTCGCGCTCATGTTTATCAATGCGATCGCTGTCATTTTCAGCAAGAAGTTCTATTCCCAGATGAAATTCAGACTGCTGATCCTATGTATTGTGCCTATTGTAATCCTTAACTCACGCGCTGCTATTATTTTAGGCTCCTCTGCTGTTTGGTTTTTACGCGATCGCATTCCTTATATAAAAACTTAATCTAAGATGGTTTTGATATATCTGTAAGGCTTTTAAGCTATAATGGCATGGTGTTTTTATATCTTTAATCAAAACACATCCTAAAAGCATCATCAATAACGGTGTCAATTTTTCCTCAAAGAAAATTTTTATACCGTAATACTGAGCGCCACATAAATTTCTGGAGTTGTTTACCTTCATGCCTGAGATCGTTACTGAAACTTATAATGCCGATCAGATCCAAGTACTTGAGGGATTAGAAGCAGTTCGTAAGAGACCTGGGATGTATATTGGTACAACAGGTCCAAAAGGATTACACCACTTAGTTTTTGAGGTTGTTGATAATAGCGTTGACGAAGCGCTAGCGGGACATTGCGATCGCATTGTGGTTGATCTGATGCCCGATGGCTCCGTACTTGTATCCGACAATGGGCGCGGTATTCCCACGGATACCCATCCCAAAACAGGCAAGTCAGCCCTTGAGACAGTATTAACAGTTCTCCATGCTGGCGGTAAATTTGGCAATGGTGGCTACAAGGTATCTGGTGGTTTGCATGGTGTCGGTATCTCCGTGGTTAACGCCCTCTCGGAATGGGTAGAAGTGTCGGTATGGCGACTGGAAAAAGTCTACAATCAGCGCTACGAGAGAGGTTTCCCTGTCACTGAGCTAATTCCTAGCAAAAGCGAAGAACTCACACCACGTCGTGGGACACAGGTGCGGTTCAAACCTGATTCTCAAATTTTTACGACTCAAACCGAGTTTGAATATGATATTCTTGCGGGTCGTCTCAAGGAACTCGCCTATCTGAATGCTGGCGTAAAAATCGAATTTAGCGATCGCCGTGGCGAAGAAGTTCGCACTGATATTTATTGTTATGAAGGCGGCATTCGTGAATATGTTGCCTATATGACTCGCGACAAGGAACCAATTCATCCAGACATTATCTATGTAAATGGTGAGCGCGATAATGTTGTTGTCGAGGTTGCCCTGCAATGGTGTATCGACTCCTACAACGATAATGTTTTGGGATTTGCGAATAATATTCGCACAATTGACGGCGGTACGCACCTTGAAGGACTGAAAACTGTTCTCACGCGCACTATGAATGCGACAGCACGAAGATTGAAAAAGATCAAAGAGGGTGAATCTAATCTCGCGGGTGAAAATGTGCGTGAGGGTTTAACCGCCGTAATTTCAGTTAAAGTTACTGATCCTGAATTTGAAGGGCAAACCAAAACCAAACTTGGTAATACTGAGGTACGCGGTATTGTTGATTCCTTTGTTGGTGAAGTTCTTAATGAATATCTAGAATTTCATCCTGCGGTAGCAACTGCAATTATCGAAAAAGCGCTGCAAGCATTCAACGCTGCGGAAGCTGCCCGTCGAGCGCGTGAGTTAGTCCGCCGTAAATCAGCTTTAGAGTCTTCTACCCTCCCAGGAAAACTTGCCGATTGTAGTTCTCGCGATCCTAAGTTGTCTGAAATTTTCATTGTGGAAGGAGATTCTGCGGGCGGAAGTGCAAAACAAGGACGCGATCGCCATTATCAAGCGATCCTGCCATTGCGCGGTAAGGTTCTCAATATTGAAAGAGCTGATGATAGCAAGATTTATAAGAACAATGAAATTCAAGCGCTGATTACGGGCTGCGGTTTGGGTATTAAAGGTGAAGATTTTAATGAGTCGCAACTGCGCTATCACAAAATTATTCTTCTGGCTGATGCTGACGTGGATGGGGCGCACATTCGCACCTTGCTGCTCACCTTCTTCTATCGCTATCAAAGGGAACTTCTCGATCGCGGTTTTATTTATATTGGTTGCCCCCCACTATATAAATTAGAACGTGGTAAAAATGCTCAGTACTGCTACACTGAGCGCGATTTACAAGCAGCGATCGCCGCTTTCCCGCCTAATGCTAATTACAACATTCAGCGATTTAAAGGTTTGGGCGAAATGATGCCGCAACAGCTATGGGAAACTACCATGAATCCTGCCACGCGATCTCTAAAACAACTCACCATTGAAGACGCTGCTGAAGCCGACCGTATCTTTACAATTCTCATGGGCGATAAAGTTGCACCACGCCGTGAATTTATTGAAACCTATGGTTCTAAGTTGGGGCTTGCGGATCTAGATATTTAAACCCTCTATGGATAGACAGCCCCAAGCGCCGCCTATCGATTAATAAAACAAAAAAAGGGCGTACTAAGTACGCCCTTTTTTTGTTTTATTTGGTTGTTAGATTACAAAATATCCCTTCGGCATCAGTAGCCACCTTACCGTATATGAAGCGGATAGCTATAGGTCTACTGATTTGCGCTTACCCCTTTCGGAAGTAATTGCCATTTCGGGGATACTAGACCCACACGGGTGGGAATAGGATGGGTCTACATTTAATGTACATTAACTATAAGGTTTTTGCAATAGATTTTTGAAACTTTTTTGCTCATATTAAGTGTTTTGGCAACAAGTACGCAGGCTAGGAACTACTCTCCAAAAGAATTAAGGTCTAACCCATTCCAAATTTATCTAAATTTAGTCCTGCTCACTATTATCAAGATATGATAACTTTTGTAATGGTTTACCCTATAAAGAATTAGGTATGATTGGAGATTGGCATCTTTAGCGATTGCTTGGTGTAATTGTTTGATGCAATTGTTTGGCGCAATTGTTAGCTTAGCGAGATTTGGTATTCGCCAGTATGAATATGCCAGATTTTGCATTTTCCCCTAATCATTTATTTTTACTATGACTGCCCCACTGAATTATCTGATGTGCGCCCCCGATCACTACGACGTAGACTATGTGATCAATCCTTGGATGGAGGGTAACGTTCACAAATCAAGTCGCGATCGCGCTGTTGTGCAATGGCAAAAATTGTATGGAGTCCTTAAGGATCTGGTCAATGTCGAGCTAGTAACACCTGCAAAGGGCTGGCCAGATATGGTATTTACAGCCAATGCTGGTTTGGTGTTAGGAGACAAAGCCGTATTGAGCCGTTTTTTACATAAAGAACGTCAAGGCGAGGAGCCATATTTTAAAGAATGGTTTGAGTCTAAGGGCTTCACAGTATATGAACTGCCCAAGGATTTACCTTTTGAAGGGGCTGGTGATGCCTTATTCGATCGCACTGGCGGTTGGTTATGGGCTGGTTACGGATTTCGTTCAGAACTTGATGCTCACCCCTATCTTGCCAAATGGTTAGATGTGGAAGTTCTATCGTTGCGTTTGATTGATAATCGTTTCTATCACTTAGATACCTGTTTCTGTCCGTTAACAGGCGGATATTTGCTCTATTATCCTCCCGCGTTTGACTCCTATTCCAATCGCTTGATTGAGATGCGGGTTCCTGCGGACAAGAGAATTGCGATTGAAGAGGCTGATGCGGTCACATTCTCATGTAATGCGGTCAACGTCGGTCAGAACGTGGTGATGAATAAAATTAGCGATCGCCTCAAACAACAGATTACTGATGCTGGTTTTACAGTAATCGAAACACCTCTAACTGAATTCTTGAAAGCAGGTGGAGCCGCGAAATGCTTGACCTTAAGAACCGTGGAAGTTGCGATCGCGCCTGAAGGTGAAGAAAGCCCCGTAGAACCAAGCGGTGTCGAAGCTCGCATTGTCGAACTCACAGGACATTTACTAGACTCTGGCATTATCAATCGGGCGCTCGATTTGGTGACAGATAATGGCGGTAGTTTCCAAGTTTTAGAGTTCAATCTTGGTGAACAAAGACAAAGTACATCCTTAGCGAAGATTCGCATCTCTGCGCCATCCCATGACCTCATGGAAACAATCATGGGCGAACTGATTGAAATTGGTGCAGTACTTCAAGATCGCGATACTTCTGATACCAATCTTGAACCTGTATTGCAAGATGGAGTCGCTCCTGATGATTTCTATGTCAGTACGATTTATCCTACCGAAGCCAGTGTGAACGGCGAATGGATTCGTTGTACTAATCAGCGTATGGATGCGGCGATCGCCATTAGCCCTGATGGTAAAACTGCCACTTGCAAATTATTGCGTGATCTCGTAGTTGGCGATCGTGTAGTAGTTGGTTACGATGGTGTGCGGACAGTCCGCAAACCTGAAGCGAGAGATACTGCCAAAAAAGAAGAATTTTCTTTCATGGGTGCGGGTGTCTCCAGCGAACGCCGTGTGGAACTGGTTGTCGAACAAATTGCATGGGAATTGCGTCAAATTCGCGATCGCGGTGGCAAATTAGTTGTCTCCTGTGGTCCTGTGGTTGTGCATACGGGTGGCGCTCCTCACTTGGCTTATTTGATTCGTGAAGGTTATGTGCAGTCAATGCTCGGTGGTAATGCGATCGCTGTTCACGACATGGAGCAGGCTTCAATGGGGACTTCCCTCGGAGTCGATCTTAAGCGTGGTGTCAGCGTCAAAGGCGGACACCGCCATCACCTGAAAGTGATTAACTCAGTACGTCGTTATGGCAGTATTCACAAAGCTGTGATCGCTGGTTTTGTCAAGACTGGCGTAATGTACGAATGCGTGACTAATAACATTCCCTTTGTACTAGCTGGCTCAATTCGTGATGATGGTCCCCTACCCGACACGGTCATGGATTTGATTGAAGCTCAACGCTTGTATAGCGAACAAATTCGTGGTGCTGACATGATTTTGATGTTGTCATCGATGTTGCATTCGATCGGTGTTGGTAACATGACTCCCGCAGGTGTGAAGATGGTCTGTGTGGATATTAATCCTGCGGTTGTGACTAAACTCGCCGATCGCGGTTCTGTGGAATCGGTTGGGGTTGTTACCGATGTCGGTCTATTCCTCAGTTTGCTCGTTCAGCAACTCAAGAAGCTCGATAGCCCTGTGGCTGTAGCCGTTTAGAGCAATGTAGGGGCAGTTCATGAATTGCCCCTATCTATAAAATAACAAATTAGTTGATGCGATCGCCCAAGGTACAGAAAAACTCTTGATGTTGATCGCTTTTCCCTGAAACCGTAACTATCTGTGTAAAGCCCTCAGTTTGCAACATCATTTCAATCTCTGTTACTTCGTAGGTAATAAAGCCATGTTGGGAAAATCTCTGTTTTTCTAGAAAATCTTTAGAATTATAGCTAATTACTAACTTTCCATTTGGGGTTAAAACTCGGTGACATTCGGCTAATACTTTTGGAGCATTTGTCCAGAAATAGATCGTATTGACCGTACAGATTTGGTTGAAGTACGCATCTGGAAATGGCAATTCCGCCGCGTTCGCACAAAGAAGTTCTATTTTTCTCTGACTAATTTGATCGCGAAACTTTTGCTCACAAAGATTTATCGCTTCAGGCGATCGCTCAAGACCAACAGTTATGGCTGGTAGTCCTGTGCGTGAAATTTGATCGAGCAGATAACCACCGCCAAAGCCAATTTCTAGAACGCGATCGCCCTTTTGTAAATCTAGCAACTGCAAAACTTGATCATTCATGGCAGCGTTGTGCCGATTGAGAAATCTAATCAGTAGTCTGCCAAACCACCCCGACGGGAATCCCAATTGATGTGCGAGAAAGTCACGGAAGTTGAGGATAAACATAGATTTGGTAAAAAGATTTAGTAATTAGTAATTAGTAACTGATGTTACGCAGAACGTAGATGATGTATCTCTTCCTGCTAGCCAAGCAGGGCAACCACAGGGGGATTGCCCCTACCTGCAATAATTCATATTCTGTAGGGGCTGCGCCCCCGTGCCAGCCCCAAAACTGGGCTATCGCAGGAATTCTATCTGCGTAAGGTGAGTTAGTAATAAAGATCTAGCAAAATTTAAGATTGTTTGTATTGTAGTTCCAACCTGCTTTTGGGAACTATGATTAGGGAAATGCCAACTATTAGCATCCAGATTTCCCAAAGAATAAATCCAATTGGCGTTAGCTCAATTATCGGCATTGAGGGGATTACTGTCGCTACAAGTTCGCTCTGCCCAATTAATAATAGTGGTGTGGTGAATAAGCCGTACCATGCAACCCAAGATTTGAATAAAGGCGATCGCAACATCGCAGTTCCTACACCAATTGTCCAGCCAATTAGAAGTGTTTGTCCCAATTGTTCGCCGATCGCAACACCGCCGTATTGATGGACTGCTTGATAAACAACTTTTACGGCTTCACGAGTAGTGGAACTTGAATTTGGATCAGTATATAGCTTTGCTAAAAGTGGAACTACAAATACCCAACGCATTAACCCGATCGCCTGAAGTACGCCAGAAATACTTCCCATCATCGTGGCGATCGCTAGGTAAGGGGAATCGCGATCAATGACTTTTTGGAGCAGAATACTGGCAGGAATAAATAGTAAGGCGGCGATGGCAAAGGCAAACCAAGTGAGAATTAGCGATGCACCCCCAGCATGAAATTGAGTAAGAACGTAATCTATCGGTTTACGGAGAATATCGTCATACTCAAAAATCTGAGTTAAGCGAATGTAGGGGATATTAAGAAAAATAACTAGCAGAACAAAAAAAATACCAGTTGTACGAACCAGTCGTAAGCGATTCATTATAAATTCCTCTCGATAATTTTATTTAGAAAGTTACAGCGAAATAGAGTATAAAAAAGACTAAAAACTATAACCGACTCCAAGCAAAAGTCCCATGTCAGCTTTGCGATCGCTTGGTAAACCAACATTCAACTGCACAGTTCCCGTAATATTTCTCGATAGCGGTACATCTACTCCACCCGTAACATGGGGCGCGATTTTTAATCCATTTTCATTCGTGAACATCACACCACCACCGATAAAAGGCGAGATGAGAATCTGTTGAGAATCTGCATCACGAATTGGGAAATCTACTGTGAGATTAGAAGAAGAAGAAGAAATGCTAGAACCAAAAATTACGGTATTGTTGTGCATTGACAGATTGTCTGTAAATATCGTTTTTGAGAAAAGCGAAACTCCACCCGTTCCCAAGGCTGATGAATTACCACTCAAGCCAATTGTGCCACCAACACCGATATAGCCGCGCTGACGGGTTGCTTCAGTTCCTGACTTTTGGGTAGAGGATTGTTCGGGTGGTATGGCTTGAGCTTCTTGAATGAGAAAGCAACTTGTTAAGGCAATAGAAATCGCTAATACAGAAATTCGCTTGGGTTGGGAAGAGTTGGTAATCATGATATATAGATGCGTGAAACATCAATTCTTGTTAAATCAAAGGTAAGGCTTTTTGCTAGAATTCAAAATGACGCAATGCGCCAGAAAATTGACCGTAGATGCCAAGTTGCAAATCTTGCCCTGCACTAATTTATGCAAAACTAATTCATGCAAAGTGTAAGCTCAAATTCTGATCCAGTCCCTAATAAAGATGCAAAATTTTCAGTTGCGATCGCCCGTGATATCTTGCAATATCTGTCCGCCCAAGGCATTGATCTCAATGAAATTTATCCAAAAGTTCATATCAATCCCGCTTGGCTAGAAGATCCCGATCGCCAAATTTCTGGAGAATTACTGAAATATCTATGGCGCGAAGCGGTTACAAAAACTGGCGATCGCGATCTCGGTCTACATATCGGTGAAGCCTTCGAGCTACCAGCGATCGGGCTTTTGGGATATGTGCTATTAAATTGCCAAAACTACGGACAAGTTCTCGATAAACTCTCACAATATACCCGTCTATTTAGTCAGGGCGTTGCCATTTATTATCAAGTTTTGGGAGATCTCGTATATTGCGATTGCGAAGTTGTTAGCGGACTTAAAAATTATCTGCTTGACGAGCCAAGGCAACCGATTGAGAGTACATTTTCGGCACTCCTCAAAGCAACCCAACAGCTTACAGGAAAGAGTTTACAGCCCCAATCGATTTGGTTTCAGCATCCCGCGCCCATAGATTGTTCTGAACACTATAGAATCTTTCAGACTGAAGTCAAGTTTTCTCAATCCATTAATCGAATTATATTTGCAGAAACTTCTTTAAGTTGGCTAGTGCGATCGGCAAATGCAAATTTACTATCTATGTTTGAGCGCCATGCCTCAGATATGCTCAATATTCTGAATGAACCAGAAAACTATACTCAAAAAGTTGTTAAAACGATCGCTCAAAACTTACAAGGTGAAGTACCTTCAATTGAAGCGATCGCTCGTTCTCTACTACTAAGTGTGCGTCAACTTCAGAGAGAATTACAATTAGAGAATACCTCCTATCAACAAATTCTTGATCAAACCCGCAAGGATCTGGCTCTAAAACATATCCAAAATCAGCAGACTTCCATTCATGACATCGCCTTTCTCCTAGGATTTTCCGAACCAAGTGCTTTTCACCGTGCATTTAAGCGTTGGACGAAACAAACTCCCCGCAACTATCGCTCTACTTACAGCGCTTTGCCCTAGTAAGGCTCCACCTCAATTCCCCTTAAAAAGGGGGAAGTAGACAATCTAATTGGTTCTCCCCCCCTTTCGTAAGGGGGGCTGGGGGGGATCTAGACAATTCTTAAATGGTTTCCAATAGACTCTATCTAATAATTCTCTCTGACAGCAAAGGTGATACTTTGCTTTGTCACAATATTAATAACTGTATTCGGCTCAATCACTGTCGCCTGTGGCGCTGTCACATTGCCGATGACGACTCCAGCCGCCGCACCACCAAGAACATCGAGAATCTGCACATTACCGCGAAATACACCACCCAGAACAGCACCTGCTGCTCCACCAATTCCAGCTTGAGTCAAAATCGCTCCCGTATTGGTTGCACGGGGATCTTTGGTATCATTGATCAGAGCGGATTCAGCTTGTAGTCTCACCGTCGCCCCACGACTAGTAAACCTTTGGGCAACAAATCTCGAACCACCTTCCGCAGGGACAAACTGCCCTTCGATCACCGCTCCCGTAGGGATTAACACTGTGCCATTAGTTGCAGCAATATCTTGAGCAACCAATAAACTTGCATTCACCGTTTCGCCCTTAGAAATGACAAGGGTATCTTGGCGATTGATTTTGGTGGCGATCGCTTGTCCCGAAGGCAAGTTAAAATTGGAGCGAAATACTTGAGCTACTTGATTTTTAGGAACTTGGTTTGTTTGGTATTGGGATTGAATTGCGGTGATTTGCGATCGGGTTTTGGATTTATTCCGATAGCGAGAAGACGCTTCACTAGGACTAGCGCTCAGAGAGGTTATCGCAATGCTCAGCATGGTTAGAGATGCCATGATTGCGGATTTTGTTACGAATTTTGAAGTAAGTCTAGCGATCATAAATACCTCTGGAGATGCCCATGGAGTTCTATTTGAGTAGGACTAACGATGGATGCTCTTTGTTCCTGAAAAATGACTGATTGATGTATTAGTTGATGTATTAGTTGACCTGTTAATTGATGTATTATTAGGCGCGATCAATTCAGAGCCAGCATTTTTGATGGCGGCTGATTTTTTCGTTTTTTGATATTAGATTAGGAATCAAAAATTAATAATGAACAAAATAAACTTCACATCTGCGTTGAAATCTAGATATAAGTTTTCAACGCAAACATTTGTCGTCATGTTTTTGGCGATCGCTGCTTTTGCCTTTGCAGTTGGTTTGACACCACAAGGTTTACATTCTCAAACCCCTTCTGCGGATCTCATCAACAAATATAATCTTGCGGTTGCTGATGCTCAGGTTGCAGAACTCGATGAGGTTTCTAAAAATTTAGTTGCCATTACCGAAAATAACCAATCTTTAATCTGGCAAAACAAAACGGCTCCCAAGGGCAAAGTATTGGTGGCAACTTGGACAAGTTGGACAGGTTACGATACTCAAGTCGGTCAATCAGTAAATACATCGCGCCAAACATGGGTAACAGCAGCACCTGAACTCCAAAATTTCTGTAAGAAGGAATTGAAAAAAGTAACCAGTCAGAGCGATCGCACTCTGCGCTTAGAGCAGTTATTAGGACTACCGCCAAATAATGGCAAGACTCGCTTTGTTGAGTTTTGGGTAAATCCACAGGATCTATTCCGTCCTAGTGCTGATGCAGAAACCAGCGATCGCACTGCTTTTGGTGAGTTTACCCAATTACCCAAAGCCGTTGCAGAACAAGTCAAACCCGAATATGTGAAATGGTTTGAGGATTTAAGATCTAAGTCCTACAACGCTACAGGTGGTTATCCATGGACAAGAATGGGTTATACCTACGATTGGGGCAATCCCAAAAGCGAGATTGGACTGAGCGAGTTTGTGATCAATTCTGGTGTAGCGATCGAAGTGAAGTCAGTGCAGACCAACGATAAGTATTGCGTCTCCTAAAACAAAATAGCCGCGCTATGCGCGGCTATTTTATAGAGATTTTTTTAGAACACCTTCTTGCCCGTCAACAGTCTAGAAGTGGTTGTATGGCGATCGCTAAATATTGTCGGGATCTTCACCCAACTCTCTTAGTCGCTGCGCTAATCTCTCGGCACGTTGTTTCTCAGACTCAGCCCGTTGCGCCTCAGATTCAGCCCGTTGCCTTTCAGATTCAGCCCTCTGTTGGGCGGCTTCCTCAGGTAAAAGCACCAAGGCTCCTGTTGAGTCATAAAAACGCAACCAAGTTAGATTTTCTCGATCAATCGTCCCGACCCAAGTCCCTAACCATAACCCCAAGGCTTCACACCATAACCAACCACGGCTATCTGGCTCGATCGCTTCGTAGGAACTATGGCGATGCCAACCGCGTAATGAACTAGCATCAAAGGGGTTATAAACAAAGTAATCTTGGGTCTTAAAAACGCGATCGTACAATTGCTTTTTTAGCCCTAAATCCACCTTTGCAGTGCTGGGAGACATGAGTTCGATGATCGTATCGGGGTAACGTCCATCTTCTTCCCATACCACCCACCCAAGGCGATCGCGCTGACCATCTACATCCAAAGCTACAAAAAAGTCTGGTCCTCTAAAGTCACGATTTTTGACCTGAGTGGTGCTGTAATAGACGAACATATTGCCACCGACATAAAAATCAGTTGCTTCACCACGATATTGCTGGTAAGAGCGAATCAATACATTCATCCCCACACGATGTTGATTAGTTTCCAATGGCTCTCCGTCATCAAATATTAAATCTGTAGGCGGCATGGGGGGAAGCCATACGTCCTCTTCTATGTTTTGTTCTATGTCCTGTTCGGTGGTCGTCTGTTTGGGAAGAGTATTAACCATGTTAGGGAACCAACCACAATAGTCTATTTGAATATTTTAACTTATATCTAGATCGCTTGAATAAAACTGAAATTTGAAGCTATTAATGATTTTTGATGGCATTGCGATCGCTGCCTCAATCAGATTTTACTTTTGCTGGTTGATATTGTAGGCGATCGCAAATAATATGGCTAATTTGAGGCTATCTAAAGTTTTTATGCCAAAATAAAATTGTGGTAATCCTAGATCAAAAAACGATATGCCTTGGCAAGTTGGCAAGAAGATTTATAAGCTTACGGTTCGCTGATTTTTGAAATAGGTCAAAACATTTGACGGGACAATAAGGATCTCAGGCTTTATGAACTTTTTTTACGAAGTTATTGATTTTCACCTTCTTGTATGCATTACAAATAAATTAAAGCAATAATGACCTTTATTAGTATTAATTATCAATAGTAATGCCAAAAAGTGCAAATTAATGAATGTCATTTGCATTAAGAAAATCAGCGAACGGTAAGTATAAGGGTGAAGATTGGGTCGATGAGGTGATCGGTCGCGATCGCTTCTGGGGAAGGGCGGCTAAATATCTTTTGAGTGATGCTTATACGTTGATCGAGTTGTTGCCTGAGCAGGGAGGATGGGGTCACACTTGGTTAGCAAAGGACAAAAGCGGTAAAAAAGGAGTCATTAAAACACCACAGGATCGGGTTTTTACACCTCAATATACGCAGGTACGCGATCAGTATTTGGATCTGTTTGATAAGGAAGCCGCAACGATTAAGGCTTGTCAGCACGATCATATTGTGAAGCTAGAGGGCAAATTTTATTTAAAAGAAGAAAATGATCGTCCTTGTATTGTGATGGAATATGTGGCGGGGATGTCGGTATGGGATCGGGTTGTGACTCGTGGCGCGTTGGAGCAGGTTGAGGCTTTGGCTTATATCAGGCAAATTGGGGATGCGCTGGATTGGATGCACAAGAATAGTTTTTTGCATCATGATGTGAAGCCTAATAACATTATGATTCGCGAAATTTCCGCGCTCTATGGTGGTGAATGTAATGCGGTTTTGATTGATTTTGGAATGTCGAGGCGTTTTATTCCTGATTTGGTGCGTAGTTATGAGGCGATTCCTGGCAATGGAGGTTTTACAGCCCCAGAAATCGTTAAGTTGTACGAACGAATGCAAATGGAGGATATGGAAAAACTTTATATCCGTCAGAGTCCGAAGTTAGATGTGTATAGTTTGGCGGCTACGCTATATTTCATGCTATCTGGCCGAACTCCTATCCGAAGACCGCGCCAATTACCTGATGTTATTAGTCCAGAGGTGCAAGATGCGATTTGGAAAGGGCTAGAGGAAGATCCTGATCAACGCTCGGCGAATGTAAGAGAATGGCTGAATTTGTTGCCTTTAAGAAATGATCCTCTATATTCTATAAATGGTATTTTGACCTATGACTATTTGACTCCTGATGTATTGGGACATAGAAGACAGCGATTAAGGGCTGAGGATTTAGCGGTTAAGCAGAAATTGATTTCTGCGCCTGTGGTATCTAATCCGCCAATTAGTCCAAATGTTAGTCAAAATCAGCTTAATCAATCCAATTTACAGGAAGTGACGGCTGACGATGAGGTGATTGATGCTTTGTTTACTGAGGAAATAGAAACTGCAAAGACTGCTTTTGACAACAATTCTGTAATTAGGAATGTTGTTAATGAGTCGTGGAATAGTTCAAATAATAATGATTTGGATGAGTTTCAATTAGAGCAAGTTGAAGATTCTAGCGAGATTGTTGATGATATTGTTATTAATGAGTTTCAGAATGATGTAAGTGATAATGATTTAGATGAGTCTCATTTAGAAAATATTATTGAGATTGAGTGGTTAGCTAGTTCGGCTAACAGAAACTCTGTTGATGATGATTTAGTTGATGAAGACTGGTCAGAAATTGCTGATCAAATTACAAATGATTTACATAAAATTGAATTAAATCCTGTTGTTAAACAAGTTGAGGCTAATGATGATGTTATTGACAATGATTTAGTTGGCTCTTCTGGGTTTGAGGGGATAAGCAAAACTAATGGGAAAGGCAGGCTAAT
>JBAXTW010000075.1:0-22507 GCA_037129985.1 Pseudanabaena sp. ELA645 | reverse complement strand
ACCAGCATAAAGCCCAGCCAAAGAACTCTGTTCAAGAAAGAGAGCGCGGCGGAGTCTTTACTTCCTGCATTAGGAAACAGCAGAACAGTACCATTAGATACAGACTGAGTGGGAATAAACCAAGTCTCTAGCCACTCAGTTTGATTGATAGGAATACGTTGTGTGATATATTCAAGCCCAATATCACTAGGGAGTTTTGAGTTAGTAGATTTAGGAATTCCTATCCCCCAATGACCAGAGGAGCTATAGTGTGTCAGAGCATAAGCACTAAAGTAAGACAAAACATTAAGAGAAAAGAAGACAACAAGTACAACTAAGAAAAGAAATTTTCTATGTTTTCTTCCTAGTTTCAAAAACTTCAATGGATGCATTCACCTTACCCTACTGCCTTGTTTAAATGACTGGCATGATCTTAGCATTAACGTTTAGCTATCAGACTTGGGATTGATCGCTTCAATTATCTATCTGCTAAAGGGTTTGCTGAAGGTGATCGCTATTACTGTAAGTCGTTATTTTTAGGCAATCGCTTTTTGTGGTGATAAGATTCGAGGATGCGATCATTTTTTTCTTCGTATGTATTGTATATTAATTATTATCGACTAGTAGTCCGCCACGAGAACTTTGAGGAGTTGGGGGTTATTGAAACGAGCGAAGCTCGTTTCAATAACCCCGCAAATTTCCTTTGGCAGACTACTAGATCAAATGCATAGATTTCTACATTTCATGTAAATACTAAATAGATTTAACCGTGATTACAAATGCTAGTAGCCTTACCCTTAGCACTCTCCGTCAAAACTTTGGCTTGAGACCTGACTCTAGCGATCGTTTTTTTGACGAATGGCTAAATAATGCACCGACTTTAACCGAAGCGGAACTACAAGGACTAGATCGCCTCACTCGCAACTATACCTATCTCAGTCAAGAGGAACCACCCCTCGAAGAAATTGTTAAGCTTGTAGTTATATCGCCACTGCTAGATTTGGCTGGATTCTATCAATTTCCTTTTTTGGTAAAAGCAGAAGTAAGTACCAGTATCGAAGTTGCGGACGAAGCTGATGTTATTGCAGTTCAAGGCAGAATTGATATTTTGGTAATCCAAGATAGTTTTTGGATTTTGGTAATCGAATCAAAGCCTGCAAGGCTAGACGTTACGGCGGGAATTCCCCAAGCACTTACTTATTTGTTGAGCGCTCCCAACTTACAGTCAAGTTGCTATGGAATGATTACAAACGGAAGAGAAGTATTATTTCTGAAATGCGATCGCCACCAAAGTATCCCTCAATATACGCGATCGCATACTTATCGGTTACTTGAGAATACAGCAGAACGTATCCAAGTTTTGCAGGGACTTAAACAAATTGGTGCTTATATTGGCGATTTGAGGAGTTAGCCGATCGCTATTCCTGTGAGTCGTAATTTCTAGGCGATCGCCTCAACGATATATTTTCTATAGGTTTACTGTAGGCGATCGCATTTTAACATTAGAAGATTTTGCCCAACCATCATCACTTGGAGAACCTAAAGCGATCGCAAGGCGATCGCGCCAAGATGGAGTCAACTGCATATCTCGAAACATTCTTGCCCATTCATGTAGCGCAATTATAATTGGATTATGCGAACGAACTGGCTTCGTTAAACCGTAGATAGGTGGATTAGCAAGATTTTCTTCAGTGAATGTACCAAATAAGCGATCGAAGATAATTAAAACGCCGCCGTAGTTGCGATCGATATAGGCTCGATTAGAAGCATGATGGACACGATGGTGTGATGGAGTATTGAATATCCATTCTAAAAAGCCAAGTTTTGGGATCAATTCGCTGTGAATCCAAAATTGATAAAGCAGATTGAGTGATAGACCAGCCCCGAGTGCGATCGGATGAAACCCCAGCCAAACAGGCGGTAAAAAGAATAGAAAATTCCCTGATATCCAGCCAGTCCATGCCAAGCGATAAGCCGCCGAAAAATTGAAATGATTAACTGAGTGATGCACTGCATGGCTTGCCCAGATCCAACGAATGCGATGGGAAGCGCGATGTTGCCAGTAATAAAAAAACTCGATCGCTAAAAAAAACAACAAGATTCCCCACCAAGTATCAAGCGGGACGGTCAGTAATCGATGCTCCCAAATCCACATCGATAAACCGACTAGAAATATTTTGGAAATCTTTCCTGATACGACATAGCCAATAAATACGCCAAGTGTGGCGAGGCTTTCTTTCCATGAATAATATCGAGGCAATTTGTGATGCCAGAATAGAAAAGTTAACTCGATCGCGATCGCTGCTGCTATAAATGGGGCAACCTTGAGAATGAATAGGTCTTGCATAGAAGTTTATCCAAATGGAATAACGAACCAGAATAAAATCTTCAAAAGTGCTACTTGGCAACACTTTTGAAGATTTATTTGGGCTAAAGGTAATTAGCGGCGGCGAGTGAACGTTTTGCTGGTTGTAGGAGTAGTAACTGTAGTCGAACCGTTTTGAGTTGAAGTTGAATAATTACTGCCGTTGACTGTGGTGGTGTTATTGCCGCTATATCCAGTAGTGGAGTTATAGCTGGAGGTTCCAGTTGTTGTACCCGTGTAGGTGCTACCATCCTTGGTGGTTACTGAGCCGCTACCAGTATAATTAGCAGTTCCATTACCATCGGTTGTCACTTTCCCTTTACCGTTCGCAGAAGTGCCATTGACTCCATTAACTTTACCTTCGGCGGCTCCCGTGTATCCACCTTGACGGTTGGGAACTACTACACCGCTACCAGTCGCTGTAGAACCCTTGGGACCTGTGACTGTCTTTGCATTAGCAGGATTAGACATCCCCATCGTGGCAAGACCTAAGGCTAATGTGAGGCTCAAGATTAATTTCTGTGGTTTCTGCATGACTAACTCCTAATATTTGTGATTGGAATGAACTGTTTTCAAGTAGCAAGTGTTTGTTGCTTTCTTTGATGCTTTACAATCTATACCAAACACGAGTAGTCATGCCAGTGATGTTTGTCCCGATCTCTTCGGGACATTTGTCCCAAATCTATAAAGAGAAAAAATGCTGTATGCAAATTCGGATAAATTCGCGATTAAATGGGCGATCGCCTTTATTGCAGCTTTTACTAATCCTCGAATGGATTTTATTAGGGCTAGTTGCGATCACGCAAATTCTCGTCGCGAATAAATTAAACTCTCCAACTGATGTTATTTCTAACGAAATTGGAATATTGATATTTGCAGTCCTTGGATTTGCATTTCCGCAGACTCCATTACATAAATTGTTTTATATCATTGCTGAATTCGCTTTGATTTTTTTGTTGACTCTCAAGGGCAATATTTCACTTTTTCAATTGCTATTCATTGTGTTAGTGACTCGTAATTGCGTGATGCTAGAAGGGCGATCGCGATCGGTTGTGACTGGGCTTGCCCTATTTTCAGTGCTAATCTGTATCACAGATCGCATGAGAAGTCAGAGCCTATTGTTGCAAATCGATTCTGATCCCACCCTACTCTATTGGGTTGGATTTTTAATCATGCTAGGCTTAATATTTCTGTTTTTACAACTATTGGTCGAGTCAGCTTTATCAGAACGCAAAAGTCGAGAAGAACTATTAATTGCGAACAAGAGACTGACAGAATATGCGACTCAAATAGAAGAACTTGCCACTGTGCAGGAGCGTAACCGCATAGCCCGTGAGATTCATGACTCTTTGGGGCATTCGCTCACAGGCTTTAATTTGCATTTAGAAGCAGCTTTGCGATTATTGCAATCTGAGCCTGATGAAGCAAAACAACTTTTATTAGAAGCGAAACAACTTGGAGCGACTGCATTAAAAGAAGTTCGAGCATCAGTGAGCGCGTTACGCAGTGAGCCGCTAGAAGGGCGATCGCTTAAATCAGCAATTCAATCGTTAGTCGAAGAATTTCAGCGATCGACGGGGATTGCTTATCAGACTGACATAGACGATTTCATCGATCGCGATCGCCAGATTTCGTCGCAATTAAAAACCATCGTTTATCGCATTGTTCAAGAATCACTAACAAATATTAGCAAGCATTCTGAAGCAAGTTTTGTAAATATCTCCTGTCAGGTAAAAAATCAAGATCTAGAAATAGCGATCGAAGATAATGGCAAAGGATTCGATATTACTCAAAATGCATCAGGATTTGGGTTGCAAGGGATGCAGGAACGAGTAATGGCAGTATCTGGCAACTTAGAAATTAAGACATCACAGGGTAATGGTTGTAAAATTATTGCTAGGTTCAGAAATATATAGCAATTTTAATTTGCGATGATTCAGATTCTTTTAATTGACGATCAAGACTTAATTCGGCGCGGCATGAAAGCGCTATTGAAGTCTGATGCAGAGTTACAGGTTGTTGGTGAAGGCAAAAACGGGATTGAGGCGATCGCTCTAGTTAAAACGCTGCAACCTGATGTTGTTTTAATGGATGTGCGAATGCCTGAAATGGATGGTGTCGCCGCAACAAAAGAAATTTGTCAGCTTTTTCCAGAGGTCAAAGTGCTGATTATGACCACCTTTGACGATCGCGAATATATCACTCAAGCTTTGCGTTTCGGCGCGGCTGGATATTTGCTCAAAGATACGCCCTTTGAGGAACTCACCCAAGCAATTCGTTTAGTACATAAAGGCTATATGCAGTTATCTCCAGGATTAGCGACTAAGTTGCTTGCTCCTGAACCTCCCAGCCAAGTTCCATCGGAATTTAAAAATTTAACATCTAGAGAACAGGAGATTTTGAGGCTAATTGCCAAAGGTGCAAATAATCGTGAAATTGCCGATACGCTATTCATTTCTGAAAAGACGGTGAGAAATAACATTACTAACATCTTTAGTCAGTTGGGTTTGCGCGATCGCACCCAAGCAGCCATCTGGATGAATAGTCATCTAGATTTTGCCTAACCATCACCGCGATCGCTACTACCATGAGTCGTGATTTTTAGGCGATCGCCTCAATTATCTATCTACTAAAGGGTTTATGTAGGCGATCGCTCTAACTCTATATTAAGAATTACGTCCCGCCATCACGCCACCATCAACATCCCACACAGCGCCTGTTACCCAAGAAGTTTGATTAGAAAGCATAAATACCACAGTTTCGGCGACATCAACTGGCAATCCCACTCGACCAATGGGATGAAAACTATTGAAGCCTTGTAAGGTTGTATGAATCTCATCAGGTTTAATAAATGCTCCATAGATAGGCGTTTCTACCACGGCAGGGGCGACAGCATTTACGCGGATATTATACTGCGCTAGTTCCATTGCTAAATGTTGCGTAAGAGAATGTAATCCCGCCTTTGCCATCGAATAAGCCGAAGATGGAGTAGCTGCGATCGCCTGATGTGCCCACATCGATCCAATATTGACAATAGCTCCCCCCCCAGATTTACTCATGTTTCCCGCCACTTGCTGCGTTGCAAAAAATGTACCGCGATTTAGATCTAGATAGCGATCGTAATCTTCACCACCATGATCTAAGAATGATTTTGGTGAAAACACTCCTGCTGAATTGACGAGATAGCGAACTTCAGGCAACTCGTCAGCAATGCGATCTGTAAGTTGATTAACTTGTTTGCGATCGCTAAGATCGGATTGCCAAGTTTTAATATCCCCAAATTGGCTTAGAAAAGATGAAGATCCCTCAAGCTTCTCAAGGTTACGTCCAACGATGGTTACGATCGCCCCTTGATTGAGGAGGATTTTAGCAACTTCTAGTCCGATCCCGCTATTTCCACCGATTACTAATGCATGCTGATTCTTAAATTCCGAATACATAATATATTCTCCTATTTCCGAATTTGATTGAGTTAATGAGAGCATAATAAAGATAATCAAGGAAGTTGAAAAGCAAGCACTTTTGGGAAAGGTACGCACTTTTTGGTACAAATTGAGTAGCTACGACACTAAATATTTTTCTCAACCACAACAACGATTGATATGCAAACCACTCAAACTTCAGTTTCGGAAATGCTCGAATATATTGTTGGCTGTAAGTGGTCAATGCGAATTTTAGGCTTAATTCAAGAAGGTATCGATCGCCCAGGAGCAATTACTCGATCGTTGGATGGACTCACCACTAAGGTATTGAATGCGTGTTTGCACAAAATGGTAGATTTTGACATTCTAGAGCGAATAGCATTCCCAGAAGTACCGCCAAGAGTAGAGTACAAGTTTACGCAGTTTGGATTATTATTCCTTGAAATCTTGGATAAAGTAAGAGAACTCGAAAAAAAGCGGCATACATCTTCATAAAAGCGATCCCTATTACTTTGATTAGTGATTTTTAGGCGATCGCATCAACAATCTATCTTCTAAAGGCGATCGTGAGTTGTGGTTTTTAGGCGATCGCACCAACAATCTATTTCTTAAAGGCGATCGCTATTACTGTGAGTGATTTTTAGGCGATCGCCTCAATTATCTATCTGCTAAAGGGTTGGTTGTAGGCAATCGCTTCAAAATATTGTCATAGCTAAAGATTGCTGTCTTTCGTCATCTTTAAGGCTCACTCCATTCTTCCAAAGTTCATATTCGCTAATATCAATATCTTCATTCCAAACCAAACCATAACCACCCGACTCAATCTTAAAATTTTTAAAAAAGGTAGGATTTCGTAATGGAGCAAACATCTCTTTATTTAACAACTGAGAGGCATCATACTTCTTAAATTCATTTTGGCTAAACTCAATCAACAGCGTGAGATCGCCAATGACTTGAGCAGAAATAATTTTAGGAGGTTTCATAATAAATATCTCAGTTATTTTAAAGGCGGCAGCTTACAAAAATCTTGAGTGTTCCACATATTCAGAAGTTCATCTTGGTATAGCGTAGCCCATTCCATTACTAGCTTTTCAGCCCGACTTGGTAAATCTCCTTCAATGATTTCTAGCGATGCGATACCAATCAAAGCATTAAAATCGCCGTAAATTGCATGGAAATGTGGAGGTGGATGATCTCCAAAAAAGACTTTGATAGTTATCCCGTAAAATCTTGTGACTTCTGGCATATAGCCTCTTTTATTTTTAATCTATTTTAGCCGAAATTGACACCTGCAAACCACCAAAAATCTGATGAATCAAGAACTTTTCCCAGCGATCGCACCAACAATCTATCTCCTAAAGGCGATCACTATTACTGTGAGTCGTGATTTCTAGGCGATCGCTTTAACGATATGTTTATTATAGGTTTGCTGAAGGCGATCGCTCTAAAATATTTTCGTAGCTAAAGATACTGGTAAACTTTCTCCATCTATTACTCATTACCTATTCCTCCACAAATTCCTTAATAATTTTTTCAATCACATTATTCTCTATATCTGATGTGTCGGATTTAGAATAAATCGTCACCAAAACCACACTGGTTTCCGTTTTCAC
The DNA here is from genome assembly GCA_037129985.1 of Pseudanabaena sp. ELA645. GTDB lineage: Bacteria > Cyanobacteriota > Cyanobacteriia > Pseudanabaenales > Pseudanabaenaceae > Pseudanabaena. The sequence continues at coordinate 15,128 of JBAXTW010000075.1, read as the reverse complement.
ATAATAAATAACCCGATAACCCGCACTTTTTCCCTTTTGAATATTGCTATTTTTGAGACGAACCTTAAATACTTGACTATTCAAACCAGAAATTTGATCGCCTAAGATTTCTCCTGATTTAAGCTGCTCAACTAGAGGTTCTAGATCCTTACGAATTGAACGATAACGTTTAGCTAATTGACTGAGATCTTTTTTGAAACGGGAAGTCAGAAAAATTGCGATAGAATTACTCGACATCAATCCCCTCCCACATCTGAGCTAGAGGAATAGTTTGACCACTCATCGCCTCTTTGAGTCCTTGTCTAATACCATCGACAACAATATCATCAGGGGTATCATCAAGATCCTCACGGTTTTTTTCGACTAAATATTGTAAAACTTCTTGCTGCTCATTAAGTGAAAGTTGATCGATCAAAGTAAAAACCTGATCTTTTGTAATTTGTAAAGTTAGCATAAGTGTTAATTTCCTTAATTATTATTCATAAATTTAGCAAAATACTATTTTCTATTACCTAAATTATAACGTTATGTCAATCCTCAACTCTTCACAAAACTCCCGAATCGATCGCATCAACAATCTATCTCCTCAAGGCGATCGCTATTGATGGGAGGCGTGATTTCTAGGCGATCGCACCAAAAATATGTCTTCTAAAGGCGATCACTATTACTGTGAGTCGTGATTATTAGGCGATCGCTTTTAGTCGGTGATGATATTGATTGAAAGACTTGTCAGCATCTTCAGACTAGTGGTAGCATTTTGCAGCTACTTGACCAATCAATATCCTCATCAAGTTAAAACTTAAATCATGACAAACATTGCAATTTGCTACTTTTCGGGAACAGGACACACCCATCTGATGGCTGAGGCGATCGCCGCAGGCACTCAAAAAAGTTCCGATGTCACTGTTCAACTGCTCCGAATTAAAGGAGAACAAATTGTTAATGGACGTTGGAAAGATGCGGAAATGCTAGCAAGCCTAGATAGTGCGGATGCGATCGTTTTTGGTTCTCCAACCTATATGGGTGGAGTTGCGGGTCAATGTCATTTATCGATGCTGCTAGCGAGATTTGGTTCCAACAAGGCTGGAAAGACAAGATTGCGGGAGGATTTACGCACTCAGCATCGTTTAGTGGCGATAAGCAAGGAACATTGCTGTACTTGGCGATTAACGCATCCCAACATTCGATGATTTGGGTTGGAGCTGGTGAGATGTCTCAACCGAATGGAGTAAATCGTTTGGGTTCATACATGGGCGTAATGGGACAGACCACTCCTGATTATACGGGTGCAAAAGGATCGGAACTAGATGAGGGCGATCGCTTGTCTTGCGAACTCTACGGTCAGCGTATTGTGGAAGCTGTAAAACGCTGGAATCACTAACTGATGACTAACCCAAACAATTGGAATACCAAAATCACGCTTCTACTCGCAAGTAGTTTAACCGTCATGGCTGGAGCAACCGTATCTCCAGCCTTGCCTTTGATGACCAAGCATTTTGCGGGAACGATCGCCGATTCTGAGACGCTAGTTACATTGGTCAAATTGATAATTACAATTCCCGCTCTATTCGTTGTGTTTGGCTCTCCTTTTGCAGGGAAGATTGTCGATCGCTACGGACGCAAAACCTTATTATTGTCATCTGCACTTGTGTATGGATTGGCAGGATGTTCAGGACTATTTCTGAATGATTTGATTCCAATTTTGATTGGTCGTGCTTTTTTGGGATTGGCTGTAGCAGGGGTGATGGTTAGCGCTACGACTCTAATTGCCGATTATTATAGTGGTTCAGCTAGAGCTGCCTTCATGGGGCTGCAAGCAGGATCGATGGGGCTAGGTGGAGTTTTGTTCCTGACCTTGGGTGGAGCCTTGGCGAAGCAAAACTGGCATTTCCCATTTGGGATCTATCTTTTTGCTTGGCTTATCGTTCCTGCGATCGCCCTGTTCATTCCCGAACCAGATCGCAGCGCTCCAATTGATAAAAACAGATCGGGCGATCGCCCTGCTCAGTCTTTACCGATCGCAATTATGGCAATTGTTTATGGATTAACGGTTATCTCCCAGATTGCCTTCTATCTTATTCCAGTGCAGTTACCCTTCTTCCTTGAAGGGCTAGTGAAAGCAGCACCCGACCAAAGCGGTATGGCGATCGCGTTTTGTACGTTATTTAGTGCCTTCGCTTCTGTAAGTTATGGGAAACTCAAACAGCGCATAGATTTTGTCGGCTTGTTGCCGATTATTTTTGGTTGTATGGGAATTGGCTACCTGCTGATCGGACAAGGATCTACTTGGGTGCAAGTTTTGGTTGGTTTAGCGATCGCAGGAATAGGATTGGGGATTTTGATGCCAAATATGAATGTTTGGATTAGTACGGCTGTTCCCAATGCTTTTAGAGGGCAAGCTCTTGGCGGTCTATCAACTTCATTATTCCTTGGGCAATTCTTATCACCGATTATTGCCCAACCTTTTACAAAATCAATTGGACTCAGTGGAGTCTATGCATTCACAGGCGGTATTTTAGTAGTTTTAGCATTGGCATTTGCTGTATTAAAATCTCAAATCCGTCAACTTACTCACAGTACTTCGAGCTAGAAATTATCGCAGTCCTATTGGACAACAAAGGCGATCTCCTTTTAATTCAAGCTCGTATGGAATGGTTGCAATATATTCTTGCGATCGCTTAATGAGTCGAACTTCTTCTGAATCAGTTTAAATAAATATGCCAAGATTGAACTATCTAATACTTCTCATATTCATATTTGCAAATTGTTTTGTCGGTACTTCTGTAGTAATTGCCGATCGCTATTACCGTGAGTCGTAATTTCTAGGCGATCGCCTCAATTATCTATCTGTTAAAGGGGTTGCTGTAGGCGATCGCCTATTTCAAAGCATAAGTCTTTTCGAGTATTTTGTTATTTTCTAACGGATTCTCACCCAACTCATGGACATGTGCCTCCGACCATGTATAAAGCATTGCCAGAGGTTCGACTAGGGTTTCACCTAGTGGGGTAAGAGAATATTCTACCTGAGGTGGAACCACTGGATAGACAACCCTTTTTACCAATCCACAACCCTCTAATTTTCGCAAATTCTGAATCAGCATCTTGGGTGATATTCCTTCAATAAGCTGTTGGATTTGACTATATCGCTTTGTCCCTTGAGAGAGCGCGTAGATGATCAGAATTGCCCATTTACTGCCAATCCGATCGAGAACTTGTGGCACAGAGCAAGCTGAACTGAACGCTTTTTTCTTGGCAAGTGAGGCTTTTGCCTGTTGAACGGATAATCTCTCCACCGCGTAGAATCCTTATTTACGACTATTTTCACTGTTAGGTAAGTATAGCACTTTTAGGTAAATACTTCCCATTAGATAGTCTCCTATGTTTTGATTAAATCACTCACGTAGGAGACAAAAATAATGAAATTAGCGAACAAGGTAGCTTTGGTAACTGGCGGTAGTAGTGGAATTGGATTGGCGACTGCCAAATTATTCAGTCAAGAAGGCGCTCGAGTGATTATTGCTGGACGCGATCGCACTTCTTTAGATACAGCAGCGATAGAAATCGGAGGAGATGTCTTAGCACTTCAAGCTGATATAGCGGATTTAGAGCAGATTGACAACCTTTACAAAGCGATCGCAGAAAAATTTGGCAAGATTGATATTCTATTCGCAAATGCTGGGATGGGAAGATTTACATCATTGGAAGCTACAACCGAAGCCATTTATGACGAAGTGTTTTCAATCAATCTGAAAGGACTATACTTTACTGTTCAAAAATCTCTTGCTCATCTCAACGATTGTGCTGCTATCGTTCTCAATACCTCTTTCATCGGTAGTCTTGGTCTTCCAAATACCAGCGTTGTATCAGCTAGCAAAGCTGCTGTGAGATCCCTAGCCAGAACATTTTCTGCGGAGCTAATCGATCGTGGAATCCGCGTGAATGCGATTAGTCCAGGTGCAATTGCGACCCCTTTTCACAGTAAAACTGGACTGTCTCAGGAGGCTGTTGAAGCAAATGCACAGAAATTCATCGCGCAAATTCCAATGAAACGATTTGGCACTTCCGAAGAAATTGCAAAAGCAGTTTTGTTCCTTAGTACGTCAGATTCCAGCTACATTTTGGGTGCTGAAATTGCTGTTGATGGAGGTATCAGTCAACTTTAGTCCATCACTGGAAGATTATGACAAAGTAAACTCACATAAACTGCAAGAACACAATAAGCAAAACAGCGATCGCACTAACAATCTATCTTCTAAAGGCGATCGCTATTACCATGAGTCGTAATTTCTAGGCGATCGCTTAATAATTATTTGTCTTTGCGATCGCCAATAACTTAATTCAACACTCTAACTATCACAGTAATGCTTGAATATCTTTCACTAAATCTTCTGGCTTTGCAGTTGGAGGATACCGTTTAACGACCTTTCCATTGCGATCGACCAAAAACTTAGTGAAGTTCCATTTAATCCCCTCAGTACCCAAAATTCCGGGAGCCGCTTTAGACAAATACTGATATAGCGGATGGGCTTCGCTTCCATTTACCTTGATTTTCTGAAAAAGTTGGAAGGAAACTCCAAAGTTAATTTCACAGAAAGACTGAATCTGGTCTGAGTTTCCTGGTTCTTGCTGTCCAAATTGGTTGCAGGGAAATCCTAAAACAACTAAACCTTGGTTGGTATATTGATCAGACAACGCCTGTAGTCCTTTATATTGAGGCGTAAAGCCACATTGACTGGCAGTATTTACAATCAGTAAAACTTTATCTTTATAGGTGCTTAATGATATTGGATTTCCATCAAGCCCCGCTGCTGAAAATCTGTAAATTGACTCAGAAGCTTCTACTGTCATTAGGTTAAATATTTTTTTAATATAGAGTGTTACTCAAGTATCTTACTATGACACTTTGACGATTAATTAGATACCTACTAAAACAGGCAACTTCAACGGGCGCATCGCATATTATGATTTTGCGTCACGGGTATATGACTTCCACGTTATTAAAGAACCAATAGCAAATAAGATACCTTCGACAATCATGAAGAAAAGTGAACTTGTGTTACCAGTTGCAAGTCGGTAAAAACTAGCCGCGAACATTCGGAACAGTCCGAGAGCCAGCAAGAACCAGCCACAGAGTGTAATTAACAAAGTCCAGTCACGTTGCCATCGGTTATGCGATCGCGCGATCGCTAAACCTGCGACGAACATGAGAACTCCAGAGAGGTAGATTACTGGTGGGATCTGTTCGTCGTAGAGATGCGGTTGAATAAGCGGAAACTCCGAAGCAACCATTACCATCAGAGTTGGACCGAGTAGTCCTCCTATACGCTTCGAGTTGGTCATGTGTCACCTCTCACTGATTGGGCTAAAAAGCGATATTTACTCAGGGTTTTTGTTCCCCATAACCAAGTTATGGCGATCGCGGTAATCGCTAACAAAATAGCAAAGACAAATGGATCGTAATGCGAACCATTACTTGGGAATAAATACGGGCTTATGTTAAGCGTGGTATGAAAGAGAATTATCGCAAAAACACTTTTATGAGTATTGTTAAAAATCCAAACCATAATTGTTCGTAAAAATACTGTGCCGACGCATTGCCAAAATATCCATATTGGCGTTTGATGGGCTTGGCTGTAGGGAATAATATGCCATATTGCCCAAATAAAACCGATAATGATACTTGCTTTAAAAGCCCCGTACTCATTTTGCAAAGGCTCGGTAACATAACCACTCCAGCCCACTTCTTCACCGATCGCACCAATAAAAAACACAAAGAAAAAGATGATGACGGATAGAAAGGGTGTTGGCGGTTCTGGTAGTATCGCTCCTGTTATCTTTAAGTACAAATAAGAAAGTGCCGCTATGGTGGGCATGAGAAGAAGAATGGGTATGTACCATTTTTTGTCTTTGATTTTCTGAAAGTCAAAAGACAGTTTTAACAGTTCCTTAACTCCCTGAATATTTTGTTCTTGATAAACAAGAATCGCTGCTGTTAATAAAGGACAAAAAGTCATTAAGGCGCTTATTGGCAGTTTTATAGGCAGTACTTCAGTTAAATCTCTAGTCATAGCAGCCAATATCCATAATGGAATTGACAGTAACAAAACCAACAAAAAGAATTTGATAGGTGAGTGTTTTTTGAATATGCTGTTATCAATTATTTTCATTCTTTTTCTTATTTATTAAATGTGAAATATTAAATTGGAGATACTGTATCCCTTGCTTATCAAGACTTCAAAAATCCACGCAGACTAAACCAGTGCCATTAATTGGGTGTACTGAAATAACTACCTTAGTGATAGCCATTGAGCGATAATAGGTAAGCAATACAAAGGCTTAACAGCACAGTAAGAAAAAGATGTTTTTTGATTGTAAAAATTGATTGCATCAGGATTAATGGGAGCAATATATTTTAAATTAGCCCTCACATAGCATTCTCCTAAGTCATAAAAAGTCAGCGGTCTGACGGGATAAGCTAACTCCTCTCTTGTGCCGATTACTCGCAACCAAGGGTAGCCACTACTGTCTAAAACGATGGCATCATCGGCTGAGGTATGGGGATTGGGAACTCGACCCATCGTAGTTTTGTTAAAAACAGCCGTAAGAATAGCACCTCTCTGAATGCGGGATCTTATCTCTCCATTCGGGGTGTACCGACAATTTACAGTACCTCCATTCGCTTCTGATTCCACAGACTGAATAATTAACCACTTTTGAACAGCATAAAAGCCACGGTTTCCTTGTAGAAATATGCTATTAAAGTCTCCACTAGCATTAGGTTTCGGCACATCGGCAGCTTGCGCGATCGCCTTATCTTCAAAATTAAGTACAGAGAAAATAATTGCTGCCAACAAAATTGGTAGTTTATATAAATTTAGTTTTATGATTCTCATTTTTTTATTCATGGGCATTGGACCGGCTCCTATATTGCAAATAGACAAAATCAACAATCATCAGAAATGTAGGAGCAGCAAGCCATAACCAAAAGCCAAGTAATAATTTGGTTAATAGAATTTGACTGTCAGGACTACTTCCATTTGGCAAAGCAAACCAATATGCAGATATTGTTCCTGTAAAACCAACAATAATTGCAGTAAGGGTAGAAGCTATAGAGAACTGATATTTCTTCTTTACAAAAAATACACAGGAAAGCAAATAAAGTGGATTTGCTAACCAGCCGATCGCAGGTATTTGGAGAAATAATAATCCCAGTACTCCCCAAGCGGTAACTTCAATTCCTCTCATATCGACCATGACACCTGAGTGTAATGTTTTGTAGTTAACGATCTCAAAGGCAAGGGCTGGGAAAATTAGTCCCATCGTATATAGCGATAAAGATATTCCTAATAGAAAGAAACGGTGCTTGAAAAAAGGTGCTTTTTTTATAGGATTTTTCATGGGATGTATATGCTCACGATGCAAACTCGTAGCTGATTTTAGTAATTTTGCCTTTAAAATAGAGCCGAAGTTCTTCAGGGTACTCCCATCCAATTTCGCCATATAAAGGAATAAGCATCCCACTCTCAAGTGAATATTCCCCAAATCGACCACTCCAAGGCATAGCAGTTGTCTTATCGCGATAACGATCTTCAGCCCGCATACTGGCAATTACTCCTTCAGCATTAAACTGAAACACGACCGAGGCAGTTGTCTCTCCATCGGTCAAAGTGGCAAGAGCAGAGTTATCATTAATTGCTTCCCAACTCACGCCCTGACTGGGTAATAGAGAAGTAGGATACCAAGCCGCTTCCGCAAAGAATCGCAATAATTCACCTTTGTTCAATTCAGGTGCATCGTGCATATTGGCAAGGGTGAAAAGCCCCAGTAATGAGGCATGTAGATTACCTGCTCCTAACAGGTAGGTATCATGGACAAAAGCATTTAGCATCGGAGCTATCTGAATTCGTGCATCCCAATCAAAACCGAGTCGGTGAGTAACCACAAGTTGAGTGGCGGTAAACTTGTTCCACTTATCCAACTTTTCATTCATATTGAACTGTCCTTTCTGCAAGAATTCAACTTTCGCTACGATCGCTTGTCCATCCTGAAGCACAGTCTTAAAAAAACGTTGTACAGGCTCTGGTAAACCTGTAATCTCTTTTGGATCGTAGGTTTTAGTCTGAATTGATTGCTGTCCATTTGTCATTTTAACGCGTAATTTATCTGTTTCAGACTTCCAGCGATCGCTGCCGTACATCGTAATGATCCACAACAAAGCGACAATCAAGACGATACCAATGACTATTGGTGGTAATTTCAACGAATAGCTCATAAACAGACCTAAGCTTATGCTAAATCCAGCTAGTATGAGGGCTACAAATCGCCATGTTTGAATGAATATCATGTTTCTCAATTTAAAATTTGGTAGAGGGTGATGATGGTAACGATCGCGAAAATAGTGGTGTAAATTAATTTTGTGTACTTGGCTAGCCAACTTGGAAGATAAATATCAAAATTATCCTTTGTAGAACTTGTGTACTTTCGTGCCATCAGATTTAATGGACAGTGAGATTTAAAAGTTAATAGGGTTAAACCTTCTAGAAATACAAAGCCATAACCAATCCAGAGCCAGAGATCGAGTTTATTAGCGATCGCGGCATAAAGCATATAGAAAATTAAAAAGTTGAAGAATATCCAAATCTCTGTGTGGATGAGTTTAATCAATCTTAGTTTGGTCTGAATCGAAATTCCCAACACCATAATTTTTAACTTTTGTTCTTGTACCTAGTATTATTAATCCGACATAAATAATTATTGCAATTAGATCAAACAACGTATCTGTGAGACCATTTATATTTAGAGATAATGTGCTGCCAAAAATGACAACCCAGCGGACAATGATTATGACTGCGATAAACCAAGCCGTAAATTTTACTTTTGATAAATCTTTGTAAAATGCCATTACAAGAAATGAGAAACCAAAAATAAAATTTTCAGCCGTAAGAATATGCCAAATATAAAAGATCGTCGTTTTTGTGGATAGATTAATGTTGCTTGTATTAACTACAGGTAACACAGTAGTTTGCCCATTCCATGCATGGGTAACAGCGAAAAGAATTGAGAGAATTCCCACAATTAGATAGTAGTAGTTTTTAATCATCGATATTTTTGATTTATTTCTACTTTCCATTTGATTTACCTATAGTTAGCAATGGTTTGCCATTCTTCAACAAAAGAGGGTGGCACAGATAAGCTAATAGCTTCGTCCCCAATAATTGGTAACGATAACTTTAAGGGGATCTCAGCTTGTAATTGCGATAAAAGAGGCTGGAGATTATACTGTCCGACATTAGGCTGAGGCTCGAATGAATCTGTAAAAATATCATTAGAAGAGTCGGTAGCTGTGAGGATTTTCCCTAGTGAATTAGTCAGGGTAAGCGGTTGACTACGATCAATCTCGGCTACTTTAGGGAATCCCACTAATCGCAAAAAAAAGCTGGTTTGCCCATCATTTCTGATCCGTTCAAAGGCGATCGCTTGCCAGTTATTACCATGCTGATCTTTGAGCGTTTGTCGCGCTTGATAGACCATCTCTCCTGATGCTTCTTTGAGTTCGCGAATGCTCGACACAGCGATCTTTTCTCCTGCATCTTTCCAACCTCCAAAACTTAGGGGAAATCCCCGCACGTTTTCATAGCCCAATAGCTGTAATGTCATTACTCCCATTGCCGAACGATATCCAGTTGAGCAGTAAAGGATCACAGGGCGATCGCTGGGAATTAGATCTAGATTTTGAGCCAAGGTTCGGAGTGGAATGGAGATAGCGCTAGGTATATGTCCAGATTGATACTCAGAATGTTCTCTTACATCTATTAATAGAGGATGCGAAGTATCTATGACACTTTTCAAATCTTCGACAGTGGCGATCGTGTAATAGCCTGATGGAATTGATATCAGAAAGTTATCTACACCTGATTGTAGATTTATTGATACTGGTAAAGATGCTGCAAAACTCAGGCTTTGATCGATGCCAGTAAAGAAACATAAAGCGATCGCACATCCAATCACTATTGTCTGGATTAACTTTTTAAACATTAGAGTTTCTCCATGCAAAGATTTAACTGTGACAGGCGATCGCTTGATTTCGTGCATGACTTGATTGAATAGGCAACAAAATGTAATAGACAAATTATGCCGATCGCTATTACTTTGAGTCGTGATTTTTAGGCGATCGCATCAATAATCTATCTCCTAAAGGCGATCTCTATTACTGTGAGTCATGATTTATGGGGGGATTAATGGTTTGCTAAGGATGATCGCTGTTTAATTTTTTCGTGAGGTAGCGATCACCTATAAACTTGACATTACTGGGAGGATCAACTGTAAGATTAGCAAAAATCTAAATCAGAATGGAAGAACTAAATGAGTGTAGATTCGCAAACCGAGTACATTGACGCTTTGATTGACTTACATCGAGGGATTGAACGGAAAGGACCTGGCGACAATGCTTTCTCACTCAATATTTTGAGCAACCTCTCTACTTTACCTCCCCATCCGCAGATAGCCGATCTGGGATGCGGGAGTGGTGCTGGCGCGTTGCTACTTGCACAATATTATCAAAGCCCTGTTATGGCGGTAGATTTTGCATTGGGTTTTATTGATGAACTCAAGATTCGTGCGAAACAATATGAACTGGAGCATCTGATCAAGCCGATTCATGGTGACATGGCAAAGCTCGATTGGGCAGATGGTTCGATTGATTTACTTTGGTCTGAAGGGGCTGCTTATAATCTTGGGTTTGAGCAAGCTTTGGCAATCTGGCGATCGCTGCTTACAAACACAGGGCTTGCGGTTATATCGGAAATGAGTTGGTTTGCCGATCATGTACCAGAACCTGCTGCTTTGTACTGGCAAAATGCCTATCCGATGATTGCTAACGAGGCAGAGAATAGCGATCGGGCGCATCGTTCTGGCTTTAAGGTGATTTCTACGCATCGGCTTCCAAGTCAGGCTTGGTGGAAAAATTATTACGAACCACTGCGCGAACGGATGCTTCAGGTGGAAATTTCACCTGTCATTCAATTAGTTATCGATGAAATTGAAGAGGAGATGCACCTATTTGAGAGATTTAGCGACTTTTATGGATATACGTTCTATGTGCTACAAGTACGACAGTGATTGTATTTGTAGCAATCTGCCCTTAAAAAGGCATAATCCCACGAACGTAATAATCCAAGAAAATACGGCTATTTTGTGGCGATCGCGATAATAATCTGTCGTCTGAGCTGATCGCTATTACTGTGATTCATAATTTCTCGGCGATCGCACCAACAATCTATCTCCTAAAGGCGATCGCAATTACTGTGAGTCGTGATTTTTAGGCGATCGCTTTAACGATATATTTTCTATAGGTTTACTGAAGGCAATCGCTTGATTTCACGAATGAGTTGATTGAATTGATTGAAAACGATACAAAAGATAATCTGAAATGCTCTATTTTAGGTATTTGCGGAAGAAAATACTTAGCAGGATTGTGGATATCGGAAAGGCGAGAGACCATAGTCCCAATCCTGCAAAGATGAGATACGGCTGGTCGAAGGGGGCGACTATCACCCCAAAAATACCCACAGCGCCACTGACGATGAATAGCGATCGCATCCAAATCTCTAACTTGCCACTAATGAAAACAAAACTAATAAATATGGTTGCCAAACTTAGAAACCCATAGCCAAGAGTTTCTAGTGCAAAAAAGATGGAATGTAAATTAGGCTGAGCGAGGATACTTAACCCTTCCAATGTGCCGCTTTGGAGGTTCAGGCGCACCACAAATAACTGGAGATAGTAATTGGTCGGAATAATGGCAGCATACACAATCGCAAATGCTAAACCGATTTGGCTAAAAATCTTCTTCGATGTAGTTGCGATCGCATTGATACAAGCTATCAGAACGATCATTGTCGGAGCAAGAAAGAAGGCGGGGATAAAGCTTGCCATATCCAGAAAGTTGAAACTCTCTGCATAGATTTGTATTCCATTCCATGCTTTCATTGGGAACATGAGAGAAGTAGCGATCGCAGTAAAGACAAATAAGATCGTAAACACGCTTGCGAATATTGCCGACCAAAAGCCCAATTTTATTGCTGTTTTTTGAAGTGTAGTTGTTTTGGGTATAGCGTTCATTTTCTGTCTTTTTAGAGTTACCAATTGAATAATTTCCACATCTACAAATCGCAATCAATACTAATATGACAGGCGATCGCTTGATTTAATGAGTGATTTGATTGAATAGGAGATATAACGTAATTGATGATTATAAAAGTCTCCACTTTTTGCTTTTGATTATTAAGATTAAGTACATTCCTATACAACTAAGGGAACTCAAACGTTTGCATATACATCACCTTAGTATTCTATTTTCATGTTGCCTCAGATTCGTCTAAATTCTGGTCAACCCCTATTCCCTATGCAAAAAACAGAAGTATTACCAGCGATCGCACCTACAACAATCCCTGTAGCACTCCCAGCAAAACCGCAGGAATTACACAAACCAAAACTGAATCATTGGTTACTTGTCTTACTTATATTGATTCCTATTGGGGGAATTAGCTATTTGGTTTATAACCAAGTGGTTACAGTGCCTCAACAGCAAGCAAAGAATAAGATTCAAACAGCAAACGTCGAGCGGAGTAACCTTACAATTTTAGTCTCGGCAAATGGAACTGTGCAACCACAGCAATCGGTAAATGTGAGTCCAAAAACATCAGGGATTTTGAAGCAATTACTGGTTAAAGAAGGTGATGCTGTCAAAGAAGGACAGATCCTTGCTTATATGGATGATACGAATCTTCAGGGACAATTACTTCAGGCGCAGGGGAATCTGGCGGCGGCGGAAGCAAATTTGCAAAAGGTGATTGGTGGCAATCGTCAACAAGCCACGGCTCAAGCAAATGCTAAATTAGAGGATTCTGAATTTGCCCTGCGCTTAGCCGAAAACGATCTACAGCGCAATCAATCGTTGAATCGGGAAGGAGCGATTTCTAAACAGGCTTACGATACGGCGCTAACAGCTCGCGATCGCGCCCAAGCACAGGTCAAACAAGACCTCGAAGCGCTCGATCTTTCACAAGCAGGAGCGCAACAGGAAGACATCGATGAAGCCCGCGCTCAAGTAATGGCGGCACAAGGAGCGTTGGAAGTTATTCAGGCAAACATTGATGACATGGTGCTAAGAGCGCCTTTTAATGGCACGATTGGGCGTAAATTTGCTGACCCAGGAGCATTTGTAACCCCGACTACTTCAGGTAGCGCCGTTACTTCCGCAACTTCATCTTCTATTTTGTCACTTGCATCTACAAACGAGATTGTGGCTCAGGTCGCTGAAGCAAATATTTCCCAAATCCGTCTGGACTTAGAGGCGACAATTCAAGTAGATGCCTATTCTGATAAAACCTTTATTGGGAAGGTCACCCAAATCGCTACTCAGTCCGATGTGACTCAAAATGTGACCAGTTTTCAAGTAAAAACATCGGTTCCCGATCCTGAAGGTTTATTGCGATCGGGAATGAATGTAAATGTGCAGTTTAAAGCTGGAGAGTTGACGAATGTGCTGGTGGTTCCAACGGGAGCGATCGTCGAGCAGAATGGCTCTCAGGGAGTGTTTGTCGCTAATGATAAAGGTGGTTCAGCTTTCGTGCCAATTACAGTCGGGACAACGGTGAATGATAAAACCGAAGTGAAATCTGGTTTAACTGGAACCGAACGAGTTTTACTTAGCTTTCCACCAGGAACTCGAAAGGTTTCGACCCCTAATGGCGGTTAAGGAGTATTCTCTCTATGCAAAAATCTCAATCCTCCAAGCGATCGCTCCGCAAGCGTAAAGTCTCTTTCAGTCAAATTCTGATCATGTCAGTCGAAACCTTGTGGGGTAACAAACTGCGGACTGGTTTAACCATGTTGGGCGTGATTATTGGGATTGCCTCGGTGATTGCCATTACTTCCATCGGACAAGGGGTACAGAAGCAAACTGAACTCACAATTCAGGAACTCGGAACCAATGTAATGCTAGTCCAAGCAGGAGCGGCTAGAACAGGTGGTATTAGTCAAGGTGAGGGAACGGCTAGTACGCTCACATGGGAAGATGCTAAAGCGATCGCCAAGCAAGTCCCAGCCGCTAAATTGGTTACGGCATATTTGCAGCGAGGCTCTATTCAAGTGGTGCGAGGCAATACCAATATCTCTACCATCCTAGTTGGAGCAGATTTGAATCTTCCAGCGATCAGAAACATTCAAGTCCAAGAAGGACTCTATTTTAATCAGTTTGATCTGGATGCTGCTAAACCTGTGGCATTTCTGGGTTCCGCAGTGAGAGATAAATTATTTAAATCGGGTGAAAAGGTAATTGGCGCAGATTTACGGATCAGAGGCAAGCGTTACACCGTAGTCGGAGTAGCCGAATCGAAGGGAACGATGGGTGGGCAAAGCATGGACGATGTGATTTATATTCCTTTGACCAATATGTCTGCCCAAATTGTCGGCAACAATGCCTTAACGGGTGTGGCAATCAATGGATTTTGGGTAGAAGCGAGCGATCCCGATCAACTGAATTCGGCACAATTTCAGGTGACAAATATCTTGCGGCTGCGACATCGCATTCGTCCGCCTAACCTTGATGATTTTGTAATTACAAATCTGGTGGATATTATTAGCACCTTCACCAGTGTGATGGGTTATTTGACTTTGATGGTGGGAGCGATCGCAGGAATTTCACTGGTGGTGGGAGGCATTGGCATTGCCAATATCATGCTGGTTTCGGTGATGGAACGAACGCGAGAAATCGGGATTCGTAAAGCTGTAGGCGCAACTGGCAGAGATATTTTGAGGCAGTTTTTGGCTGAATCAATCCTCATCTCCACTATCGGCGGCGTAATTGGCGTAGGGTTTGGCGTGGGATTGGCACTGGTCGCGGCAACCATATTCAACTTTCCGTTTATTGTACCGTTGTGGTCAGTTGGCACAGGGTTCACCCTCTCATTGATCGTTGGTGTTTTGGCAGGTGGAATTCCTGCAAGGAATGCAGCGAAATTAGATCCAATCGCTGCACTTCACAATGAATAATACCAAAACACAAAATGGCGGGTGTAATTAAAAGTGAAAGTTCCGCTCAAGAAGAAATGGAAGAAAGATTAAGC